>PLQY01000113.1 GCA_003160265.1 Peptococcaceae bacterium | reverse complement strand
TTCTCGCTTCTCGCTTCCCGCATCCCGCTTCTCAACTGTAGGTGTTTTAGTGCCGGCCTTTAAGCTTTCTGCGCTTCTATTATAGCTGATTTATCATGTTTCTTTAAATCCAGCCGTCTTACTACCAACTTCCGCAGTTCCTCAGCCACAAACAGGACGGCGCCAAAGGCTCAGCCGTCAGTCCATAGTCCCCCGTGACCATGATGATCCTGATTCCGGCGTTACGCGCCATCTTGACCGCATCAGCCACTTCAGGCCGGGGTGGGTCCATCATCCCTGCCAATCCGAGGAAAACAAGATCTCTTTCGACGTCCTCCATCCGAAATTCCTGCATGCCCTGAGGAATGTCACGGTAGGCGCAGGCAAGGACGCGCAAGCCTTCCCTTGCCATCTCGTCATTGTGGCGCACGACCTCTTCCCTGACCTCTCCGTCGTGCATCGGCGATGACCTGCGTGATATCGCGCCTGATTGGCTACCTTGTTCTGGCGAAATCAATTACTTCTATTGGAGTTCTGCAATGCCTATTGTAGTCTCGATACATATTAAAATGATGTTAAAGAACCGATCCTTTGCGTTAAAATAAAATTAAAATTGGGCACCCGGAGCATCCCGCCCCGGGCACCCGTTTTGCGCCTCTCACCTTCACCCTAAACATCACGCCTCTCAGATCAGTGCTCGACGCCGCTGTCTTGCCGGTAGCCTCCATCTTCTGTGATGCGAGCAAGTGTCCGCCCTGGCGGGCACGGATAACCCCGCGCCTCACCTATCTCACCATAATATCTTCCAATGCCGCTGACAGCGGCCCGGCTCTGTTTCAATCTGTCGATGTTGCACAGCCAGGAGTCCGTCTTCCAGGCACTGGCCTCATAGTCATCCTTGACCTCGGCATAGACCAGTTGAGTCTGCCTGGCGATCTCCTGCCAGGTATAGAGTTTGGAGATCTCCTGCTTGGCGGTCGCCGCCAGGCGGGCCGCCAGGCCCGGTTCGTGAAGCAGGCGCAGGACGTTATCCGCCAGGGAGTTGGGATTTCCGGCGTAGAACTTCAGCCCATTCTCCTCGTGGACGACGATCTCCGACAGGCCGCCCACATCCGCCACCACCACCGGGGTCATAGCCGCCATGGCCTCCAGGACCACCATCCCGAAGGGTTCATAGAGGCTGGGGAAGACCGCCACATTCGCTTCCCGGTAGAGGAAATCCCTGGTCCGGTCGTCGATATATCCGGTGAAATAGATGCGGTTGGTGATGCCCATATCCACCGCCTTGTTTCTCAAATAATCCTCCGCCGGCCCGCGCCCGGCGATAATGAACTTGGCATTAGAGTAATAATGAAGGACCTTCGGAACCGCATCGATCAGCAGGTGTACCCCTTTTTCCTGCACCAGGCGTCCCACGAACAGGATGATCCTCTCGTCCGGTGCGGCGAAGGCTGACCTGGACAGTTCGTGACCGGCCTGCTGGTAACGCGTCATGTCCACACCGTTGGGAACGACGCGCAGTTTATCCAGGGGCGCCTGGAATACCCGCTGCAGTTCCTTTTCCATGTAGTGGCTGCAGACGATCACCCGCCACGCCTCGAATACCAGCCACCACTCCACGTCGCTGATATAGCGCTGCAGGTCGTTGTGCAGGCCCTGGTTGCGCCCGTACTCGGTGGCGTGGATGGTGGCGATCAGGGGAACCTTGTAGGCATGCTTCAGAGCCCTGCCGGCATAGGCCACCAACCAGTCATGGGCGTGCACCAGGTCGAACTCGGCCAGGGAGTTAACCAGGGAAATCCCATACTCCACCATGCTCAGGTTGAGCTGCAGGACCCAGGTCAGGAAGTCCGGAGCCGAGAGGTTGTAGGGGTTGACCCGGTAGACGTGGATGCCGTTGACGACTTCCCGCGCCTCTGCCTTGTCAGCAGCGCAGGTAATCAGGTGCACCTCTTCCCCGGCCTGCACCAGGGCCGTGGCCAGATCATAGACGTGCTGGGCGAGGCCGCCCACACTGCGAGGGGGGAACTCCCAGGAAAGCATCAGAATTCGCACCGACTGCATCTCCCAACTGTTGGTATGTAAATTCTTCGATCAGATGCCGACTTGCTCTTCTCGGCCGGCTCTTGTTGAGATGCATGCCCGCCCCGACGCAGGAACATCCGCCGATCGCCTTCCCTTCCAGGATTGCTGTTGCAGTTGCGGAGTTAGTATGCAGTGTCTCACAGATGAATATACAAGAACGCCTATAAGTAATTTTATAGAGGTGACATGGCAACTAATGAAGTTACAGTTTGATCAGCCCTGCCAGAGCCAGCATCATGATGAAGTGGGTGACAGCCCCGGCGCTGACGAACAGGTGGAAGACCTCGTGAAAACCGAAGCGGTGCGGCCAGAAGTTGCAGCACTTGGTGGCATAAATCACCGCTCCTATAGTGTAGGCCAACCCGCCACCAATCATCAGTGCCAGGATGACGGGCGGCAGGCTGTGCACCAATTGCACCAATGGCACAATAGCGATCCAGCCCAGCAGCACATAGAAAACCGTCGAGACCCAGCGGGGCAGGCCGATAAACCATAGCTTCAGCAACATTCCAGAGACGGCGATACCCCAGACTGCCCCAAGCATCGCCCACCTCCAGGCGCCTGACAGGGCAAAGAAAAACACCGGCGTATAGGAGCCGGCAATTAAAAAGAAGATGGATACGTGGTCAATTTTTTTTAAAAGCAGTTCCTTGGATGGGGTCGTCTTGACCCAGTGGTAGAGGGTGCTGGTGCCGAACAGGGTGATCACGCTGATCCCGTAGATTGTCATGACGATCAGTCTGGTGCTATTCGTCCGGGTCATCACCACGATGAAGGCCAGTCCGGCAATGGCAGCCAGAAAGGTGATAAAGTGTGTCCAGGCGTTCACCGGCTCTTTGATATTTAAAAAGTTTCTCATCGGGATCTCTTTATGTTTTTTCAGGGTATAGGCCTGCAGTGGCGCTCACTCTCATGATTGAGTTGGTGCTTCCTTCTGATTTCTTGATCCGGTCTCGCATTCAACTTCCGACCCCTGATTACTACAGCTTTTCGGCTATGGCCGCGGCCATCTCCGACGATTTGGCGGTTCCCCCGAGGTCGTAGGTGAGCTGCCGGCCCTCGCTTAAAACTGTATCCACGGCTTTCGTGATGCGAGCGGCAGCCTCATGCTCGCCCAGGTGCTTGAGCATCAAAACACCGGACAGGATGGTAGCCAGGGGGTTGACTTTGTCCATTCCGGTGTACTTGGGGGCGCTCCCGTGGACAGGCTCGAAGACGGCGCACTGATCACCGATGTTGGCGCCGGGGGCGACGCCAAGGCCTCCGATCAGACCGGCGCAGAGGTCGGAGACGATATCCCCGTATAGATTGGGCAGCACCAGAACGTCGAAGTCCCCGGGGCTCTGGACGAGCTTCATGCAGCAGGCATCGACGATCCGGTCCTCAAAGGCGATGTCCGGATACTCCAGGGCGATCTCCCGGGCCACATCCAGGAACAGCCCATCGGTGCACTTCATGATGTTGGCCTTGTGAACGGCGGCTACCTTGTGGCGCCCCTCTCTCCGGGCCAGCTCAAAGGCAAAGCGAACGATCCTGGATGAACCGAAGCGGGTGATGATCTTGATGCTCTCGGCGGCATCCCTGCCCACCATGTGCTCGATACCGGCATAGAGGTCCTCGGTGTTCTCCCGGACCAACAGGATGTCCACGCCCTCGTAACGGGTCTTCACCCCCGGCAGGCTTTTTGCCGGCCGCACGTTGGCATAGAGATCAAGCTCTTTGCGCAGAGCCACGTTGACGCTGCGAAAGCCTTTCCCGATCGGCGTGGTCAACGGCCCCTTCAGGGCCACCCGGTTGCGCCGGATCGAGTCCAGCACGTAATCCGGTAGCGGTGTGCCGCACTGATCGATCACCGCCTCGCCGGCCTCCACGACCTCCCACTCGATCCCGGCGTCTACCGCATCGATCACGATCCGGGCCGCCCTGGTCACGTCCGGTCCGGTGCCATCGCCCGGGATCAGGGTCACTGTATGCTTTGCCATGGTTAATCCTCCATCTTATGCAGTATTCAGAATTCAGTAGCCAGTGAGTACTTGCGTTTAATCGATGTCAAAAGTGCCATACTTCACGAAATGAGCGGCCAGCCCACCATCCGACAGTACCTTCAGCATGAATGCGGGCAGTGGTTTGATCGGAGTTTCGGTACCCCTGGTGAGGTTTCTCAAAACGCCGCCCTCCATGTCCGCCAACAGTTCATCGCCGTCGGAGATCCCCGCCGTGTCGCATTCCACCACCGGAAGCCCGGTGTTGATGGCGTTGCGGTAAAAGATACGGGCAAAGGATGCGGCCAGCACCGCGCCCACTCCAGCGTTCAACAGGGCCAGGGGCGCCTGCTCGCGCGATGAACCACAGCCGAAGTTGCGCCCTGCCACCACAAAATCGCCGGGCTGCACCTTCCGGGCGAAATCCGGGTCCAGGTCTTCCATGACGTGGCTGGCCAATTCCTTCATGTCCAGAGTCTTGAACTTATACTTGCCGGAAATAATATAGTCCGTGTTGACATCGTTGCCGAAGCAATGGGCTCTACCATTCAGTTCCATCTCGCCAACCTCCTCGCTATTTCAGGTATTCCCTGGGATCGGCAATCGCGCCGGCCAGGGCGGAAGCCGCTACCGTCGCCGGAGAGGCCAGGTAGATGAAAGCCTTGCTGTTGCCCATCCGGCCCTTGAAGTTCCGGTTGGCCGTGGAGATCACGTTCTCACCGTCCGAAGGAACGCCGTTGTGCGTTCCCACACAGGGCCCGCAGCCTGGCGTCACCACTGCGGCGCCGGAGCGCACCAGGTCCTGGATGATCCCCTCATCCATGGCCTCCAGGTAAATACGGCGGGATGNNTCCGGGTGCACCCGGCGCCCCTTGAGGATACCGGAGGCAATCCGCAGATCCTCCAGGCGCCCGTTGGTGCAGGTGCCCAGTACCGCCTGCTGGATGGCAGTTCCGGCGACTTCGCCGATCGACGCCACATTGTCCACCCGGTGTGGTTTGGCCACCTGCGGCTCCAGGCAGCTCACATCGTATTCCAAAATCCTGGCATACTCCGCCTCCGGGTCCGGGCTGACCGCTTCGAAGTTCCCGTTTCCATGCTCCCGCACCCAGGCCAGAACCTTGTCATCGGCCTCCATCAAGCCGGCCTTGGCGCCCATCTCGACAGCCATGTTGGCGATGGTGAAGCGGGCGTCGACTGACAGGGCGCCGATCGCCTCCCCGGTGTATTCGGCCGCCATATACGTCGCTCCGTCAGCGGTCACCTGCCCGATCAGGAACAGGATCAGGTCCTTGGAATAGACGCCGGCCGACAACTGCCCGCGGCAGACGAACCGGAGCGACTCGGGCACCCTGAACCACATCTTGCCGGAAATCAGGGCTGCCGCCAGGTCGGTGGAACCCACCCCGGTGGCAAAGGCATTAAGGGCGCCATAGGTGCAGGTGTGGGAATCGGCGCCGATCACCAGCGAACCGGGCCCCACGTGGCCTTTCTCGGGCACCAGTTGATGGCAGACTCCCTCCCCGATATCATACATGAGCATCCCTTGTTCTTTGGCAAACGACCGCATCAGGTGGTGAAGGGCCGATACGCCCTCCAGCGGACTTGGCGCGCTGTGGTCGATCACCAGTGCCGCCCGCTGCGGGTCAAAGACCTGTTTCCCTCGCATCTCCTCAAACGCCCGGATTGCCAGGGGAGAGGTGCCATCCTGCCCCATCCGGAAATCCAGGTCGGCCACCACCAGGTCGTTGGCACGGGCATCCTGGCCGCTTTTCCGGCTCAGGATCTTTTCGGCTATGGTCTTTCCCAAACGGTTCTCCTCCTGCACATAATGATTGAAGGTTAGCGGTTAGAAAAAGAAACACCACTAACACTTTGAGGCAAAGTGTCATTTGTAGCGTTTTTTCAAATGAAGCCGCCAGAAGAGCTTCCGTCTTTCGTTAGTGCTGTGTTGTATTCAATGAACAGCAAGACATACCGGCACGCAAATTCCAACGGCCAACCACCAGCATGCCTCTTATCTACTTTTAGCCTTGAGATAATCCTCGTAGATAAAGACCAGTTCCTTGTCGAACAGGGGGCGCTTGAGCTCCACGGCGACCTTCTTGACCTCGGCCAGGACGTCCTCGGCCTCCTGGTCAGTCAGGTGATGGCCGTATTCCTCGAACTTGGCTTTGATGGAGTGGCTGCCGGAATGCTTCCCGATCACGATCTGCCTGGTCAGGCCAACCTCCTCGGGACAGAAAGCCTCGTAGGTCTTGGAATTCTTCAGGGTGCCGTCGACGTGGATGCCGGATTCGTGGGTGAACACGTTGGAACCGACGATCGCCTTCCAGGCCGGCAGCTCACGGCTGGCCGCCCGCGATACGTACTCCGCCAACTCCCGGAACTTGGCAGTCTTGAAGTTGAGGTCAACCCCCTGCAGGCACTTCAGGGCCATGACCACCTCTTCGAGGGCGGCGTTCCCCGCCCGCTCGCCCAGCCCGATCACAGTCACTCCGACCCACCCGGCGCCCGCCTTGACGCCTGCCAGGGCGTTGGCGGTGGCCATGCCAAAATCGTTGTGAGTGTGCATCTCCACATCGATGCCGGCGGTGTCGATCAGCTTCTTGACCAGTTCAAAAGTCGTAAAGGGATCGAGGATCCCCACGGTGTCGCAGAAACGCACCCGGTCAGCCCCAGCCTCCTTGGCAGCCTGGGTGAATTCGAACAGAAAATCGGGATCGGTCCGGGAGGCGTCTTCGGCGTTGGCTGAGATGTAGACTCCCTGCTGCTTGGCAAATTCCACCGCCCTGACCATGTCCGCCAGCACCTTGCTCCTGGTGCTGCGCAGCTTGTGCTCGATGTGGATGTCGGAGGTGGAGATGGAGATGGCTACGGCGTCCACCCCACACTCCAGCGAGGCTTCGATGTCCTTGATCACAGCCCGGTTCCACCCCATAATGCTGGCGCGCAGGCCCAGCTTGCAGATCTCCGTGATTGCCTCTTTCTCGTGGCCGCCCATGACCGGAATTCCGGCCTCGATCTGGTCTACCCCGACGTCGTCCAGCATCTTGGCGATGCGGATCTTTTCGGGATTGGAAAAAACCACCCCCGCCGTCTGTTCGCCGTCACGGAGCGTGGTATCGACGATCTTGATCTGGCTCATAACCTCGCACCTCTCCTCTTGCTCATCTCAACTAACCTCTCCTACTCAAGTATTCAGAATTCAGTAGTCAGAACTAAGAATGCTGAGTTTTTTCCCTGATCAGCTTGTTGACCAGTTGCGGGTTGGCCTGGCCCCTGGTGGCCTTCATCACCTGGCCGACCAGGAAAGCTAGAGCTTTCTCCTTGCCGCTGCGATAGTCATCCACCACCCCGGGATTGCCGTCCAGCACCTGCTGCACCACGGCGCTCAGTGCGCCGGCGTCGCTGATCTGCGCCAGGCCCCCGGCCTCGACGATCTCCCGGGGACGTCTTCCGGAGACGAACATCTCCTCGAATACTGCCTTGGCGATCTTGCCGCTGATGGTTCCCTGGTCAATCAGGTTCAACATCTCCACCAGGTGGGACGGGGTCAGCCGGGCCTCCGGCACGTCCTGGTTATGGACTTTGAGAAGCCTCAAGAACTCCCCCATCACCCAGTTGCTGACCGTCTTGGAGTCATGATAGGCCCCCACACAAGCCTCGTAAAAGTCAGCCAGGGCGCGGGAACCGGTGAGGATGCCGGCGTCATAGGACGGCAGGCCATAATCAGCCATGAAGCGCTGCCGCCTGGCAGACGGCAACTCCGGTAATGCCGACCGCACCTGTTCGACCTGGTCGGGGCTGATCACCAGGGGCACCAGGTCCGGGTCCGGAAAATAGCGATAATCGGAGGCCTCTTCCTTGATCCGCATCTGAACCGTGACGCCCGCCGCCTCATCCCAGGCCCTGGTCTCCAGCAAAAACTGGCCGCCCTCTTCCAGGATGATGCACAGCCGGTCGGCCTCTCCGGCGAGGGCGTGCTGCACAGCCCGGAAGGAGTTCATGTTCTTGACCTCCGACTTCGGGTTTAAGACCGTGCTCCCCTCCGGACGGACCGAGATGTTGGCGTCGCAGCGCAGGGAGCCTTCCTCCATCTTGCAGTCGGAGACGTCGATGTACTCCAGGATGGCCTTCAACTTTTCGAGGTAGGCCCTGGCCTCCTCTGGCGTCCGCAAGTCCGGTTCGGAGACGATCTCCAGCAGCGGCACCCCGCAGCGGTTGGTGTCCACCAGGGAATAGTCGGTACCGGCGGCGCCGTGCACCAGCTTGCCGGCATCCTCCTCCATGTGCACCCTGGTGATACCGATACGCCTCGTCACCCCGTCTACCTCAATGTCCAAGTAGCCATTCCGGCAGAGGGGCAGGTCGTACTGGGAGATCTGGTAGTTCTTGGGCAAGTCCGGGTAGTAGTAGTTCTTCCGGTCAAACTTGCTGAACGAGGCGATCTCGCAGTTAAAGGCGAGGCCGGTCCGGATGGCATATTCCAGGACGGTCTGGTTGAGGACCGGGAGCACGCCGGGCAGGCCCATACAGACCGGGCAGACGTTGGTGTTCGGCTCGCTGCCGAACTCGTTGGGGCAGGAGCAGTAGGCCTTGGTCCTGGTATGCAGTTCCACGTGTACCTCAAGGCCGATGACCACTTCGCACCTGCTACTCATGCACGCATCCCCCTTCCTGCCGCACCGCGCCCCCACCCCCACCGTGCTCATGTACTCCACATTCTTTCAGGCCGGGCGTTAGCCCGGATGTGGAGGAGGGCACCCGGCGGGTACCAGGAGCGGCGGAACCACTGCCCTCGAGGGAGGGCCGTGCCCGGTGATGGGGCGTGTTCTGTTCAAAGGCGTAGGCGATGCGCAGCAGCGTCCCTTCCGAAAAGACCGGCCCCATCAATTGGAGCCCCACCGGCAGGCCGCCTGTAAATCCGCAGGGAACGGAGATGGCGGGAATACCGGCCAGGTTGACCGGAATCGTATAGACATCCGAGAGGTACATGGACAGAGGATCATTTGACCTCTCCCCCAACCGGAAGGGGGGCGTGGGTGAAGTCGGGGAGACAATGATATCGAACTGGTCGAACAGGCGGCTGAAGTCATCCCGGATCAGCGTCCTGAGCTTCAGGGCCTTCAGGTAATAGGCATCGTAGTATCCAGAACTGAGGACATAGGTGCCCAGCATGATGCGGCGCTTGACCTCCGGCCCGAAGCCCTGGCTGCGGGTGTTCATGTACATATCCATCAGGTCATACTCGCCACCGTCATCCGGCGTTGCCCGATAGCCGTAGTGAACGCCGTCGTACCGGGCCAGGTTGGAACTGGCTTCGGCGGGAGCGATCAGGTAGTAGCAGGGTAGGGCATGCTCAGCATGGGGGAAAGAGCATTCTTCAATAATGGCGCCCAGTTCCGCCAGCTTGTCCAGAGATGCCTTCACCACCTCGCTCACACCTGCATCCAACCCATCACCGAAGAACTCCCGG
The DNA here is from genome assembly GCA_003160265.1 of Peptococcaceae bacterium. GTDB lineage: Bacteria > Bacillota > DSM-12270 > Thermacetogeniales > Thermacetogeniaceae > Palsa-1188. The sequence goes on along the minus strand of PLQY01000113.1, from coordinate 3,537 downwards.
GGGATGCCGATCCTGAGGCCGTTGATCTCCCCGGTGAGAAAGCTGGTGTAATCGGGCACCGGGATGGGCGCCGAGGTGGAATCCAGGGGGTCGTGGCCGGCGATCAGGTTGAGCACCAGGGCGCAGTCACGGACGTCCTTGGTCATGGGGCCTACCTGGTCCAGGGATGAGGCGAAGGCCACCAGCCCATAGCGGGAGACCAACCCGTAGGTCGGCTTGAGGCCGACAATGCCGCACAGCGAGGCCGGCTGCCTGATGGAACCGCCGGTATCGGTGCCCAGGGCGTAGGGCGCCTCTCCGGCGGCCACCGCCGCTGCAGGGCCGCCGCTGGAGCCACCCGGCACGCAGCCCAGGTCCCAGGGGTTGCGGGTAGGGAAAAAGGCGGAGTTCTCCGTGGACGAACCCATGGCAAACTCATCCATGTTCAGCTTGCCGGTGAAGACGGCGCCGGCTGCAGCCAGCTTTGACACCACCGTGGCGTTATAAGGCGGTATGAAGTGTTCCAGCATGCGGGACGAGCAGGTGGTGCGGATGCCCCGGGTGCAGAGCACATCCTTCAAACCGGCGGGGACCCCGGCCAGGTAAGGCAGACTGCGACCCTGCCCGCGCTCCCCGTCAACCTTGCGGGCGGTCTCATAGGCCTGGTCCTCGGTAAGGGTGACGTATGCCTGCACATCAGGATCAACGTCGTGGATGCGCTTGAAGATCGCCCCCGTAACCTCCGCAGAGGTCATCTCACCCCGCCGGAGCAGATCTGCCAGCTCATGAGCCGTCAAATCATAAATTTCCATGTATGAAGCCTCTTTTCATTCGCCAAAACCACAGCGTGAATTGCCATACAGGCGGTTGCCGCACTTTTTGATCACACTTCTCACGTCACAGGATGCGCGGCACCTTGAAGTAGCTTCCGTCCCGGTCCGGGGCGTTCTGAAGGACCTCTTCCTGGGTCAGGGTTGTCCCTCTCTGGTCGGGGCGGGAGACGTTCTGCAGCGGTAAGACGTGGTAGGTCGGTTCGACCGCGGTGGTGTCCAATTGGTTGATCCGGTCCGCATAGTCCAGGATGGAACTCAACTGGGCGCGGAAGCGCTCCTTCTCCTCCTCGCTCAGGGCGAGGCGGGCCAGCAGGGCCACGTGCTCTACTTCCCTTATGCTGAGTTTCACGAGCAATCGCCACCTCAATACGTTGACCTGCATAAAAATCATGCTAATTATAGCAGAAGCGCCAATACCCCGCAACTTGTATACAATCCGGCGATCTGTGCGAGGTAATGTCGCCCCTTGGCCAGTTTACTAACATTCCACTCGCCCCTTTATACGAACGCCTCCTGGAACCAAAAAGGTCAGGATTTGGCGCCAAGCTTCAAAGGCCGGCCAGTCTCCTGAAGGCGTCCTCATCGAGGATCGGGACCGACAGGGACACCGCCTTGTCATACTTCGATCCGGGGTCCTGGCCGACCACCAGGTAGTTGGTCTTCTTGCTGACGCTGGAAGCCACCCGGCCTCCCCACTGCTTGATCAGGCCCTCGGCCTCGTCCCGGGTGAGGCTGGACAAGGTTCCGGTCAGCACGAACTGTTTTCCGGCCAGGGTCAGGCCCCCGGCCGTTGCGGGCGCTTTTTCCTGCCGCATCCGGACTCCGGCCATGCCGAGCTTCTGCAACAGGCTGCGAGCCTGCTCGCTGCTAAAATACTGGACGATGCTGGCCGCAATCTTGGGCCCGATCTCCGGGATCTGGGTCAACTGCTCTTCAGTGGCCGCAGCCAGGGCCTCCATGCTGCCGTGCCGGTCGGCCAGGATCTCCGAGGCGCGGGTGCCGGCGAAGCGGATGCCCAGGGCGAAAATCAGGGGGGCGAGCCCGCGGCCCCTGCTCTTGTCGATTGCCGCCAGAATGTTCTCGGCTGACTTGTCCCCCATGCGCTCCAGGGNNAATGTCCATCGCCTCCCGGCTCACGAAGTGCAGGATCATTTCCCTGAGCTGAGCGGGGCAGGCGATCCCAGTGCAGCGGGTGGCCGCCTCACCTTCCAGGCGTATTACCTGGCTGCCGCATTCAGGGCAGACCTGGGGCATCTGGAAAACTCTCTCCTGTCCGGTGCGCCGCTCCTTGAGCACGCTGACCACTTCGGGGATCACGTCCCCGGCTCGCTGCAGCACCACATAATCCCCAATCCGCACATCCTTGGCCCGGATCATGTCCTCATTATGCAGGGTCGCTCTGGAAACGGTCGCCCCGCTCACCTGAACCGGTTCCAAAATCGCCGTCGGTGTGAACACCCCGGTGCGCCCCACGCTGACGATGATATCTTCAATCCTGGTGACTACCCGTTCCGCCGGGAACTTGAAGGCAATCGCCCAGCGGGGACTCTTCGAGGTGCTGCCCAATCTCTCCTGAAGCTGCAAGCTGTTTACCTTGACCACCAGGCCGTCGATCTCGTAAGCCAGGGAATGTCTCCGTTCAGTCCAGGAGTTGCAGCAGGCGATCACCTCGTCGATATCGCGGCAGTGCTGATTTTGCTCCTGCACCGAAAAACCCACCTGACGCAAGTATGACAGCGCCTCTGCCTGGGTTGGCAATGGAGGCTCCGAACTTATCAGGACCTGATACAAAAAAAGACCCAGGGTGCGTCTGGCGGTGACTTTGGGGTCGAGTTGGCGGATGGAACCGGCGGCAGCGTTGCGGGGGTTGGCAAAGGGGGTCTCGCCGCGGCGGTCCCGTTCTTCGTTGAGGCGGACGAAAGCCCTCTTGGGCATGAACACCTCTCCCCGGACCACCAGCCGGTCAGGAGCGGCAGCGAGTCTGAGCGGCAGTACTCTGATGGTTCGGACATTGGTAGTCACGTCCTCCCCGGTCTGACCGTCCCCACGAGTCGCAGCCTGGGTAAAGAGCCCCTTTTCATAGGTCAGGACTACCGTGAGGCCGTCGATCTTGGGTTCGACCACATAATCCAGCGCGCCATATCCTCTGTGCCCAGAGGATGCGCCGGGTCCTGTGGACCGGGCGCGACTCGCTTCGCTCGCAATCGAGGTGGCACTGGACATGGCGCCACCCGCCAACTGCTGCACCCGGCGGTCAAAGTCGCGCAGTTCCGCCTGCTCGAAGGCGTTATCCAGGCTCAGCAAGGGCACTGGGTGCCGAACTGTCTGAAAACCGGGCAACGGCTCGCCCCCCACCCGCTGGCTGGGAGAATCAGGCGTCACCAGTTGAGGGTACTGACCCTCTAGCCGCACCAGGTCACTGACCAACCGGTCATAGTCAGCGTCACCGATCAGCGGTCGATCAAGCACATAGTATTGGTGATCATGCTTGCGGATCTCGCTGCGCAGGTGTTCGGCCATTATCTGCGCTTCCTCGAAGGACGGCATGCGCATACCCCCACTTTCGGTTGTCCTGCAAAATTATTCACCTACCTAATTATTCCCCCGCTAGGCCCATATAACTAAAAAAGCCGGCAGCACCGGCTTGGTTTACAGGTATTACAGGCGGGCGAGCGGGGCGAACTTGACCAGCAATTGCTTGACTCCTACGGTCTCAAATTGCACG
>PLQY01000109.1 GCA_003160265.1 Peptococcaceae bacterium | reverse complement strand
CGGTGGGATAAGAGCGGCTACATCACTGTATTAACGAGTTCTTGGCTTCAGTGGGGGAAAGCAATCCCCCACTGTTATGGGCTTGTTGCATATACTCCAATGAGATCGGCTATTAGCCACTTTAGAGGGTAAACCAATTTATTTTTAATTTTACTTAATGTATTATTTGCATGTTCACCATACCACTCTGATAAAGCTTCATACCGTTTAAATTCGACGTATGTCTTATCTTCATCGTCGTATTGTCCTATTTTATGAAAGTTCTCTTTTGAAAGTCTATATTTTAAGTCACCTCATGGTTTACTTGAGAATCTTCACATAACAGATACGCGCTCGGGGACCGTCAAATTCACAAAAATAAATACCCTGCCAGCGGCCTAGGAGCAATTTCCCGTTATGAATAATGACGGTTTGGGATGTCCCTGCTATACTTGCTTTCAAGTGGGCGGCAGAATTCCCCTCTAGGTGCCGATCTTTAGCCTCCCATGGGTAGATCTCACCAAGCCTCCGCAGAATATCCTTTTGTACATCCGGGTCTGCATTTTCATTGATCATTACCCCTGCCGTAGTATGGGAAGAATACACAACGATAAGCCCTTCTTGAACATTTTCCTGAACCAGAAGTTTCTCAACTTGCGCCGTTATGTCAATCATTTCGTCCCGTCTTTGACTCTGCAGATGTATCTCATGAATCATGTCTGTTCCCCCCGCACACTTACAGATTAATTTCACTCAGAATATCCCAGCTTCTTCAGTTCCCTCTTACAACATGCTATATTACCGGACAGTGCTTATTTATCTTTGTGCTCCTCGTAAAAGCCGTAAGCTTTTACTCAAACTGGGGTAAAATTGGGGTAAAACAAAGGCTCCCGAAACATGGGAGCCTTGCTGTTTCTAAGGTAAACAGGTATATGACCCCAGTACCTTGAGAAATAGGGTCCGGAAACCGACTCCTGCCAAAGCATCCTGCACCTGTGGCAAACTGGTGTGCCCCATGAAATCGATAAAGAACAGGTAGTCCCCCAGCTTTTTCTTGGCCGGTCGGGACTCGATTCGGGTCAGGTTGAGGCCGCGCCTGGCAAACTCCCCGAGGATGTGGTACAGGGCGCCGGACCGGTCCTTGATGCTGAAAACGATCGAGGTCTTGGCACCGGCGCCTGGGCTAGCAAGCGGCTCCCGGCCGATGACCCAGAAGCGGGTAGAGTTTTCCGGGCAGTCGTTAACATCGAGATCCAGCACCGCCAAGCCGTAGTTATCTGCCGCATCGGCAGGGCCAAGCGCCGCCCAGGGGTTGTTGCAGTCCGCTACCCGGGCCGCTGCCGCAGCCGTACTGGGGCACTCGACGGATAGTGCCCGGGAAAGCTTTTGTTGCAGGTATTTGCGGCATTGCGCCAGCACCTGGGGGTGGGACAGTACCCGCTCCACCTGGGCCATCCTCACCCCCGGCCGGGCCATCAGGCAGTGGGGGACGGGCAGCACCAACTCGCCCCGCACCACCAGATCATAATGCAGGGCCAGCAGGTCAAGGGTGGCCCCCACCGCTCCCTCACTGGAGTTCTCCACCGGCACTATCCCTTCATCCAGATCGCCCGCGGCCACCTTGCCCAGCACCTCCTCCAGGGAATCGCAGGCACTGCGCTCTCCCTCCCGGCCGTCAAGGAACAGCCGCGCCGCCCGCTCAGAGAAGGTGCCCCGCGGCCCCAAGTAACCGATCCGGTATGTTGACTCACTCATACAACCACCTCCGTGACATATCTGAATCCCAGTTGCGTCTTCCAGCAGGGTTGGAAATCATCCACTTTACCACAGATGACTGCCCGCTCTAATGCCCCCGTGCGGAGTACATCCGAAGCGGTGGGATAAGAGCGGCCTCTCCCGCTGACAACTTCATCACCACAACCATCGCTCGCTCCTCCTTCATTAAAAATGTTCTTATAACTAAAAAAGCCCGCTGCTCTCCCCTCCAGGGACGAAAAGCAGCGAGCTTCCGCGGTACCACCCTAGTTGGCCGGACAACGGCCCACCTCGATTCAAGATACGGAAATCACGTTTCCTATACCGGCCAGCGGCCACACCCGACAAAAAAACTCTCGCCCGCTAGGGACGAGAGGCGTTTGCCTGCCGTGTTACCACCCTGGTTAGCCCGGATTGAATATTCCGGACTCACTCATCGCCGGGTACAGGAACCTGGTTCCGATACCATCCCCGTGTAACGCCGGGAGCATACGGCCCTGCCTACTTGCCGCCAACGGCGGTTTCAGCCGGCATCTCCGGAGCGAACTTCGGCCGTCCATCTCCCGGAAGCGCTCACAGTCAACGGCACTTCCTCCCTGGTGGACTGGGTCCGGCTTACTTTTCTCCTTCATAGATTTTGCAGTTTTAATTTTAGTATAGTATAAGCCGGAATCTGATAAAATGCAACACGCCCGCACTGACATGTCGTCGGACTATGATAATGTCACCCTAAAACGCATTCATCTGGACAGGGAAAATGTCACCCTGTAAGCGGACTGCGAAAATGTCGCCCGCACTGACAAAAGCCAGGGATGTCGTCCGACTCCCTTGGAATACTGTCTATTTCAACTACTGATCGATCCGCTAGGATGAGAAACAGCAAACCGGCGCTCCCGTCCAGGCCGGATGCTCAGGATTCTGCGACCCCCTCCCAGCCATTCATCTCCAGGTCAGGTCATCATCCTGGTCAGCAGCTCCACCAGGTGGACGGTGGGGATGAATAATGGTTGGGCCAGAATTGTGCCGAGCAAACGGGTGAACATCATCCAGTAGGTGAGGTTGATCATGTCCCGCTCATCGCGCTGTCCCTGCAGGGCCTGGTCGGTGATCACCGCGGTCACCGGGTCAATCATAAAATTGGACAGCACTGCGGCCATACCGTTGACGATGCCGGACAATAGGCTGGCGGTGGAGCGGTAGGCAGGCAGCAGCGCTCCGGCATATAGGGCGGCCAGGACGCCGTTCGTCCAGATGGAGACCACCAGAATATGCACCAGGAGCAGGACGAAGGGCAGCGGCCTGCTCCGCAAGATCAAGCAGACCAATGCCGCCAGTCCCCTGCGGCGCGGAGAGCGCCGCCGGGTGTCGCCGGGGCGGGGCCAGCGAGTGCGCGCTTTAGCGGGCGCGGCGCGGCGTTGCTGGCCGAAGGCAGCGGAAAGCTCCCTGGACAGCCGGACAATCCGGGACGGAGACAGCAGCAGGAGCAGTAGTTGTGAGACCGAGCCCGTCCGTTCGTAAACGAAGACCGCCCGGTTCATGAAAAAGATGAAGATGGGAGCGATCGCTGCGGCAGCAATGGTGCCGGCGGAAGATGCCAGAATGATCAGGCGGATACCTCCGAGAAGGTACTCCAGGTTAGCCTGATGTGCGGCATGGCCGGCGTTGATCGCCTGCTCGACGATAGCGGACAGAAGAGGCGCCTGGACCATATTGGCCACTCCTGCCAGTAGGGCAATCATTTGAAAGAGGGAGAGTGCTGTGATCAGACGGCGGGTTCTCACCCCTGAGAGGCGCACCGCGTAGAAAAGGGTGTCTGTCAGGTGTATGATTGCAGTCAACAGCGCCACCAAGTGGATGCGATCCATCGCTAGCCTCCGAGTTCTCAGACAACCCGGCACTAAAGTGATATTGGTGACATCCTCGGCATTTCAAATACCGATAAAGGTAAATGCAACGAGGGCATGCACTAGTACCGGGTGGGTTCAGCATGTCTCTTCTCTTATATGCTTGTACCACCTGCTCTGAGAACTGCAGCCAGCCTGACAAGAGCGGTTGTGCCTTTTATCACAGATGACTACCATCCCTAATGCCCCCGCTCCTTTGAAGCGGTGAGATAAGAGCCAGGTGCCCTCCTCCGCATCCAGGCCTNNATAAGCTACAGGTGGGGGAAAGCAAACCCCCACCTGAACTATTTGACAATATATGTTTTTACTGGATATAATAGGCCCAAAACAGGGGGGTAGGGTAATGCGGCGATTTTTGATTGGCCTGGCTTTTGTTATGGTGTTGTTGGGGACCACCATGGCCTATGCTGAAGGCATAAACATGATCGGCAAGGAGGTGGACGCGACTTACCCAGTCTTCATCAACGGCCAGAAACTGACAAATGATGCCATCGTGATCGATGGTACCAGTTATATTCCGGTGCGCACCGCGGCAGATACTTTCGGGTTTACCGCGAGCTTCGTCAACAAAACGGCCGTTCTCAGCCCCAAACTGGCCACCAGCCCGCCGTTATCCGTTAAAGTGCATTTCACCACCATTGCTACCAAGGTAAATCCCGACAGCAAGTTCGACGCGAAGTATCTGGACGGAGAGTGGTATCTTGAATCCGGCGCTTTCGGCATTTACGCAAACTGGGACGGCAGTCAGGAGACGGTCAACATTCCTGGGTGCAATGCCTTGGCCGTTGCAGCGTATCAAAACTATCAACCGGGCGTTGACGGCTTCTGGGACGGCGTAACCTACATCAAGGCATCTGCGCTCGGATTGCAAGCCACACTCGATGGCAGTACCCTGGATATTACTTCGTGAAGCCAAGCATGAGCCATCCTACCACAGGAATACGCTCCCTGTGGGGACATTTCCGGATGCTGTCGAAGGATCGCGATTAGTGGATACATCCAGGTCAACCGATAGCGGATACCCTCCGTAAGTCAGGCTGCTGTCTCCGGTAAATTGCCACGAGCCGGCATAAGAAACCCCGGTGTCCGCCAAGCTGAGAACGGACGACGGCAGGTTGTCACCGGTATAGTGCGCCACCCAGAATGCGGCGCTCGGAACCGCACCCCTGATCTGATCGGCGTTTTTGTTGTTGCAGTATATCCCGACGCCATACCCCTTGCCTTGAACCTCCCTGCCCCAGGCGGTGACATAGTTCAGGTAATTGCTTGTCAACGGGAACCCGGTTTCGATGTCCAGGTAAATAGTGGTATTACGTGAGAATCCTGCGTAAACTGCCAGATTTACGGCTTCATCGGCATCTGCGATTCCGGTCGGGGTATCCAGGTGCTCGCTGTCCGACTGACGGCCGACATAGACTGGCAACAGCCCCCATCCCTGGCTGATCAGAGTCTGCCTCTCATACATGTAACTCGCATCCGAGTGGTAGGCACTCGGTCCGAGATAGAATCCGGTATAACAAAATGGCGAGCCGTTCCACCATGCCTGCATCACATTATCACCAGGATACGTGGATGTATCGAAACCATAGTAAAAGGCGCCACTTGGTGGTGTTGCCAGCAACTCTTCTTTAGCCGCCGGCTCCTGCAGCCACAGTGTGAGCTGCGTTCCCCCGGCGCTGGTTTCTGATGTGTAGAAAACATCGGGACTTACTTGCGCCACCAGCCTGACCACATTGGGCTGGTATTGTCTAACCTGCACGCTGGTGACCCCCAGGGCATTGACCTGCTGCTGCCAGGACTGCAGTGAGGTATTGAGGGCGGAACCGGTAATGTCAAAAGCAAGTTGTGTAGAAGAACCGGCTGGGGTGAAGCTGAGCGGCGCCGTTGCCGAGAGGGTGACCGCCACGAAGTCCGAGATTGGCGTGGCCTGCACCTGGTAGATCTGCGGCGGCAGCGTGATCAGCAGTTCTCCCGTCCCCCCCTGAGTGACATTGTAGGTCAGGGGTGCAGGCAGCGCCACGAATGAGATTGCCACCTGTGCAGTTCCAGGCGCCGTCACCGAAGCGGTTCCAGATGATGTCACCGGTGGAGTTCCGGTTGTTATCCCCGAAGTTGTTGTCCCCGAAGTTGCAATTCCTGGCGCCCCCACGGGGAAACTGGTGATGATCTTGTCCAGCCCGCCTGCCCCGACATCGATCTCCGATGGGTTTTGAACAGCAATGATTCCCGGTACGGTCACCAGCAAGCATTGGGGGTTGGTCTCCTCCGTATACTGGTAGGCGCCCTGTGCTCCGGTAATGTCCACCGNNATTGAGCGTCCCCTGATTGACACCGCCCTGTCCTGTTCCCGAATTTACCGGGGTCGTTGGCGTCGTCGGAGATATCGGGTTGTTCGGCGCCGCCTGGTAGCCCTGAACGTACTGGCCGGCGATCCAGCCTGTCCCGCCGGAAAAGCTGATCTGGTACCAACCATCGCTGCTTTTGGCCTTTGCCTGGAGGACGTCCCCTTGCTGCACTTGACCGAGAATCGGGTTATTCGTACCAGGCCCCGAGCGGACATTGACATAAACGCCTGTCACCTGCAGTTCGGTGGCCGCCGTTGTGGACGATGAGAGTGCCAGTGCCTTATTGATCATCACCACGGCCTCGGCGCGAGTAATCGTTTGCTGCGGACGGAAAGCGTTGTCAGGGTAGCCGGACATGACCCCTTTGGCAAGCAACCCAGCGACAGCAGGCCTGGCCCAGGTATCAATCTTGTCGACATCGGAAAAACTCAGATTGCCTCCCCCGTTCAACTTCAACAGCGTGGCAACCATACTGGCGGCCTCCTGGCGGCTGACCTCCTGCTGCGGCCGGAAAGTGCCATCCGGATAGCCGTTCACAAAACCCGCCGCCAGGGCAGACTGAACATTTTTGGCAAACCAATCCTGGCTGAGCACATCCTTGAAGGAGCCTTTACCCTGCCCTGCCGCCACCTGAAAAGCGCTGTCCACCATGGTGACGAACTCGGCCCGGGTCACTCCGCCATCCGGTCTGAAGCTACCATCGGGGTAGCCTTGCACATAGCCGGCGGCGATGGCCTGTTCGATCTCCGGAGCTGCCCAGTTGCCTTTAATGTCATTGACACCGCTGGCATAAACAGTGCTACAGATAAACAAACTCAACCAGAATAAAACAGAAAGGGCCACCAGCATCTTCCCTACCGTCAAACCCCGGTCAATCCGTCTCATTGAATCATTTGACATAGCAATCACCTTTGTAAAATTTTCTTTTTGTAGCTTACGTGAGTGTTTCGACATCAAATGATAAATACCTTCATCGGGTGATCTCCCCGGTCTCCCTTCACAGCGCAGCAACGTTTTAGAAGGCAGGGATAAATTAATGGCAAAGCAGGGAAATGTTCTCTTGCGTCGAAAATGTCTTTGAATACCCCATCGGAAAGGCAAGATACATTAGTGGGGGAAAGCAATCCCCCACTGAAGCCAAGACCCAGTTGAATCTTGTTGCTGACCAATCCGTCTAGGAAGTGACCACATGGGCGCCATCATTGATAACCGATGCCAGCAGCAATCCCCTGCCAAACTGGATGGCAAGACCTGGCTGCGCTACTCCATCAGTATCTGGGACGATGTCAAGACGAGTGAAGAGCGCGCCTACGGCCATCCGGCAATGTTTCCCTGCGCAGTGACAGACAAGCTGTTGGAGATATTCAACCGGGGAAGGGGTATCGTGCTTGACCCCTTCATGGGCAGCGGAAGCACGATGTGCTCCGCCTACGGCAAGGATATGCCCTCGGTCGGGTTTGAGCTTTCAGGAGAGTATCTGGAATTAACCAAAAAAAGGCTCGAAGGGATTCAGGGAGCCCCGGTATACTACCCGCAGTTGATCAACGCCAGCAGCTCGAACATTCTGCAGTACCTGGCGCCAGAATCTGTCAGCTTCTGTGTCACATCGCCCCCATACTGGGACATCTTGAGCCAGAAGCACACAGCAGATGGAAAAACCATCCGTAATTACGGGAATGATCCAGACGATCTCGGCAATATAGAGCGATATGATGACTTTCTAGGCCGGTTGCAGGCGATCTTTCAGAAGGTTTACCTAGTGTTGCAGGCGAGGGCATACTGTATTGTGGTCGTCATGGATATCCGCAAGAAATCTGATTTTTACCCCTTACACATGGATGTTACAGGAAAGATGCTGGAGATAGGCTTCACTCTCGATGACATCATTATCTGGGACCGGCGACAGGAATACAACAACCTGCGCCCCCTTGGTTATCCATCAGTATTCCGGATCAACAAGGTGCACGAGTTCTTTCTGATTTTCCAGAAAAGATAGGCAGGGGGGGAATTAAGAGGGCGGCCCTTTGCTTCCCCCAACTCCTGCTTCAGTGCAACGTTGGCACACCGGCACCTGTACGAATATGTCCATAATTCCTGGCACACCCGCTCGCCTTAACCACAGGTCTTCACCCCATAGGGATCCCTGTCCCATCCTGGGCAATAAGAGCCCGCAGGGGGTTGGAACTACTTCCCATCAGTCCGAGCAGGGCTACGGTATAGGTAGCACCGGGCGCCAGAGAAAGAGAGGGTATGGTCATGATAACCTGATTCGTCCCGGTCGGAGACACCAGCAGCGAATAGGCGCCCGGGCTCAGGGCAACGTAACCGGTGCGTGCGTTATACCCGACATTGCCGAAGAGTACAGTACCGTCAGGCAGGGAAATATCCATGTTCGGGGCGTTGGGCGATAGGTGCACGACCCTGATATAGGACTGCCCGGGGCTTATGGCCGGCAGTTGCTCTGGAAGGGGCAGCATGGTTACGCCCCCGGGAAAGCCGCTGAGGGCAAACGTGTAGTAGCCCCCAGGGGTTAGGGCGATGCTGCTGTTGACCAACGGATTAACCAGACTTCCTGCCGGATACAAAGCGAGTTGATTAAGACCATCCGGGATATAAAGGTAATCGGAGTACATTCCGTAGTTAAGATTTGAGTACAGACGTCTCCCGCCGGCATAGACATCAAAATTGGAGGTACCCGGAGCACCGTGCATGAATCGAGCGTAAGCCATTAAAGCCACCACCTCATATGTTTTAATAACTGGCGATTCCGATATAGTATATGAATCGTCACACATCTTGGCGCGTGCTCCGGCATAGTTTGTTCAGCCTCCTGCACTCATCTCCCGTCTATTGCATCAAGTTGGACATCAAAAAACCGGGTTACTGCGGATGCAGCCCCGGCCTTTTTAGGATGCGAACACTTCTCGCTTCCCGTATCTCACTATTCTCATGTGGCGCCTGGCTTGGTGTTATTCATGACGCCTGCTGCTGCGGCTGGCTCTGGTTCCGGTCTTGCAATCCCTGGCAGCAGTTTTGCAATTGATTGATCCAACTCCCGGAAGTGATGTTCTGCTGAAGCTTGCTGTAGGCCTGGCTAGCCTGGGTCTGGGTCAGTTTACCGCTTTTGACCGCCTGATCCAGCCGGGTCTTGATCGCAGCCAGCATCTTGTCCTGGACCTGGGCCACCGTCATCCCTTTGGATGCGGCCAGGTCGGAGACCTTCTTGCCGCTACGCAGGGCGGATATCACGTCCTGTGGAGCCATACCCAGGACATCGGCAAGAGGCTTTAAAGTAACCTTGAAGCCACCGCCAGCCCCATTTTTACCGCCTCCGATTTTCATCCCGAAGAACGGGAAACCCTGGCTGATTCGTGAGCGCATCTGGTCAGCCTGCTGCTGGGTAATCTGTCCCTCCTGCAGTGCCTGGCCTACCGTCTGGTTGGCAGCCGTTTTCAGAGCCGCGTCCAGCTTGGCCCTGTCAATGCCCAGGGCGCCAGCCAGTTTGTTCAGGAAAACCTGTCCCGAATCAGCCGGACTTTGGGGACTGGCTGCCATTGCCGCGCCTGCGGCGATGGTCCCCAGGATCACTGCAGCGAGGGCGATCACCAGCCATTTCTTCCGTTGTTTCATTTTTTCACCCCCTTCAACGTAGATTGTTTTCAGTAAAAGTGTGTCCCCATTACCCGAAAACAATCTTAAAAAAAATAAAAAATGAAGGAAGCAAGGGGATGATCCTTTTTATCATCCCCTTGCTTCTCACTTCTCCTTCTCACTGGATGCGGCGCGCAGGTCAAATGGCAGGGAGCCAGCAGGTAAAGCGGCTGCCCTTCCCCACCTCGCTGGCCACCTCGATCCGGCCGCCATGCTCGGTGGCGATCCAGTGGGCAATAGCCAACCCGAGGCCGGAGCCACCGCTCGCCCGGTTGCCGGCCTGGTAGAAGCGGTCGAAGATGCGCTCCAGGTCCTTGGAGGCGATCCCGGGACCCGTGTCGGCGACCTCGATCCCCCACCAGCCATCCTGGTGTAGCCCGGCCAGGGTGATCAGGCCGTCGGGTGGCGTGAACTTGAAAGCATTGTCCATCAGGATCATCAGCATTTGCTTCAGGTAGTCCTCACTGCCGGCGACCACTGCCTGCTCCAGCAGTTCCAGGTATTCAGTCTCAAACCTGGTCTCCCCCAACAACGGCGCCAGACGGGCCTGCGCCTGGACCACCTGGCCCAGTTGCACCGGGCACTTGTCTATGTGGCGCCCGGCCTCGGCCCTGGCGATAACGAGCAGATTGTGCACCAGCCGCATCATGCGCCCGGACTCGGAGACCGCGTCCGCCAGGATCTCCTTCTGCTCCTGGTCGCCGCCGGTATCCAGGCGCTGCAACAGTTCCAGGTTGCCCCGAATGGTGGTCAGGGGCGTCCGCAACTCGTGGCTGACATCGGCCACGAAGCGCAACTGGGTGGCGTAGGCCTCCTCCAGGGAGCGCCGGGCTGAGGCCAGACGCTCCAGCATCTTGTTAAAGGTAGAGGCCAGCCGGCCGATCTCGTCAGCCGGCCCCTGGTGCTCCACCCGCTTGCCCAGGTCCTGGGTCTCGCTGATGTGGGCGGCCACGTTGGTCACACGCTCCACCGGCGCCAGGGCGACCCTCGCCAGAATGAATCCCAGGCCGGCGGACAGCGCCAGGATAAGCAGGCTGAATAGGCCAAGGAACTTCGCGATACTGGCAACGAGGATGCGCTGCATCTGCTGGGAGCGTCCCACCTGGAGCACGGCTGCCAACTGCCCCTGAATGATGATCGGGGAGTTATAGATCCTGAGGGTCTCCCCGTCCGCCTCCGAATTGGTGAAGACTGGCCTGCCTGCCTTGACAGCATCGATAGTCCGGCTATCGTGAGGCAGGGTCTGCTCTCCGAGGTTCAGGGACTTGGTCACCACATTCCCCTTGACATCGATCACCTGAAGATAGACCCAGGGGCTGGAAAAGACGTTGACGTTCGGCAGAACGATTTCACCATTCAGGTGAACCGGATCATCAATGACCTGAAAACCGCTGATCACCTGCAGGCTAGTACTGACCAGCATGCGGTCGGTCTGCTGCTCCAGGTAGAGGTTGGCCAGGTTGTACAGGCCAAAGACAAACAGGAACAGGCATAGGGCCAGGACGCCGGTATAATAAAGGGTCAGGCGCACTCTCAGCGACATGTCCGGCCACCTCTAATCCTTAAGCACATAGCCGACCCCACGCACCGTGTGCAGCAAGCGCTTCTCACCGCCACTCTCCATCTTGCCGCGCAGGTAGCCGATGTACACCTCAAGCACGTTGGATTCCCCGCTGTAATCGTAGCCCCAGATCCGCTCCATGATCTCCTCGCGGGTCAATACCCGGCAGGCGTTGGACAGAAACAGGTGCAACAGTTCGTATTCCTTGTTGGTAATGTCCAGCAGCCGGTCACCACGCCGCACCTCCCGGCGCACCGGGTCAAGGCTGAGATTTTCGAAAGCCAGGGTCTTGTCCGTCTCGGTCGCATTACGCCGCAGCAGGGCTCGCACCCGGGCCAGCAGTTCCTCCAGGGCGAAGGGCTTCACCAGATAGTCGTCGGCGCCGCTATCCAGCCCGCGGATCTTATCGGAGACCTCATCGCGGGCAGTCAGCAGCATGATCAGGGTCTCTCCGCCGCTCCGCAGGCGGCGGCAGACCTCCAGCCCGTCGAGTTCCGGCATCATAATATCCAGGATCACCAGCTCTGGTTTGATCGCCTCAGCGACCTCCAGGGCCTCCAACCCATTGTTGGCTTCCCGCACCCGGTAGCCTGCGTAATCCAGGCTGCGCCGCAGCATGGTCGTGATCTTGACATCGTCATCAACAACCAGGATCAGGGGTTTCAATCAGCATCCCTCCATAATTATCGCCATAAAGTTGTTGACAGCCGCTATCAATAGTGTAGATTAATATAGTCCCTTATTTAATAAGATTTTTCTAAGAAATAAGGAAGTGCTCCAATTCATCCACCACCTCGGACAGGTTTACCGCCGCCGCCTCTCCCGAAGAGATCGGCCTGCCAAAGGGGTAGGCGCCCTCCCGCTCCGACCCCTCCTTGGCTGGGATATCCCGGCCTTTAAACCATTTACGCCCGATCTGGAAGGGAGAATGAAAGCAAAACCGGTGCTGATCCCAGGCCACCAGGAACTCGTACAGGCTGAAGTAGTCCTCGTCCCGCTGGCAGTTTGAGCAACCCCCGGTCAGGCGGGCATACTCCAAGTAACTCTTGCGCTGCTCCTGGGCCCGGCTGCGGCAGTCCGGGCAGAGCCGCACCCGGGCGGGGCCGGGGATGAAGTAGATCTGCAGGCAGTCAAAAGTTGTGAAATTGGCGGCCATAGCCGCCAGGACCCGCTCCTTGAGTTCGTACAGGTAGGTCTCGCCGGACTTGGCATAATGGTTCAAATGGAACAGGTAGTAGGCGGTGCGGAGCAGCATGGCGCTGCCTCCGGGGAGATCCGCAATCCCCTCCATAAACCGCTCCTTGCGGGCGATGGTTTCCCGGGCCGTGACCCAGTCATGCTGCCGCTTCCGAGCGGCGGCGGCGCCACCGACCGCCCCGGCCGAATCATCCCAGTTCCTTAAAATGCGAGGCAGCTTCAGACGTACCGATGCCACATCCTGGCTGCTGAAGAGCGATGCCTCGCCGTGCTTGTTGCGGTCCACCAGCTTGGTTTCCAGGTAACCCTCGGCCTCCAGGCGGTGGACGTCATGCGGTGTGATCCCCAACTCCCGGCAGACCTCGGCAGTTGTCAGCAAGTCGTGGGTCGTATCTGGCATTGCCAAAGCCCCCTTTTCTGAAANNCCCGCTTGCGGGCGCCCGGCAGAAGTGATTCAACAAAACAGTCCGGCCACGCCTGAGCCCACTCACCGGGCAGAAGAACACTCAATGTCAATGACCATATTCGTGATCATGATTACGGCTGTGCTGGTGATCGTGATCTTGTTGGTGATCGTGTTCGTGCAAATGGCTATGATCATGCTCGTGATGATGATCGTGGTCATGCCCGTGCTCGTGGTCATGGGGATGATCATGATCGTGGCCATGGTGGTGAATGTGTACCTGCTCCTCTTTAGGCACTGGAGCGCCCACGGCACAGATCACCCAACCGGCAACAGCCGAGCGGGCGCTCAGGAACACGCCTCCATGAGTACGCTGCTCGACAAACCCCCGGATCTTCTCCCTGACAGCAGGAGTCAGATCCAGGTAGGGGTAGACCGAGTCCTCCAATTCCGCCCGGGCCTCGTCCGGCGTCAACTGACGCAGGGAGTAGTAGTGCTCCATCTCCAGATCCGGATAGTAGCCGGAGGCATACAGCCAGTGATAGGCGTAGAAGGGGTCGGGGCAGAAGTCGGGCATCTCGCCCAGACCGAGCTCCTGCCACAACTCTCGGCGCACCGGATCGTCCCGCCGCAGGTGCCCGCCCGCTATGAATACTCCCCGGCAGGCGGCCAGCATCTTCTTAAAATTGTCCGCCCCGTTGAGAGGCGGTACCATCAGGGCCAGCACCGCATCAAAGGCGCCCCGCCAGCCAGCTTGGTCAAGGTCGACCTCCTCCCAGGCCTGATGCACCGTCACGATATTGGTCAGGTCCGCTTCAGCAGCGCGCTTTTTCAATATCTCCAGCATCTCCGACGCAGGGTCCAGGGCAACCACCTGGTGCACTCTCCGGGCGATGGGGATGGCGTAGTTCCCCGGGCCGGAGCCGATGTCCAGCACCTGGGAGTCCCTCTTCAGGGCATCCTTATGCCCCAGCATGTGCACCACCTTCATGATCCGCTCAAGAACGCCATTCTCCTGGGTCTGGGCGGTAAACCGGGTGGCACGCCGGTTCCAGTAGTCGCTGCCCGACCTGCCGGGCTGCTGCCGGTGCAGCAGAGACTGCTCCCAGGCGGCGTGCCAGGCCTCCTCCCAGAACTCCGGGTCACGCCAGGCACCGGCCAGTTTTTTACCTGTCTCGAAACTCATCCTTGCAACCTCCCTATATCTACATATCTGCAGTAGCCAGCAATTTTATCCCCTCATCGACTCTTTGTGTTCAACTGGGTCTTGGCTTCAGAGGGTGATTGCTTTTCCCCCACTNNTTATCCCACCGCTTCGGATGTGCTCCGCACGGGGGTATTAGAGCGGGTAGTCATCTGTGATAAATAATTCTGGATGCGGAAGTCACTTCCTGCTCCAGGAGGGCAAGCCGGCTTAAATACATGGCGCCCGGCATGAACAACACGGGCGCCATGCATTGGAAACCCCGCGCCCACAAGCGGCGGTGCCGGGTCCAGCGGACCGGGCGCGGCAACGATGTGATCAGGCTAGCCCAGAAAGGTATAAGCCGTAGCGTCTGAATTTGTGTTTACCGAGTGCCTCTTTCAAGCGTCGGGTCACATTTCGGAGGCAGGAAAGAATTAAACTGCTACATTGTTGGAGCGGCGGGAGGGGTCAAAGCGGCAATCCCCCGGTAGACGAAGCCAAACAGGTAGGAAATGACCACCGTCACATAGAAGCCTGCAAAGATATCAATGATCAGGCCCAGAAAGGGAATTCGTCTGATGATGCCAAGCACGATTGCCAGGCCGATGTAAATGAGAATCGCCACCACATAATTGCCGGCGTTGCTGCTGATGCGGGAGAAGATCCCGCCGAAGTTGAAGGCTTGGCCGAATTCACCCGTGGCCGCATACACCGTCATGGCCATCGGGACAAACAGCGAGATCACAAAGCCGATAACACAGCCTAAAACCAGAAACAGGATGCCCAGCCCGGCCAGAGGCAGTGCCCCATAAGAATGGCCGGCTCCCGCCAGGATCGAACCCCCAAGAAACACTGCTCCAATAGCATACAGGATGCCGGGAACCAGGAAGTAGATCAGCCCCACCAGGAATACGAAGAATCCCTGTACAAACAGGCTCCCCCAGTCACCCCAGGCGGGAAATTCGTAAACCCCTTCCTGGGCGGCTTTTTGCAAGACTTTAAAAACATAACCGAATACAAAAAAGTTAACGATAGGAATCAATAACAAAATACCGCCGATTAGAATCTTGACGATCCAGTCTTTGTCCTCGAAGGGAAAGCCTAACGCCTTGCCAACGTCCACTCTTCTCGTCCCCCTTTTTTGTGTGTAATCATGCTCGTGAATCGTAAAAACCCGAAAAAGAGATCGCCTTCAGAATACCCCCATAAACCGCACCTCCTCTGCAACAGCGGCCAATTGGAAAAGGCTAACTCCTCTCTTATCTTATCATGCAATGATGAACCAGAGACCAGAAGAATGTAAGTATTTGTGAAAATTGTCAGTGGCCATGACCCCGGGAGCCCTGGACGCCAAGACCAAGACCCTGATCAGCCTCGCCCTGGACGCCTACATCGGGGCGGAGCGGGGCGTGATGGTGCTTGCCAGCCGCGCCAGGGACCTCGGCGCTACCGAACAGGAGATCAGCGAGACGCTGCGCATCTCCTATAGCATCTCCAGTTCCAGGTGCCTGGCCGCCAGCGCCTACGCTTTTCAGAAGTAGCCGGCCGTTGGGACGCACAAAAATAATGCAAGTTATGGGCCAAGAAGGGTAATAATAACAAGTGCAGTACGAAAATTGCGACTCCAATTGCGTAGCATACGCAGTATGCGGAGCAGTAGCAATTTCCCACAAATGACAAGGAGGAATTCTGATTGCAGGGAACAGTCAAGTGGTTTAACGACGGCAAAGGCTACGGCTTCATCGAGAGCGATGGCGGAAACGACGTCTTCGTCCACTTCTCGGCGATCCAGGGCGAGGGTTTCAAGAGTCTGAGTGAGGGCCAGCGGGTGGAGTTCGAAATCACTACGGGGCCGCGCGGTCAGCAGGCGTCGAACGTCGTACTGCTCTAAACCTCTCTATACGTCAACCTCCTCCAGGCTGGAGATCACCCGGCAGTCGGGAAGAGCATTCCGAAACCAGCGGCCGTACCATTTGGTCCGGATACGGAGATCCAGGATGGCCACCAGACCCCGGTCATGCTGTGTCCGGATCAGCCGGCCGAAGCCCTGCTTGAGCCGCAACACCGCCTCCGGCAAGGTGTAGTTCGTAAAGGCATTCCGGCCGGAGTTTTCGATTGCTCTGACCATCGCCCCGGTAACCGGGTCATCCGGCACCGCAAAGGGCAGCTTGACCAGGATCACGCAGGCCAGTGCTTCCCCCTGCACGTCCACCCCCTCCCAGAACGAGGCAGTAGCAAACAACACCGAGTGCAGGTCTTCCCGGAACGCATCCAACAACTTCTGCCTGGGCCGGTCGCCCTGGCGGAGCACTCTCCAGGGCAGGCGGTCCGCCAGCAGATTGTAGACCTCGTTCATCCCCCTGTAGGACGTGAACAGCACAAAGGCGCGCCCGTCCGTGCTCCTCAAAATGGACTCGATCACCGGCGCCACCCGGGTGTGGAAGTCCGGGCGCTGCGGGTCGGGCAAATCCGGCGGCACATAGAACAGGCACTGCTCGGAAAAGTTAAATGGGGACGGCAGGGCGGCTTCCAGGGCCGAGGTGCAGCCGACGGCGTTTTTCAGGTACTCGAAGCTGCCGGCGACACTGAGGGTGGCCGAGGTCATGACCACGGTGGAGATATCCTCACTCTCGAACAGAGACTGGGCAAGGTGGCCGGAGATGTCCAGGTGAGTGGCATGCAGGGTCACCAGCAGGCGCCGGGCGCTCCGGCTCTGCTCCACCCAGAACACCTTATTATCGTCATCGGCGTCCAGGATCTCCTGGAGATCGCTGCCGTAGCGGTCCAGGCAACCCAACAGGGCCTCCTCCCGCTCCCCGATCAGGTCTGCAGCGAAACTGGTCTTCACCAGCGCCACCATCTTCAACAGTTCCCCACCCAGCGACCTCAGCCTGTCGCTGTCCGGCAGCAGAAACCGGCCCGGGTCCCCGCTGCCGGCGTGTCCACCGGGGCCATACTCCGCCACCGCGGCGAAGAACCCGTCGTTGAGCCCCGNNCGGGCGTTGTTCACCGCATCCAGGTTGCAGCCGTCCAGCCGGCGTAACTGGAACAGCAATACCGGCAACCGCATGCTGGAGATCACGGTGCTCATGCTCTGGCGGGCAATGTCCTCCACGTGGTGCGCCTCGTCCAGCACCACCGCCTGGTAGTCGGGCAGCAGGGAGGCCCGGCCACCGCTGACGGCGCGCACGTTCAGGTCGGTGAAGAACAGGGCGTGGTTGCAGACGATCAGCCCGGCGTCCTGCAGCCTTGCCCGGGCGCTGAAAAAGAAGCAGTCCCGGTAGAAGGAACACTTCTTCCCGGGGCAGCCGTCATCCGGGTTGACCCGGCTCCAGACCTCACCCGGATTGAAATCCAACTCCGACCGGTCGCCGGTGGCCGTGTGCTCCGCCCAGGCCAGCAGCCTGTTGAACAGGCCCGCCTCGAACAGGGACGGGGACTCTATCTCCTCCCGGAAGCGCAGTAAGCAGAGGTAATTGCTCTTCCCCTTAGCCAGTTGTGCTCGGAAATCTAAACCCAGAGCCTGCTCCAGGAAGGGGATGTCCTTGTGGATCAGTTGCTCCTGCAGGGCAATGGTCCCGGTGCTGACCACCGCCCGGCCACCATCCAGGCTGAGCGCCAGGGGGACGAGGTAGGCGAAGCTCTTCCCGGTGCCGGTACCGGCCTCCACCAGGGCGTGCCGCTCCTGCTGCAGCGCCCGCTCCACCAGCAGGGCCATCTCGATCTGCTGTTCCCTGATCTCGCAATCGGGTATCTTCTCCGTGAGCACCTCCCGGAAGATCTGCTCAACGGGTGTTAAATGGATGTCACCTTCCCTCACAGCCGGATATCCCTTCATCCCCGTCCGGCACCGGCTGCGACCAGGGGAAACCGCGGATGTCCTCCAGCCAACTGTTCAGTTCGGCGATCTCCATGGCCACCGCTGAAGGAGCCGGCCCCCCGGGCAGGTCGCGCCGGGTGACGCAGGCCTCGACGGAAATGTATTCGTAGACGTCGGAGTCAAAAGCCGGCGAGAATGAATTATACTCCCGGAGGGACAGATCCTCCAGGCGCTTTCCCTTGCTGATGCAGTATAATACCACCTGACCGGCGATGCGGTGGGCGTCCCGGAAGCTGACATCGTGCCAGGCCAGGTAATCCGCCAGGTCGGTGGCGTTGGTGAAATCCTGTCCGGCAGCATCCCTCATGCGCTTTTCATTCGCCTGCAGCGTCTCCACCAGCGGGATCAGGATGCTCAGGCTGCCCCGCACCGTATCGACGGTGTCAAAGACCGCCTCCTTGTCCTCCTGGAGGTCCTTGTTGTAGGCCAGCGGCAGCCCCTTCAGGACGGTCAGGATACCCGTCAGGTGGCCATACACCCGGCCGGTCTTGCCCCGCACCAGTTCCGGAACGTCCGGGTTCTTCTTCTGGGGCATGATACTACTCCCGGTGGTGTAGGCGTCATCTAAGGCAACGAAGCTAAACTCGCTGCTCGACCAGAGGATCAGTTCCTCGGCGAAGCGGCTCAGGTGCAGGCCGACAAACGTGAGTGCGTGCAGGTATTCGAGAATGAAATCGCGGTCGCTGGTGGCGTCAATGGAGTTGGCGGTGGGCGCGG
>PLQY01000084.1 GCA_003160265.1 Peptococcaceae bacterium | reverse complement strand
GACGGCGTGACTGTCTACATGGAGTCGCCCAGCGCCATCAACATGAATCCATAACTGAGATTGATCTAAGTTAAGAAACCAGGACTAAATCCCTCGGCCCTTTCATTGACGAACAAGTCGTGACCGCCCAGACTCCGGATTCAACAAGTTCGCCCCAGATGCATCCCGGGGAGAGAAAAATATAGACGATAAGAAAATCGATCGGGCATTATGCCAAGCCGCCGCCATTTTTACTAGCGACGGTTTTTTATCGGCGATGAATGGGGTAAGAATCTTATTGAGCGAACGGGGAGGGGGACGCCGGGCAGAGAACTGCGGCCGGCAGCCGGATGGTTGATGGCGCAATAGGGAAGTACATTGTATTCAATCGTGTTTACAGGCAAAAGTAGATTGTATTTTGCAACAGGTGCTGATATAATCGCAAACACGAGTAATTAAGCCTTGTAAGCGGGGGACGGAAGCATGGAGAGAATCGACAGTCAGGGTCTACATTACCGTGAACTGAACGACATGATCAGGCGCCTGGCGGAGGAAGGGGCACGGGAGTTCCAGCTCGACAACGTCAACGGACAGCGTTACTTGGGTACCGGCCTGGCGTATCCCGATATCAAGATGGTGGTCAACGGAGTGCCGGGCAACGACCTGGCCTCATTCATGAACGGCCCGGAGATCACGATCAATGACAACGCCCAGGATACCATCGGCAACACCATGAACGCCGGCCAGGTCACGGTGCACGGCCATGCCGGCGACGTGCTGGGCTACGGAATGCGTGGCGGGCGGCTGTTTATCAAGGGAAGCGTGGGGTACCGGGTGGGAATCCACATGAAAGAATACAAGAAGCAGGTCCCGGTGCTGATCGCTGGCGGGACGGCGGGAGACTTTCTGGGAGAATACATGGCCGGAGGGATTCTGGCGCTGCTCGGTTTGGAGTGGCAGCCGGGGGTGCCCCTGGCCGGCGATTATCTGGGGACGGGTATGCACGGTGGTGTGATTTATTTGAGGGGCGAGGTCGACCCCTTCACCCTGGGCAAAGAGGTGTCCGTCTTCGATCTGGACGAGACGGACTGGAGTCTCCTGGGTCCGCACTTGCAGGATTTCTGCGCTGCCTTTGGATTTAATTACGATGAGGTTTGCGCCGAGAAGTTCTGCAAGCTGATCCCGGTTTCCCACCGGCCCTACGGAAGACTCTACTGCTCTTAGGCCAAAGGGAGGAATCAGGGGTTGGACTACCAGGTGATTGTTATTGGGGCAGGTCCGGGGGGCTACCCGGCAGCCCTGAAGGCGGCCCGCATGGGGGCCAGGGTCTGTATCGTCGAGGCCGGGCAGGTCGGGGGGACCTGTCTGAATAGAGGCTGCATTCCGACCAAGGCGCTGGTGGAAAGCGCCTCGGCATTCAGGCGCGCCTGCAAGGCCGGTGAGTTCGGGGTCGAGGTGGGCGAGCCCACTCTGAACTACGTCAGAGTGCGTTCTCGACAGGAAGAGATTGTCACCAAATTGAGATCCGGTGTGCAGTTATTGCTAAAAAATAGCAAGATCGAGCTTGTACAGGCCCGCGGGCGCCTGGCAGGCAGCAACTTGGTGGAATTGGCACTTGACGGCGGCAGGACCGAGCGGATCAGCGGCGACAAGATCATTATCGCCACCGGTTCCGAGCCCTTGCTGCCAAAGCCCCTGGGCTACGATGGGGAAGTGGTGCTGTCCAGTACGGAGATGCTGCAGCTCCCGGAACTCCCCGAGACCCTGCTGATCGTCGGCGGGGGCGTGATCGGCTGCGAGTTTGCGGGGATCTGCGCCGCCATGGGTGTCCGGGTGATCCTGGTGGAGGCCCAGCCGACCATCATCCCGTTCATCGATGAGGACCTGGCCCGGAGGTTGCAGGTGATGTTGAAGCAGCAGGGGATCGACCTGAAGACCAAGACCAAGATCCTGGAGGTGGCCCGGGACGGGCGGCGGGCCAGGGTTTCTCTAAGCGATGGCGCCGAGGTAGTGGCCGACAAGGTGTTGATTGCGATCGGCCGCAGCTTGAACACGGCAGACATCGGACTGGAGCAAGCTGGAGTGGCTACAACCTCCGGGGCGGTGATTGTCAACGACAGCATGGAAACGTCCATTCACGGCATCTACGCAGTGGGTGACGTCACCGGGAAGGCCCTGCTCGCCCACGTGGCCACCGCCCAGGGAGTGGCGGCGGCGGCAAACGCCCTGGGCGGGGAACAGACCGTGGATTACGGCGCTATCCCCAACTGCATCTTTACCTACCCGGAGATCGGGAGCGTCGGCATCACCAGCCGGGAGGCCAAGGACCGGGGCATTCCGCTGAAGACCGGCAAGTCGCTCTTCGTTGCCAACGGCAGGGCCTTGTGCGAGGGAGAGCCAGACGGCTTCGTGAAGGTACTGGCCGCGGCGGACACCGGCCGCATCTTGGGCCTGCATATCATCGGGCCGCATGCCACCGAATTGCTTGGCGAAGGGGCGTTGGCGGTGCGTTGGGGGCTGACCTTGCCGCAGTTCAGCGACACCATCCATGCCCATCCGACCCTGTCCGAGGCCGTGAGGGACGCGGCAGAAGCGGCTGGGAATTTTGGTGGTTAGTGGTTGGTGATAAGCCGTTAGAAAAAAAATGATGGATTCGTAGCTACCACAGATGGAGGGGTTCTCAATGATGGATATAGTGCTGCCGTTTCTTGCCGAGGGCGTGGATGAGGCCACCGTATCCTTTTGGAAGGTGGATGAAGGAGACGATGTGGCGGACGAGGATGAACTGGTGGAAATGTTCACCAGCAAGGCCGTCTTCAGCGTACCATCTCCTACCAGTGGGATGGTAGAAGAAATCATCGTCACAGAGGGAGAAGTGGTCAGGGTCGGCCAGATTCTGTGCCGTATAAATGAGAAGTGAGAAGGGCCAACGACTATCTTGAGAGGAGAAGCTCATGGCCAAACGCTATGCAGTTTTTTGGGGATGCCAGATACCGGCCCGCCTCCCCTTTTTAGAGAAATCGACCCGCCTTGTCTTACAGCGGGCGGGCATCGAGCCGGTGGACCTGCCGGGCTTCACCTGTTGCCCCGACCGGAGCGTGGTGGGTAATTATTCGGAAGAGGCCTGGATTCTGGCCGCGGCCCGCAACCTGGCCCTGGCCGAACAGTCCGGCCTGACCCTCCTGACACCCTGCAACGGCTGCTACAGCACTCTGAAGACCGTGCTCGGCGACATCCTGGATTCGGCAGCATTGAGGGAGAAGGTGACCTCCCAGTTGAGGACGGTCGGCCTGGACTTCCAGGGCAAGGTCGTGGTCAAGCACCTGATCGAAGTGCTGCACGACGATGTCACCCCCGCCCGGATCAGGAGGCTCGTCACCCGCCCGATGCAAGGGCTGAAGATCGCTGTGCACTATGGCTGTCACATGATGCGCCCGGCTAACCGGCTCCGCTTCGATGATCCTTTGCACCCGGAGAAGTACGATCTCCTGGTCAGGGCACTGGGGGCGGAATCGGTACCGTACGAGACCAAGATGCTCTGCTGCGGCAGCGGACTAGGGTTTGCGGGATCCCAGGAAGAAGCTACCATGATGCTGCGCATGAAG
Organism: Peptococcaceae bacterium; assembly: GCA_003160265.1. Taxonomy (GTDB): domain Bacteria; phylum Bacillota; class DSM-12270; order Thermacetogeniales; family Thermacetogeniaceae; genus Palsa-1188. Next base: position 10,948 of record PLQY01000084.1, on the reverse strand, counting down.
TTGCAGGATTTGAACGGCAGAGCTGATGCCCTGACTGCGGTCTGCCCTGCCTGCTTCATTCAGTATGACCAGCGTCAGTATATCCTGCAGCGCCAGGGAGAGCGGCTGAACCTGCCGGTGTTCACCTATCCCGAATTATTGGGTCTGGCCATGGGCATCCCCGGCGAGGACCTCGGACTTCAGGAGCACCGGGTCAGCCCGGAATCTTTCTTCAAGGCCTGGAGCAAGCAGACCGGAACTCTGGATGCGATCAGAGACCGGATCGATCTGGCCGACATCAAGCGCTGCTATGACTGCGGCGCCTGCGTGGACGACTGCCCGACCGCCCAGGTGAGCAGCAGTTTCCAGCCCCGGGAGCTGATCGGCAGACTGCTGCGGGGTGACCTGGACGAACTCTTGAAAGACAAGACTGTCTGGCAGTGCCTGGAGTGTCATACCTGCTCCGAGCTCTGTCCTCAGAAGTTTGGCATGGAAAAGGTTTTTACGGCTTTAAAACATCTGGCTCTAGAGAGGGGTACCGCTCCCCAGCCGCTGCAGGGCGGAATCAAGGGCTTCCTGCAGACAGGCAGGCTGGGCGCTATTGATGAGAAGGCACGTAAAAAATTGGGCCTCGATGCTCTTCCTCCGGGGGGAGAAGGGGAACTCCAAAGATTGCTTGGCTTGATGCAGCAGGATCATTCTTGACGCTGATTTTAAAGGAATGGCGACAGGCCTCTTCGAGGAATGTCCCCGATGGAACGTTCCCATGAACGTCCCAGATAAGTAATGAGCCATGGGGGAGGGGTATGCATGAAGGGAACTTTCCCGCGCATCCCGTCGGGATGCTCGATCACCGGGATATTGAATAAAAAGGCCAAGCGCTTCAGCGGGGCTGATGTGATCAGGTCCATCAGGCTGATGCACGACCGGTCCAACGGCCTCGGCGGCGGTTTTGCCGGCTACGGGATTTACCCGCAGTACAAAGACCACTATGCCTTCCACCTTCTTTATACTAACGAGGCCAGCCAGCAAGATACCGAGCATTTTCTGGAGAAGAGCTTCGTCATCGACCGGTGCGAACCAATCCCGACCCGCCCCCACCCCCGGATCACCGATGTACCCATACTGTGGCGCTATTTTTTGAGGGTGAAGCCCTATGTGGTGGAGCAGTTCTCATCCAGTCATGACAGAGAGTGGGCGGAAGCAGCGGACGAAGCCTACGCTGAGAAGAACTTTGTCGTCAGCCAGGTCATGGAGATCAACCAGAAGATCGACGGGGCTTTCGTGGCCTCCAGCGGCAAGAACATGGGGGTGTTCAAGGGGGTGGGATTCCCCGAGGACATCGGCGAGTTCTACCGGGTTGAGGAATATGAAGGCTACATGTGGACCTCTCACGGGCGGTTTCCCACCAACACTCCCGGCTGGTGGGGCGGCGCCCACCCCTTCACCATCCTGGACTGGTCAGTGGTGCACAACGGGGAGATCTCTTCCTACGGCATCAACAGGCGCTACCTGGAGGCGTTCGGTTATCACTGCACCCTGCAGACCGACACCGAAGTGATCGCCTATCTTTTCGATCTGCTGCACCGGAGGCAGGGGCTGTCCCTGAAGAATACCTGCCTGGCGCTGGCGGCGCCCTTCTGGAAGGAGATCGACCGCTATCCTGAGCCCAAACGGGAGGCGGTCACGGCTATCCGGCAGGTTTATGGCTCTGCAATGCTGAACGGGCCCTTCAGCCTGGTGGTTGGTTTTACCGGTGGGATGATCGGGATCACCGACCGGATCAAGCTGCGCCCCCTGGTCTGCGGACAGAAGGACGAAGTGGTCTACCTGTCCAGCGAGGAGAGCGCCATCAGGGAGATCTGCCCGGCCCCCGACCGGGTCTGGACGATCAGGGCCGGTGAGCCGATCATAGTAAAGCTGGAGGAGGGGGTGCAACCATGATGAGGAGTCTGGTATCGCCCGATTTCCTGGTCAAGATAGATCACCGGCAGTGCCGGCGTTGCAAACGCTGCGTACTCAATTGCGGTTTTGGAGCGCTCAGCTTCCTGGACCGGGTAACGCCCGATAACACCAGATGCGTGGCCTGCCAGCGCTGTGTGGCCTTCTGCCCTGAAGGGGCAATCACGGTGGAACGGAATCCTCTCGCCTTCAAGAGCAACGATTACTGGACCGCCAACGACATCAAGTCCATCTACAAGCAGGCAGAGGCCGGCGGCATGCTGTTTACCGGCATGGGCAACGATCGCCCCTATGTCAGCTACTTCGATCGCATGGTCCTGGATGCCTGCCAGGTGACCAACCCGTCCATCGACCCTCTGAGGGAGCCGATGGAGCTGCGGACTTACCTGGGGAGCAAGCCCAACGCCCTGGAGTTTGCAGAACGGACCGGCGGTGCGCTGGCCACCAGGCTCGGCCCGCAGGTGGCCCTGGAAACCCCGATCATTTTTGCGGCCATGTCCTACGGCGCCATCAGCCTGCAGGCACACAAAGCTCTGGCCCGGGCGGCCTCTCTCGCCGGCTCACTCATGAACACCGGGGAGGGCGGCTTGCATAAAGAGCTTTATCCCTACAGCGACCGGATTATTGTCCAGGTGGCATCCGGGCGCTTCGGGGTCGACCAGGAGTACCTGGACCGGGGGGCGGCGGTGGAGATCAAGATCGGGCAGGGGGCAAAGCCGGGCATCGGCGGGCACCTCCCGGGCGAGAAGGTCAGCCAGGAGGTCTCCCAGACCAGGATGATCCCCGAGGGCAGCGACGCCCTCTCGCCGGCGCCGCATCACGACATCTACTCCATCGAGGACCTGTCGCAACTGATCTATGCTTTAAAAGAGGCTACCCGTTATTCTAAGCCGGTCGGGGTGAAGATTGCCGCCGTGCACAACGTGGCGGCCATCGCCAGCGGCATCGCCAGGGCCGGGGCGGACTTCGTTTATATCGATGGCTTCCGTGGCGGCACGGGAGCAGCTCCCACCATGATCCGCGACAACATCGGCATCCCCATCGAGATGGCGATTGCCGCCGTGGATGACCGGCTGCACCAGGAGGGCATCCGCAACCAGGTGACCCTGATAGCGGCCGGAGGCATCAGGAACAGCGGTGATGTGGCCAAGGCCATCGCCCTGGGGGCGGATGTGGTCGCCATCGGCACGGCAGCCCTGCTGGCCATGGGTTGCCACCTGTGCCAGAAGTGCAACACCGGCAACTGCTCCTGGGGAATTGCCACCCAGCGCCCGGAGCTGACCCGGCGCCTGGAGACGGAAGAGACGACCGAACGGCTGGTCAATCTGCTGCGCGGTTGGTCTCTTGAACTGAAGGACTTTCTGGGCGCCCTCGGGGTGAACGCCATCGAGAGCCTGCGGGGCAGCCGGGAGCGCCTGAGGGGTGTCGGCCTCAACCAGGTGGAACTGGACGTGCTGGGCATCAAACCCTCCGGCCGTTAATGGATGTCAGAAGCACAAAGGCAGAAGTGGGAAAAAGCAGAAATCGGTTTTCATCTGTCCAGATTAAAAGCCAGGGCATATGTAGCCCTGGCTTTTTACGAAGTTTTATGGTGTTTTAGTAAGACTTGACGTCGTGGGCGCCGTGCTGGCGAAGAATGTGGGCCGCGTCATCGAGTTTGGGGCCGCCACTGTGAACGGCTACCAGGGTCTTGCCCTGCTTGATGTCCTCCTCGTAGTGATGGCTCTCCTCGGCGGGGATGCCCCAGTCAATCAGGCCTCCGGCGATGCCACCGGTGACAGCGCCGGACAACAGTCCGGCGATCGGCCCTGCGGCGATCAGGGGGCCGATGCCGGGGATGAATAGGGCGCCTGCTCCGACCGCCAGGCCGGCCACGCCTCCCAGCACACCTCCGGTGGTGATCCCGTCCATGGTGGAGTCCGTATCTTTCTTCATACTGAGCCCGGATGATTGACCCTTGTTGTCGTCATGGGCGACTACGGAGATCTCCTGGTCGAACCCCTTGTTGCGCAGTTCCTGCACCGACCTCTCGGCCTGGTCGCGGCTTTCGAAGATGCCAAGAGCAACTGATGCCATAGTGATACCTCCCGGTTCTTTGTTTCTCTTTAGTATTTGAAGAGCCGGGTGTATTTATGTAAGACCCTGGCGATGAGAGTGATTGCTCTATCCGGCTTATTCCCCTTTTTTAGTCACCGCACACCATCCCCTTCAGCGTTGCAGTGTCCTATAAATAATATAATTATAACCCCGAAATTTGTATTAAGATAAGTGCTGTTTAGGGCTCTCTTCCCGACCCAAGGGGTGGGTTTTTCCGGTTGTTTTTGGTAAAATCATAGTGAGGTTCAAAATGTCTGTTTTTAAGGAACCCCGCGCCCGCAAGCGGGCACCCGCACTATGTAAGAAAGGAAGACATATGGCCGCAGTGGTTTCTGTGGTGGGGCATGCGAATACGGGAAAGACAACGCTGATCGCCGGGATAATCAACAACCTGGCAGCCAGGGGCTATCGTGTGGCTGCAGTCAAGCACGCCGCTCACGGTTACGAGATCGACAACCGGGGGAAGGATTCCTGGCAGTTCTTTCAGGCTGGGGCTAACCGGGTGGTGGTGGTCGGCCCGGAATCCTTGACGGTGCATACCCGCCATGATGCAGAACCGACCCTGGCCGAGTTGGCCGGCATGATCGAGGATGTCGACCTGATCCTGGCCGAAGGCTTCAAGTCCCAACCGGGGCCGAAGATCGAAGTTTTGAGGCAGGGGTTCTCGGAGAGAAGGCTGTCCCTGGGCAGCGACTTGGCGGTGGTAGTCAGCGATATGCCGGTTGAGAACGGTGTACCCGTTTTCCGTCCGGACAAGATCGAGCCGTTATCAGACTTTATCGAGAGCCGCTTCCTAAAGAATAGTGGTCGGCGCCCCACCCGCTAAAGCGGGTAACTGGAGGGCGTAGTGTGACGGTTGGAATCCAGAACCTGGCGGGAGAAAGCAGTGGCAGACGCCCGCCTGATGATGCAAAAGCATTGGCAGCCTCTGAGCCTTGCCGGCTGCAAGCATGCCTATGTGCCAGTTCTGCCGGTGCGAATGGGATCACACATCTTACCTTCACCCTCTCACCTTTCAGATGTCAGATCGTTGATGACCAGCCCGGTGAGGACCTTCGGGTAGAAGTAGGTGGACTTCTGGGGCATCTTATCGCCCGCGGCAGCGACTGCAGTCACCTGTTCAATCCGCGTCGGGTTCAGGATAAAAGACAACTGAGCCTGGCCGCTGGCAGCCGCCTGGAGCGCCTCCGCTTCATCCCTGGTGTAGGTCAGGTTCTCCTGCTGCGATAGCGCCTCCTGTTCCAGCCCGAGTAGCCTGTCCAGGATCAGGACGTGTAGTACTGCCACGTCCAGGCTGCACCAGGCCTCGGATTTTTGAGGGACAAGTTGCTTGACCCGGGTGTGGTCCTGCAAGGTCAACAGGTAGGCTGCCGGTTCCGTGGTGACCATCATTAGGACTGGGTGGTCCGGCTGCCGGCGGCCGTCGAGCAGTTTCTGCACTTGCCCGGCAGCAGGGAGAGCAGTTTTTTCCACTGCAAAGTCCTCCTGAAGCCGCTCCTTGAGGAGAGCCAGGTTCAGGGCCGGGAGGCTGCGCACGATCCGGTGGGTGGGTAGGACGACCAGACCCGGATCGGTGGTGTTCACCAGGTACATCAGAATGAACGCTGCCCCCGGACAGCGATCTTTTTCTGAGTGGTAATAGTTAAGGGCGGTCTCGTAGCGGTGGTGGCCGTCCGCGATATAGAGGGGGCGCGGCTTGAGGGTGGCGGCCACCTTCTGATGCACGGCGGGGTCGGTGATCACCCAGAGCTGGTTGACGACTCCGGAGTCATCAACCAGGTCCAACTGCGGCGGCGCCTTTTTTATCCTGTCGAAATCACTCTCCAGAGTTAGACCGGTATCCTCGTAGTAGGAAAAGACCGGGCTGAAGTTGGCCTGGCAAGTCGCCAACAGGGCCATTCGGTCCGCCTTAGGCTTGGACAGGGTCTCTTCGTGGGGCCGGATCTTGCCGGTGGCGTATTCCTCGAGAGCCACCCTGGCAAAAAAGCCGGTCCTGTGAAACCAGCATCCATTGATCTGAAATGACTGCTCCTGCAGGTAGATTGCCGCCTCCGGCTCCCGGATCAAGATGCCGGACTGCAGCCAGTCCCGGTAATTATCTGCGGCGCGGGTATAGCGATTGGCGGCGTCATGGTCGGTGGGGTATTGTTGACCGTACTCCAGGCGGATCACGTTGCAGGGATGCCGCTCGTAATATATTTGCTGCGCTGCGGCGTCGATGACGTCATAAGGTGGCGTCACTACTGCTGTCATGTCCGGTGTCTTGCCGGTGTTGTACCGGATGCCATGAAACGGAATGACTTCTGCCAAAACTTTCACCTCTCCCAGTTCGTCGGACTGCGGCTCACTTCATTGTATTATGTTTACAATAGGTAGACAAGAAAGCTTTTGCCTCTCAGGTATTGAAAGCATGCCCCAAGAATGTTTTAATTGGGCAGAATGGAATCAGGCGAGCGAGGAAAGTGGGAAAAGCCATGCTGGTCGACTATCATACCCCATCCCCTGGGGCACAGAGGTGTTTTATTCTCAGTGGGATATAAACGAGCTTTACCGAACATATTTTAGGTTAGTAGAGGAGCTTGCCCGGTCCGCCCTGTTTGACATCGTCGGCCACTTCGACCGGATCAAGGTCTTCGGCTATTGGCCGGCGGGGCCTGTATTGAACCTGGCCGAGAATTCCCTGCAGGCGATCAAGGCCTGCTAGCCCCGCCCATCTCACAGAAATTAAGGAGCCGACATAGATGGACTTTGTCCTGCTGTTTGTGAGCCTGGGAATCATTCTGGCGGCAGCGGAGATCTTCACCAACAGTGTGGAATGGCTGGGGCTGCGCCTCCACCTGGCTGAAGGCGCCGTCGGCAGCATCCTGGCGGCGGTGGGTACAGCCCTGCCCGAGTCCCTGATCCCGCTGATCGCCTTTATCACCGGCAAAGGCGTGGATCAACAGCAGGTTGGCATCGGAGCGATCCTAGGCGCTCCCTTCATGCTCAGCACCCTCGCCTTTTTTATCAGCGGCCTGGTGGTGGTGCTGGAGGCCCGAAAGCGGCCAAGCTTCCCCCGCCTGGAAATCAACCCGGGGATCATCCAGCGGGATTTGCTGTTCTTCTTCTTCGGTTACAGCCTTGGCTTCTACGCCGCCTTCGCTCCTGACCGGTGGAAGCCCTATCTGATGGGGATGCTGCTGGGCAGTTACTTATTCTATGTATTTTTAACCCTCAGGAGGGCACCGGCTCATGGCCAGGCACCGGACCTCCGCCCGCTGTTCTTCAGCGCCGGGAAAAACAGGCCGCGCCTCTTCATGGTCCTTTTTCAAGTTGTGTTTGCAGTCGGTCTGCTGATCGGCGGGGCGGAGCTGTTCATTCACCAGGTTTCCGCAATCTCCCTGTTGCTGGACATTCCCATCTTTTTCCTGTCTCTGATCGTCGCCCCTATAGCCACAGAACTGCCTGAGAAGTTCAACAGTATTATCTGGCTCAGGCGGCGCAAGGACACCTTGGCGATCGGCAATATCACCGGAGCGATGGTCTTTCAGAGTGCTATCCTGCCCAGTATCGGTATTATAACCGGCAACTGGCATTTCGTGCCCGGCTCGCTGACGCCGATCCTGTTGACTTGTGCCTCTGCCGGATTGGTCTATCTCAGCCTGAAGATTGGAAAGAACCTGAATGCTTTCATTCTCCTGATGGGAGGGCTCTTCTACCTGGTTTTTCTTGGGACAACCCTGCTACAACCAATAGTAACGGCATTTCACTGAAAGCCTCTACCTGATCTTTATCAGGATAACCCTTTACCGGCTGCCCGATTGGTGTTAACTTTTAGGGGGATACCTTCTCGCGGAGAGCCCGCTCTTATCCCACCGCTTCATAAGAAGCGGGGGTATTAGAGCGGGTAGTCATCTGTGATAAAAATCATGAAACGATGGGGGTGCAACGATGAACGCCTATGATCAGGCTCATGAATTAGCCCGCGCTCTGAAGGCTTCAGGTGAATACCGGGCCTGGCTGGACTCCAGGAAGCAGCTCGAGGCGGACCCGAAGAACAAGGAAATGCTGAACGAGATGCGGCGCCTGCTGTGGGAACTGGAAATGGACAAGGTGATGGGGCGAGAGGCGGATGCGGATAAGAAGCAGCGGATGCAGCAGGTGTCCGAGCTCGTCAACCTCAACCCGACCTTGAGGGACCACTTGGGGGCGGAGTACCGGTTTACCCAGCTTATGGCCGACGTTCAGAAGATCCTGGCTGATGCCCTGAACGAGTGGTTCAAGGACGCCGGTGATCTCCTGGAAAAGATGGAGCAGTAAGTCGCCGGTTAGACCGGGAGCAGCGGCTCCTGTCTGGCAGTTCCTGCACCTTGTNNAGCGGGTAGTCATCGTGGGTAACCTGGCAGAAAGCTTTGCTAGGTCTCTTGCATTGACAGTGCCAAGGCCTCCGGGTATAATCTGTCTAGTTTGCATGCTGGCAAGGGTGTTTTTACCGATGTCCGGGAACGTAACACAATTTGGGATGAGGGGAAGGTTTTCAGGAGATGCTGCCAACGCCGCGCCGCTACTCTTTAGCCGCTGCCTCTGCAGAAGGGGAACACGAATTGACTGCCTTCGACAAGGCGCTTCTAAAAGCGGGAGTAGGCAACGTCAATTTGCTCAGGGTGAGCAGTATACTGCCCCCTGACGCAGTCTATGAAGCCAGGCTGGATATTCCGCCGGGTTCGTTGGTTCCGATTGCTTACGGCACGTTGGTCTGCACCGAGATTGGCGCCCACATCGCTGCCGCAGTGGCGGTGGGGATCGGGGCCGGGGCAGGGGACTTCGGAGTGATCATGGAGTTTGCAGGCCACTGTGGCCGCGAGGACGCAGAGCGCCGCGTGAGCGAGATGGTGACCGAGGCTTTCCAATACCGGGGAATGGAACTGGCGGAGATCAAGGTGGCTGCAGCCGAGCACCTGGTTGTAGCCTGTGGCTGTGTCTTTGCGGCGGTGCCGCTGTGGTACTAGCGGCGCCATTATTGGTGGCCAGTGGTCGTGACCAACGCCATAATGCTGGATAGGGCAGGGAAAGGAAGCGTAAACATGGAGGTATGGTTCACTGAACTGCAGCACCCCGGGCTTAAAATAACTTGCAAGGTGCTGCAGACGCTGCACCGGGAGATGACCCCCTTCCAGGAGATCGTAGTCTTGGATACGGAACAGTTCGGACGGATGCTGGTGCTCGACGGGGCGATCCAGGCAACTATTGCCGATGAGTTCGTCTACCACGAGATGCTGGCCCATGTGCCCATCTGTTCACACCATGATCCCAAAGATGTTCTGATCATCGGCGGTGGTGACGGTGGCTGCGCACGGGAGGTGCTTCGGCACCGGCAGATCGAAAGCGTCACCCAGGTGGAGATCGACCAGCGGGTGGTAGAGGTGAGCCGTCATTTCCTGCCGGAACTGGCCTGCTCCTTCGATAGCCCCCGGATGTCAGTTTGCTTCGAGGATGGTATCGCCTTTGTCAAGGATAAGGAAGCCTGCTATGACGTGATCCTGGTGGATGCCCCTGACCCGGTGGGGATGGCGGCAGGCCTCTTCAGCCGGGAGTTTTACGAATCGCTCTTCCGTGCCCTGCGGCCGGACGGCATCTTTGCCGCCCAGATGGAGTCGCCCTTCTTCAACAAGGACCTGATTGGGAGGGTGTATGGCGGCGTCAGCAGTATCTTCCCAATCGCCGGACTCTACCTGGCCAACGTGCCGACGTACCCCAGCGGCCTCTGGAGCTTCACCATCGGCAGCAAGAAATATGACCCTGCGCAGGGCCCTGCGGAAACAGCCGGGTCTATGGCCGGTCAGGGGCTGCGCTACTATACTCCCGAGTTACACCGGGCGGCCTTCGCATTACCCCAGTTTGTCCAAGCTCTCCTGAAGCAGGAGGTCAAGCCTTGAAGCTGAGCGATCTCTGCATCACCAACAGTTCATTTTTGGAGAGCTGGGACGATTACCGGAATGCCCGGATCATCCTGTTGGGAGTTCCGCTCGATATCACGTCCAGCTTTCGCATGGGCTCCCGGGAGGCTCCCCAGGCGGTACGCGCTGCCTCCCAGGGGTTGGAGGAATACAGTCCCCGGTTGGACCGGAACCTGGGGGAGTGCGCTGTCTATGATGCCGGAGACCTGCTCCTGCCCCCGGGAAACCTGCAAGCTTGCTTGAACCGGATCGGACAAGCCTGCCGGTTCATCGCCGACGATGGCAAGATCCCTTTCATGCTGGGTGGCGAGCACCTGGTCACTCTGCCTGCAGTACAGACTATGGCCGAGTTTTTTCCCGGCCTGGCGGTGCTGCAGTTTGATGCCCACGCCGATCTGAGAGACGATTACTTGGGGGAGAGCCTCTCCCACGCCACGGTACTCAGACGGATCTGCGAAGTGGTTGGTGACAATAATGTGTACCAGTTCGGCATCCGCTCGGGGACGAGGGATGAATTCCAATACGGTCACTCCCATACCCACTTCTACCCTTTCGAAGCTGCCAGGACGCTGCGTTCCTGCCTGCCGGACCTGAAAGAGCGCCCGGTTTACGTGACTCTTGACATCGACATCCTCGACCCGGCCTACGCCCCGGGTACCGGCACCCCGGAACCGGGGGGGATTCAACCGGCGGAAATCTTCGAGGTCCTGACCGTGCTTCAGGAGTTGCAGGTGGTTGGCCTGGACATCGTGGAACTGGCGCCAGCCTATGATGCTTCGGGGATCACCGCCATGCTGGTGGCGAAGATGACCCGGGAGGGCCTGCTCGCCCTTTCTAGGGTGGCCTTGCCGGCCAGATCCCGACGCTGAGGCTGGATGGGCTGTCCCACAGATGACTAGCTGCTCTAATGCCCCCGCTTTTCCGAAGCGGTGGGATAAGAGGGGCTACATCATACATGAGGTTTACCCTTGCGG
>PLQY01000076.1 GCA_003160265.1 Peptococcaceae bacterium | reverse complement strand
TCGCTTTTATTTGACCGATATCAATCTGCTCATCTTCTTTAAGGGTGTCGACATACCGGGGGATGTTCAGGTTGCACTCGTTGGCCATAATCTCGTCAATGCTCGCTAAGTGGGCAAATTTCTCGACATCCACCCAATTCTGATAGGTATTGACAATATCGTCGATGTGCTTCGTTTCCAGGCGGTTCTGGTTCTTGTCCTTCTTGTAGCGGAGGTTGCCCTGCTCATCTCTCCCGGAGGCGTCGATGAACAGCACATCGTTGCGATTGCGGTTCTTTTTGAAAACGATGATGCAACCCGGAATGCTGGTACCATAAAACAGGTTTGCCGGCAGGCCGATGACCGCATCCAGCAGGTTCTTTTCGACGACGGTCTGCCTGATCCGGCCCTCCGACGCACTCCTGAACAGGACGCCGTGGGGGACGACGGCGGCGATCCGGCCCCCGCTCTTGAGGCTGGCGATCATATGTAGCAGAAACGCCCAGTCGCCCTTACTGGCAGGGGGAATGCTCCAGTCGAAGCGATGATATTTATCGAGGGAGGCCTCCATCTTGAACTCCTTGCCCTTGCCGGAGTCAGCGCCAGTATTGAAACCAGCCGCCCATTTATCCTGCGAGAAGGGCATATTGGAAACGATGACGTCGAACTGCATGAGGTTGCCGTCGGAGTCCAGGTGCAAGGGATAGGCGAGAGTGTCGCCCCATTCGATCTTGGCATCCATGATCTCGTGGAGAAACATGTTCATCTTGGCCATAGACCAGGAAGACCCGTTCATCTCCTGTCCATACAGCGAGAGGCTTTTGATCAGACCGTTTTCCTTTTCTTTGGCTGTTTTTCCGGTCTTGATCAGCAGGGAGCCGGAACCGCAGGTGGGGTCGTAGATGGTGTCGCTGATCTTCGGATCGACGATGCGGGCGATCAGTTCCGACACCTCGGATGGAGTGAAGAAGGAACCCGCTTTTTTACCGGCCTGGCTGGCAAATTGTCCGATCATATACTCGTAAGCATCACCGATGGTATCTGCAGCCACCTTGCCATCTTCCGGCTGGATGGCAGATGGACGCAGGTCAAGAGGCTCGAAGTCCTCAAGCAACTCCCTCAAGCGGGTGTTCTTCTGGCTATGATTGCCCAACATGGTCTCGCTGTTGAAGTCTATGTTTCTAAAGATCCCCGTAAACAGGGATGGGTTGTCATCCTCTATTCCTCGCAGGGCAACGTTGATGAATTCCCCGAGATTATCGCTGTACCTGTTCTTATAGAGCCAGGAGAAGCTGTTCTCCTCCTCGATCACGAACGGAAGCCTGCTGATCGCTCTCTCCAGCCTGACCGGGTTGTCATAACGCTTCCTTAAATCTTCGACTTTTTCCAGGTAGGTATCACTCAGATATTTAACAAAGAGTATAGGCAAGATGTAGTCTTTATAGTTGGCCGCATCTATGGCCCCCCTGAATGTATTTGCGCCTCTCCAAAGCGCAGCCTCGATGTCTTTCCTCGTGGTGGCCATCTATTCTTCCTCCTCAGCTCTTATGGCAATACTCCTTGTCAATGCTGACATTAACCTCCGATCCTCGGTCATAAAATCGTTCAGCAGCTTTTTTCTTTTTTTTTGCAACAGCCACAACTGGCCAACTGCCTTTTGTATTTCCTGCTCTATAGTAGGTACCTCTAATGCCGCCAAAGCTTTTATGGATATGGACTTGATGGCTGCAAGCGAACCAACAATATTGCTATTTAGCCACGATATTCCCTGATTTTCTAACATGCAGGCTATATAGGCCGGGTCATAATCATTGATCACACGAATAACAAAAAGATTGCTGGAAAAAGTTGTATTTGATAGGTCCTCGTTTATCAGCATTGCTATATCCGGATTTAGGCGTTTCAATAAAATATNNTTACGATTTAGGCGTTTCAGTAAAATATCGTTCCTGCGAATCAAATAGTTGTCAGCAACAGGCGTTTGCCTTTTTATTTCCAAAGCATCCTGTAGGTCATTAAAAACCCCTAAATGGTTTGGCTGAATAAAACCGTAGGTTGTAGCACCAGCGTTTTGCGCAAGCTCAAGCTGCTTGGTATCGGGTAAACCGTTCAATATATCGGCAATATCTCCAAGCTTCACATTTTTTAACTGCGTCACTTTTCCTTTCCCTTTCAACTGACGTCCGGGAGAATCAATAGATAAGGTTTCTTAAAGTATAAATGCCAAAGCCGTTTTACACAATGGTTGTGGCTTTGACATTATCCTAAGCAGCCGGGTTTTTAAATCCTTAGCCGGGCCAGGCGTTAAAAAAATGATTCTTTATATTCATAACAACAAAAGTGGCATTTTTCTACTTTGGTATAAATGGTCCTGGCTTTGGCAATCGCATCCTCGCAGTTGTCAAAAAAGCCCAGGTAACTTTTGCTCTCAGCCATTGCCAGCGATAAACAGATATTTTTGTGGACTTCATGATTACCGGTGACGACTTGGGGATTGTTGTTAACGTAGTAATGACAATATTCTGCCATAGCCTCTCCTTTCCGGGACAAAATATATCCGCGTAAAAATTCAAACCAATAATTATAACCCCATGAGGGTTATACCATGAATAATTTCTGCAGTCAATTATTTTAGTCTGTTATCACTTAACATTTACTTTTTAGTATAGATCCTCGCCCTGAAAACCTACCCCACCCGCAATGCAGTAGTTCCATGTCCGCCGGGCGCAGCCATAATGCAAAAAGGCGCCGCTTGAGTTGAGGCGCCTTTTAACTGTTCCTCTATCTGTTCTTAGCGCAGTGGTTATTTCAAGCCGGCTTTCTGCTTCATCATCGCCCGTACCCTGAGGGGCAGACCGAACAGGTTGATGAAGCCCTGGGCGTCCTTGTGGTCGTACAGCTCGAAGTGACCGAAGGTGGCGAAGCCCTCATGATACAGGGAGTAGGGCGAGGTGGCGCCGGCCGAAGCGCAGTTGCCCTTGAAGAGCTTCAAGCGTACGGTACCGGTGACTGTTTTCTGGGTCTCGTCGACAAAGGCGGACAGGGCCTCCCGCAACGGGGAGAACCATAGGCCGTCGTAGCATAGCTCGGCGAAGCGCAGGGCGGCGATCTCCTTGAAGTGCAGCGTGTTGCGGTCGAGGGTCAGGTACTCCAACTCCCGGTGGGCAAAGTACAGCACGGTGCCACCGGGGCATTCGTACACGCCCCGGGATTTCATCCCCACCAGGCGGTTTTCCACCATGTCGATGATGCCCACCCCGTTGGCGCCGGCGATCCGGTTCAGTTCCTGCACCAGCGTCACGGCCTCGGTCTCCCTGCCATCAAGCGAGCAGGGCACGCCCTCCTCGAAACCGATCTCCACGTAGGTCGGCTTGTCCGGGGCCTGTTCCGGTGGAGTGATCAGCAGCAGCACGTCACCCGGCGGCTCCTTGGCCGGGTCCTCCAGGTCAGCCCCCTCGTGGCTCAGGTGCCAGATGTTGCGGTCCATACTGTAAGGCCGGTCCTTGGACACAGGTACCTCGATCCCGCGGGCGATGGCGTAATTGATGGCATCCTCACGGGACTTGATGTCCCAGATGCGCCAGGGGGCGATCACCTTGAGGGCGGGGTTGAGGGCCTGCACCGAGACGTCGAAACGCACCTGGTCGTTTCCCTTGCCGGTCGCTCCGTGGGCCACGGCGTCAGCGCCCTCGGACTCGGCGATCTCCACCAGGTACTTGGAGATCAGCGGGCGGGCGAAGGATGTTCCCAGCAGGTACTTGCCCTCGTAGATGGCACCCGCTTTGAGGGTGGGGAAGATGTAATCCTCCACGAACTCCTTCTTCAGATCCTTGATGTAGATCTTGCTGGCTCCCGCTCTCTTGGAGCGCTCCTCCAGGCCGTCAAGCTCCTCTTCCTGCCCCAGGTCGGCGGCGAAGCAGATCACCTCGCAGCCGAAGTTGTCCTTGAACCAGGGAATGGCCACCGAGGTGTCGAGACCACCGGAATAGGCCAGCACAACCTTTTTGATTTCCACGAAAACTCCTCCTCAGCGAATAGCAACAGGCTCGGTAAATACAGCCCCGGGCTTTCTCAGTGAGATTATATACGCTGCTACCAGCAGCACAGCACACATGATGAAGATTCCCAGCGGCTCGATGCCGTTGATGGTCATGGCGCCGTTCAGGTTGAACAGTCCGTGCACAATGATCGCCAGCGGCAGGCTGCCGCCGGTGGCGTTGTAGACTGCGGTCATCAGTACCGTACCGCAGACGAGATAAACGAAGTAGAGCGGAAAGGTGTAGATGCTCTGCGGGCTGCCGGAGAACAGGAACGCCGGGATGTGCCAGGCTCCCCAGATGCAACCCAGGACCAGGCTGGCCGCCAGCGGGCTGTACTGCTGTTGCAGCAGGGGCAGGGCCAGGCCGCGCCAGCCCAGTTCCTCTCCCAAAGGCCCTGTTGTTGTGACCAGGGTGAGCAGCGCCAGGGGCACCGCCATGGCCGGCGAGTAGCTGATCGCCGGGACGTAGCCACCGGTCAGGATGGTCAAGTACCGTACGAACAGGTCCAGGCCCACGAACAGGACGATCAGCCCCACGTACCACCAGATACCCACGTTCCAGCGCAGCAGCCTGGCCAGGAAAGACCTCAGCCCTCTGGGGCCGTATATCCAGGACACCAGGAACACGGCCGCGATGGTCGGGGCGTAGCCGCCGATATAGAGCAGCGGGCTGTCCGTGTCGGCTGCCCCGGTCAGCAGCCGGAACTGCGGGGAGAAGACCAGTAGCGCCCACAGGCCCCAGTTGATCAGGAAAGTGAGCCCGAAGAACCAGGACAATATCCACCGTCTGTTCATCTGCAACCTTTTCCCAGTCTGCCTACATCACCAGGGCCATGATCGCCTTGTGGGCATGCAGGCGGTTCTCCGCCTCGTCGAAAGCCACCGATTGCGGCCCGTCGAGCACCTCGTCGGTGATCTCCTCCCCCCGGTGAGCCGGCAGGCAGTGCAGCACCACAGCGCCGGGAGCGGCCTTGCCCAACAGTTCGGCGTTCACCTGGTAACGAGAGAAATCCTTAAGACGCTCCGCCCGCTCAGCCTCCTGGCCCATGCTCGCCCAGACGTCGGTGTAGAGGCCGTCGGCGCCGGCAACCGCCTCGAACGGGTCGGTGACGACCTCCAGCTTGACCCCGGTGGCAGCAGCATCCACCCGGGCCCCGGCCAGGATCTCCGGGTCCGGCTCGTAGCCCGGCGGGCAGGCGATGGTCATGTGCATCCCTACCTTGGCGCAGATCTGCAGCAAGGAATGGGCAACGTTGTTGCCGTCCCCGATGAAGGCCAGTTTCAGGCCGGACAGCTTGCCCTTATGCTCCTCGACGGTCATGATGTCCGCCAGTGCCTGGGTAGGATGCAGCAAGTCGGTCAGGCCGTTGATCACCGGGATCGAGCCGTACCGGGCCAGGTCTTCCACATCCGCCTGGTCGAAGGTGCGGATCATGATCCCGTCCAGATAGCGCTCAAGGGTGCGGGCGGTGTCACCGACAGTCTCCCCCCGTCGCAACTGGATATCTTGGGCGCTCAGGAACAGGGCGTAACCCCCGAGTTGGAACATCCCCACCTCGAAGGAGACCCTGGTGCGGGTCGAGGCCTTGGTAAAGATCATCCCCAGAGTTTTGCCTTTCAACACCGGGTGGGGTATCCCGGCTTTTAGCTCCTTTTTCAAATCGTGGGCAGCATCTAGCAGGAGCCTGATCTCCTCGCCGCTGAAATCACTGATCGACAAGTAATCCCTGCCTTTCAGCCTCGTATCCAGGTAAGCTCCAGCCATTTTCCTTCATCCCTCCATATTGGTTTTCACACAGATTGGCCTGAGGGCTGAGCATCCTCAGTAAGAGTTCGTGGCAGATTCAAGTATTCCTGCAGGCAGCAGCAAGTTGAACGCGCCCCGTCCTTTCTGGCACGCAGCACATCCAGCAGCGCCGCCGCCGTGTCCAGAGAGGTCAGACAGGGCACCCCGTACTCGGTGGCAGTACGCCTCATGATGAAGCCGGCCCGCTCCGGGATGCGGCCGCGGGTGGGGGTGTTGATCACCAGTTGCACCTGGCCATCCCGGATCAGGTCGAGCGCCGGAGCCAGGCCGTCCTTGGACAGGCCTTCCCGCGCCCGCAAGCGGGTACCCGCCATCTCCTTCGGACATGGCGCGGTGGAGACTACCACCCGGTGCTCGATCCCCCCCGCCCGCAGTTCCTGGGCACTGTCACCGGTGGCCAGGATCTCGAAGCCCAACTCGGCGTAGCCGGCCAGGATCGGGATCGCCTCGGCCCGGTCGCGCTCCGCCAGGGAGACCAGCACGCGTCCGCCCAGCGGCACGTTGATTCCCGCCGCCAGCAGGGCCTTGTAGAGGGCCATACCGTAGTCCGGGTCGATGCCCAGCACCTCACCGGTGGACTTCATCTCCGGTCCCAGGGAAACGTCCACCCGGGTCAGCTTCTCGAAGGAGAAGACCGGGGCCTTGACCGCCACGAAGGGTGGTGGGGGCGCCAACCCGGCGCCATAGCCCAGGTCCGCCAAGGTGGACCCCAGCATGATCCGGGTGGCCAGTTTGACCAGGGGGATGCCGGTCACCTTGCTGAGTACCGGCACGGTACGGGATGCCCTGGGATTGACCTCCAGACAGTAGGCCCGCCCGTTGGCGATCACGTACTGGATATTCAACAATCCCTTGATCCGCAGGGCTACAGCGATCCGCATGGTGTAGCTCACGATCTGCTGCGCCTCGCCGGCAGTCAGGGTCTGGGCCGGGATCACTGCCGTGCTGTCCCCGGAGTGCACCCCCGCTCTCTCGATGTGTTCGATAATCGCCGGGATCAGAGTCTGGTGGCCGTCACAGACGGCGTCCACCTCCACCTCCTTGCCTCTGATATACTTGTCGATCAGCACCGGGTGCTTGGAACTGACCTTTACCGCCGAGGCCATGTAGCCCACCAGGTCCTGGGTGTTCTCCACCACTTCCATCGCCCGGCCTCCCAGGACGTACGACGGGCGTACCAGCACCGGGTAACCCAGTTCCTCGGCCACCGCTACCGCCTCGTCTGCGGCCATCACCGTCTTGCCCTGGGACTGGGGGATACGCAGACCCTTGAGCAGACTCTCGAAGCGCCGCCGGTCCTCGGCGGCGTCGATCCCCTCCATACTGGTGCCCAGGATCGGGGCGTTGTAGTAGGCCAGGTGGCTGGCCAGGTTGATGGCCGTCTGGCCACCAAACTGTACCATCACTCCGTCCGGCTGCTCCTGGTCGATCACGTTGAGCACGTCCTCCGGAGCCAGGGGCTCGAAGTAGAGCTTGTCGGCAGTATCGAAGTCGGTGCTGACCGTTTCCGGGTTGTTGTTGATGATCAGCCCCTCCACCCCGGCCTCTTGCAGCGCCCAGACAGCGTGGACAGAGCAGTAGTCGAACTCGATTCCCTGGCCAATGCGGATCGGCCCGGAACCCAGCACGATCACCCGCTTCCGCCCAGAGGGCACCGCCTCGTTCTCCTGGTCGTAGGTGCTGTAGAAGTAGGGGGTTGCCGCCCCGAACTCGGCGGCGCAGGTGTCCACCATCTTATAGACCGGGGTGATGCCCGCCTCCCGGCGCAAGGCACGGACGACACCGGCCTCCCGCCGGGTCAGCTTGGCGATCTGGTAGTCGGAGAAGCCCAACCGCTTGCTCTCCCTCAGCAAGTCCGGGGTCAGGTCCTCCCCCTGCAGCCGCTGCTCGTGCCTGACGATATGACGGACCTTGTTCAAGAACCAGCAATCGATCTTGCTCAGGTAGTTGACCTCCCGTAGCGTCCAGTCCCGGCGGAAGGCTTCGGCCACCGCGAACAGCCGCTCGTCGTTGGGCACGGAAAGCCTCTCCTCGAGCTGCATCTCCGTCCACTGGGCGGCCTCCGGCAGCACCAGGCCATAGAGACCGATCTCCAGGGAGCGTACCGCCTTGAGCAGGGCCCCCTCGAAGCAGCGGTCGATGGCCATCACCTCTCCGGTGGCCTTCATCTGAGTGCCCAGGGTGCGGTCGGCCCCGGCGAACTTGTCGAACGGCCAGCGGGGGATCTTGCACACGATGTAATCGATCGCCGGCTCGAAGCAGGCGCAGGTCTCCCCGGTAACCTGGTTGGTGATCTCGTCCAGGCGCAGACCGGTGGCGATCTTTGCCGCCACCCGGGCGATCGGGTAGCCGGTGGCCTTCGACGCCAGGGCGCTGGAACGGCTGACCCGGGGGTTGACCTCGATCACCCGGTAGCTGAAACTGTTGGAATCCAGGGCGAACTGGATGTTGCAGCCCCCCTCCACCCCCAGAGCCCGGATGATCTTCAGGGAGGCGCTACGCAGCATCTGGTACTCCCGGTCGCTCAGGGTCTGGGTGGGAGCGACCACGATGCTGTCGCCGGTGTGCACCCCCATCGGGTCGAAGTTCTCCATGCTGCAAACGGTAATACAGTTGTCTGCGCCGTCACGCATCACCTCGAACTCGATCTCCTTCCAGCCCAGTACGCCCTCCTCCAGCATCACCTGGCCGATGCGGCTGGCCTTCAGGCCAATGGCCGCGATCTGGCGCAGCTCCTCCTCGGTGTGGGCAACGCCGCCTCCGGTGCCGCCAAGGGTGTAGGCCGGACGGACGATCACCGGGTAACCGGTGCTGCCGGCGGCGGCCACCGCATCCTCCATACTGGTCACGATGACGCTTCCAGGCACCGGTTCACCGATCTCCAGCATGGTTGCCTTGAACAGTTCCCGGTCCTCGGCCCTCCTGATCGCCTCCAGCGGTGTGCCCAGCACCTCCACCCCATACTTATCGAGCACACCGGCCTCGGCCAGTTCCACCGTCAGGTTCAGGCCAGTTTGGCCACCCAGGCCTGACAGCACCCCGTCCGGACGTTCCCGGGCGATGATCTCTGTTAAAAACTCCACATTCAGCGGTTCTATGTACACCCGGTCGGCCATGTTGGCGTCGGTCATGATGGTGGCCGGGTTGCTGTTCACCAGCACGATCTCCAGGCCCTCTTCCCGGAGGGCCTTGCAGGCCTGGGTCCCGGCATAGTCGAACTCCGCTGCCTGCCCAATGACGATCGGGCCTGAGCCGATCACCATTACCTTTTTCAAGTCCGTGCGCCTGGGCATCTCGGTGCCCCCCTTTTCGATGTTCGAAGTTCGATATTCCGCACGTTAATTCTCTTCAACGAGTTCGTTGGCGAATCGCTGCAGTGCATCCTCGAAGATAGCCACCGCCTGGTCCACCTCTGACCTGGTGATATTAAGAGGCGGCATGAAGCGGATCACTTTATCGGCAGTGCAGTTGATCAGCAGTCCGGCCTCCTGGCAGAGGGAGACCAGGCGCTTGGCGGAGCGGTCGAACTCGATCCCCACCAACAGGCCACGCCCCCGCACTTCCTTGATGAAGGGGAATCGCTGCCGCAGGACTTTCAGCTTATCCTTCAAGTAGTTTCCGACGACCTCGGCGTTGGCCGGCAAACTTTCCTGCTCCATAACATCCAGCAGCGCCAGGGCAGCGGCGCAGACCACCGGGTTGCCGCCAAAGGTGGTGCCGTGAGTACCCGGTTGAAAGACTGCCGCCACCTCCCGCCGAGCCAGCAGCGCCCCGATCGGCAATCCCCCGCCCAGGGCCTTGGCCAGCGTCATCACATCAGGCTGCACACCGTAGTGCTCGAAAGCGAACATTTTCCCGGTTCGGCCGAGTCCGCACTGCACCTCGTCGAACATCAACAATACCCCGTGTGTCTCCCGGACCTCCGCCAGGGCCTGCATAAACTCCGGGGTGGCCTCATTGACTCCGCCCTCCCCCTGCACCGGTTCCACGAGGATGGCCACGGTCTGGGGATTGATGGCCGCTCGCAGGGAGTCGATATCATTGAAGGGTTTATGCACGAAGCCACCGGGCAGTGGCTCGAAACCCTCCCAGAACTTGGGCTGGACAGTGGCGGCCAGCGCCCCCAAGGTGCGCCCGTGGAACGAGTTGGTGAAGGAGATGATCTCAGGGGCGGACTTGCCGTGCTCATGGCCATACTTGCGCACTAGCTTGATCGCCGCCTCGTTGGCCTCAGCCCCGCTGTTGCAGAAGAAGACCTGGTCGAGGCCGGACAGGCGCACCAGTCGCTTGGCCAGGGCCACCTGCCGGGGTAGCCAGTAGAGGTTGGAGCCGTGGATCAGTTGCTCCGCCTGATCTTTGATCGCTGCCACCACCAGCGGGTGGCAGTGGCCGGCCGAGTTGACGGCGATGCCGCCCACGCAGTCCAAGTAACTGCGGCCATCGGCATCCCAGACCCAGGCGCCCTGCCCCCTGATCAGCACCAGGGGCAGCCGGGCATAGTTCTGCATCAGGTACTGCTGCCCGTCCCGGATTACCTGATCTCTGTATTGCAAGCCTGTAGTTGTTGATTCAGGCGATGTCTCCACCATTGTTCCCCTCCCCCATTCAAGTAAGTGATGAGTGATGCGTGATGAGTGATGAGTAAGTTCTTTTAGTGATGCGTGATGCGTGATGCGTGATGAGTAAGATGAGGTCTTTATGTTTTTACTCATTACTCATGACTCATCACTCATGACTCTTTTAATCGACCACCATGGTGCCGACGCCCTTGTCGGTGAAGACCTCGAGCAGGATCGAGTGCAGGATGCGCCCGTCGATGATGTGGGTGCGCCCCACCCCCTGGCTCAGTGCCCGCACGCAGCACTCCACCTTGGGAATCATACCCCCGGCGATGATACCCCGTTCAATATATCCCGGCACGGCGCCGGTCCTGATCACCGAGATCAGGCTCTCCGGGTCGTGGCGGTCCTCCAGGATCCCCTCCACGTCGGTCAGCAGCACCAGCTTGTTGGCCTTCAGGGCAGCGGCAACCTCGCCGGCAACGTAGTCGGCATTGATGTTGTAGGTCTCCCCGTCCTTGCCCACTCCGATCGGCGCCAACACCGGGATGTAGCCTTCACCCCTGACCGTTTCGATGATCTCCGGGTTAACCCGGGTGATCTCGCCAACGAAACCCAGGTCCACCGGTTCCCCGCCCTGATCTGCAGGAAGCGCCAGCTTACGGGCCTCGATCAGGTTGGCGTCCTTGCCCGAGAGGCCGATCCCCCTGCCGCCCAGCCTATTGATCAGGCTCACGATCTCCTTGTTGACCCGGCCGGCCAGGACCATCTCCACGACCTCCATGGTCTCCTCGTCGGTGACCCGCTGGCCGCGTACGAACTGCCAGTCCTTGCCCAACCGCTTCAGCATCTGCTCGATGGCCGTACCACCGCCATGCACAATCACCGGGTGGATACCGACCAGCTTGAGGAGGATGCAGTCGGCGATCACTCCCTGCTTCAGTTCCTCACTGATCATCGCCCGGCCGCCGTACTTGATGACCACGGTCTGGCCGGAGAACTTGCGAATGTAGGGCAACGCCTCCACCAAGATGGTGGCTTTTTCCAACGGCGTCAGGACCATCTCCGTCTCCCCCCTTTTAGGAAGTGTGATGCAAGATGTGAGATGTGAGATTTTTTGCTGGCATTGGCTCCGCCAATGCCTCCCATTCTCACCTCTCACCTCTCACCTNNGTTCAGGTCGACCGTCACCGCCACTTCCCGGCCCTCCAGGATCTCCTTTGCCCGCTCCTCATCGAAGGCCAGGCCGATTCCCTCAGCGGCAACCAGCAGATCTCCCAGCCAGATCGACACTTTCCCCGGGTCGAAGGGCACCCCGGCATACCCGGCAGCAGTGAAGATCCGGCCCCAATTGGCATCCTCGCCGAACAGGGCTGACTTGACCAGATTGGAGCAGGCGATGGTACGGGCGATCTGGCGTGCTCCCTCCTCACTGCTCGCTCCCCTGACCCGGACCTCCATATACTTGGTAGCACCCTCGCCGTCGTGGGCGATCATCTTCGCCAGTTCCACGCAGACATGCAGCAGAGCAGCAAGAAAAATGGCGTAGTCAGGGCTCTCGAGCGTCACCGGTTCGTTGCCGGCCAGGCCGTTGGCCAGGATCACCACCGTGTCGTTGGTGCTGGTATCCCCGTCGATGGTGACGGCGTTGTAGGAGCGGTCGGCAGCATAGCGCAGGGCAGTGTCCAGGGCCGCCCTCTCGATGGCGGCATCAGTCGTCAGAAAGGAGAGCATGGTGGCCAGGTTCGGGTGGATCATCCCGGAGCCCTTCGCTATACCGCCAATTACGACATCCTTGCCCCCTAGGGAGAACTTCACGGCACACTCCTTGAGAGTGGTGTCGGTGGTCATGATCGCCTCGGCGGCAGCGCTTCCCCCCTGGCGGGAGAGCGCAGCGGCAGCGTCCCTGATGCCGGCCTCGATCTTATCCATCGGCATCGGCCCCCCGATGACCCCCGTCGATGCCACCACCACCAACCCGGGGGTGATGTTCAGCAGTTCGCCTGTTAGACCGGCCATGCGGCGGGCGTCGGCCATCCCCTGCGCCCCTGTGCAGGCATTGGCAATCCCGCTGTTGACCACAATCGCCTGGGCACTGCCATCCGCCAGGTGCTCCTGGCTCACCAGGACCGGGGCGGCCCTCACCAAGTTCCGGGTAAAGAGACCGGCGGCCACCGCCGGAGTCTCCGAACAGATCAGCGCCACATCCCGGCATCCTTTCTTGCGCACCTGGGCCGCCACTCCTGCCGCCTTGTATCCCTGCGGCGCTGTTATCCCACCGGGCACCGTCACCCAATTCGTATTGTCCTGGCTCATTCCAGGCCCTCCTTAACAGTGTTAATGTTTAGCAGGTATTCAGAATTCAGTAGTCCACCGCATCCGGGCTTACGCCCGGCCTTGTACTCCGCATTCTTTCAGGCCAGGATGAAGGCGGAGTATATGTCTCCTGACTCCTGTCTCCTGTTTTTTTACGGATACAAACCCGGGTAGTTCAGGCTCATACTCTCCGGCAGGTCAAACATCAGGTTCATGTTCTGTACCGCCTGCCCGGCCGCTCCCTTGACCAGGTTGTCGATCACCGAAACGACGATCAGCCGCTTCCGCCCTGCCACTGTCAGGCCAAGGCAGCAGCGGTTGGTGCCCTGCACCCACTTGGTCTCGGGCCACTCCCCCTCACCCAGCAACTGGATGAACTCCTCTCCGGAGTAGAAATCCCTGTATACCTGGCGCAGGGAAGCAGCGTCCATCGGCTGCAGCAGCCCGGCATAAACGGTGCTGAGGATACCCCGGGTCATGGGGATCAGGTGGGGGGTGAAGACCACCTCCACCTTGCTGCCCGCCAGCACCGAGGCGTAGTAGGAGATCTCCGGGGTGTGGCGGTGAGCAGCCACCGAATATGCCCGCACATTGTCGTTGCACTCGGAGTAATGGCTGCCGAGAGCCAGGGTGCGGCCGGCGCCGGAGACCCCGGACTTGGAATCGACGATCAGGGAGTCCTGCTCCACCAGGCCGTGCTTCATGAGCGGTGCCAGGGCGAGCAGGGCGCTGGTCGGGAAGCAGCCCGGGTTGGCCACCAGGCGCGCCGCCGAGACCGCAGAACGGAACAATTCCGGCAGGCCGTAGACCGCCTCTCCGAGCAGATCAGGCGCCTCGTGGGCAGCCTGGTACCACTGCTCGTAAAGGGCCTGGTCCGGGAGCCGGAAGTCTGCCGCCATGTCGATCACTCGCTTGCCGGCGGCCAGAGCCTCACGGGCTACCGGGGCCGACAGCCCGTGAGGCAGGGCGATAAAGACCAGGTCGGAACCCGAGATCAGTTCCGGCACCCGGTCCATGTCCAGGATCTCCATGTCTGCAAATCCTGCCAGGTGGGGATAAACCCGGGACAGGGGCTGCCCCGGGGCATCCTTGGCAGCAGCGGTAATCCCCGTCACCTGGGGATGCCGGCACAGGATGCGGACTAGTTCCTCTCCCACGTAGCCGGTGGCGCCGATGATACCAACCTTGATACCCGCCATCTTCTCTCCCCCCAATGCTATCATCTTTTACGGCAGATGATCCTCGTTTATTATACCCCTCTTGCTATTGTTCCCTTTTGCCCGAGTGTGTCCAACCTGTTTCCCTCGTTGGCCTCACCACTACTATAAAAAACATATTATTATTATACATTGCCATGTATATTTATACAATAGTCTCCGCGTTAATTTTGTCGCACAATCCCCTACCATTTAGCAAGATCTGTGTCAAATATTGCCTAAGAACCATCATACGCTTGCTACTGTTCCGGATAATCAACTTATCAAGCCGGAGCGAAAGATATGACCCGTCTCAGGCGTTGCCATAAAGAAAGGAGCATACCCACCAATCGATTTGGCAGGTACGCTCTTTTATAACAAATCTTAGTAGATATATTTCCAGAATGTTATTTAAGCCGGTAGGCGATCAACTGCGGGTTCTCGCCAACCCCAACCGGAACGACAATGATATCACCGGCAATCTTCGCCTGACCATATTGATCGGCGCAAAGCCCTTCCTGACATGCTTTCTCATCATTTCACACATTTATTTAAAACGGCCAGAGACAAGGAAGGAGAGTTTATGCAACCTTGGATGAACTGATTCCTACCTTCCCTTCTTTCCGGCGGCGCCGGAGATAGCCGAACAGGGGCTGGTCCAGACCATAGAACTGCCCCACACAGGCCAATGCGAATAAGAGTTCCACCACGATGAACAGAGCGTTGACCATCTGGATTGAGGCGCTGGTTTGAGCGGCGGCAAAGTAGTAGTTGGCGTTCAGGAAGGCTCCGATGAGGGCGACGATGCTGGTGGACAGACCAAGAATCAGGAAGATGCCCACCAGGGTCTCACCGTAGGCCACCAGGCCGGCAAACAAGCTGGCGTGAGGAATGACTGTTCCCTTTAAAAAGCCCACATACCAGAGGTTGGGGTCAGACGGCACACCACCCCCGCCATTAATCCAGGAGGTGAGGGTGCCCGTCAGAGCCGTTCCATTGAAATTTCCCAGCAGTTTCTCAGTGCCGGCCATCACAAAGAGAAAGCCCAGAAAGATTCGCAACAGCGCCCAAGCAATTTCAGGTGAAAACAATCCCGGATATTTCTTCATTGTAGCATCTCCTCTCAGCTTCAACTGGGTCTTGGCTTCAGTGGGGGAAAAGCAATCCCCCACTGAAGCTTAGAGCCAGTTAATTAGGGGCGCGCCCAGAGGGCACCCGG
>PLQY01000038.1 GCA_003160265.1 Peptococcaceae bacterium | reverse complement strand
GCCGGAGCAGGACGGGCAGATAAATTCGTAATCCTTGATCTCATAGCGGTGTTGGCAGTCCTTGCATTCACCCATCACCGGCTCCTCCCGGATCTCCAGGACCGCGTCATCCTTGAGCAACGGCTCCTGCTGCCTGAAGACCTCGAAGGCGAACTGCAGGGCGTCGGGTACGGTCATGGTCAGTTTGCCAACCACCAGCGCCACCCGGCTGATCTGCCTGATGTTGTTCTCCCCGGCGCTGGTCCTGAGCTGTTTGACAACGCCTTCCACCAGCGAATACTCGTGCATGATCCCCCGCCCTCCTCAAGGCTCGAAGTTAGACGTTCGAGGTTCGAAGAGGAAGGCTAATCGAACATCGAACTTCTAACTCGAGAGGATGTCCCTCTGAAGTTAAGAACTCTGCTTGCTATATCATTAACAGGGTATTGCAACTCAATTGTAAGTCAATCCGTCAGCGTTCGCAACTCCGCTTCAGTCTTACGCTCCGGTGGCAGGNNTGATGCCCAGCGCTGAGCCTGGCTTGACAGACGGCTGATTCCCGGTCGTCGCTTTTTTGGTGGTGTAAACAGGCTGGTCTCCAGAGTAATCGGGCACATTGATCACCGGGACAACCGAGGACACCGGGCCCAACAATTGGGACAGGGCATCCAGCGAAGCTCTCAGTTTCCCCCACCCCGAATCCCGCAGTTGCGCCCTGAGCGGCCAGCCCACCTTACGGATGCTATCGCAGAAACTATCCAGTGATGACCGGTCTGCAGCAGATGCCTGCCCTGCGGCCAGACTCTGGGCAGCCGGAAGATAGGTCGCATCCAGCCGCTCCTGCAATTCGCCCATCCTGGCGGCAACCGCTTCGGGATCCCCGCTGCTCAGTGACGCTAGTTGGGCGGCGGCGGCGGATGCCTCCCTGGCCTGCAGCAGGCTTTGGTAAAACGCCAACCGGGAGTTCGTGCTACTCCAGTTGGTCTGGTTGGTGTCCAGGTACACCGCCGAGTCCAGGTCGGCCAAGGCGGAATCGACGTCTGCACTCAAGGCGTTCAGGGCATCGCTATCCAAGGACCGTTGGCGCAGGGCCTGAACTGCGTTGTAGACGAGAGAAACCACCAGCACCAGGCACAGCCCCAGGACCAGCCACCCTTTTTTGGTTATTCGCATCAATACTCCTCCCCATCTTCAAGCGCTGACATAAGCAATACCAGGATTAACATTTAATTCACTGTCCAAACGTATAATCCTGCCGGCCCCCTGCATCGTTTCGACATGATCTGTACAAAAATGTTTGTACAAAAATGTGCTTGCCGGCCATGGTAAATTACAATATAATTGTTCATGAGTTTGTAAAACTTAATAAACGGTAGGATGGGAGGATGGAGAATTGGTTTTAGCTGTTATTTTGACCCTGTTGCCTATTGTGGTCATTTTTTTATTTATGACCAAGTTGCGGGCACAGGATGTCGGGGACAGGCTCCTGGGAAACCATAATTACTCAAAGGAGGGGTTAAGATGACCCATCATGGGGAGTCCATACAAACGGACAGTTACCGCTGGATAATGCTGACCTTATTCTTGCTCATGTCTCTGTTTATCTGGTCCGCCTGGTTCGCACAGGCTCCGCTCCTGGTTGGCTATTGGCCGAAATTTGGCATCGGGGAGGCCACTGGCAACCTGCTGCTCTCGCTGCCCGGCCTGGTGGCCATCTTCCTGGGCGTGTCCACCGGCCGCTGGGTTGACACCGCCGGCACCAAGAAACTGCTCGGCATCGGCTCTATCTGCGCCCTGATCGGCTTCGGGCTGCGGCCGCTGTTCATGACCTCTTTTGTCACCCAGGCCGTGTTGACCGTCATCGCCGGCTACGGCATCTGCTGCCTGACGGCCTGCCTCGGCCCCCTGATGATCCAGTGGTTCGGACATAAGAACGCCCACACCTTCATCAGCATCGGGGCGAGTGCCTTCTTCATCGGCGGCGGCCTGGGCATCATCGTCACTGCCGCTCTGCTGGGCCCACTCGGCATAACCGGCGCCTTCTGGTTTTACAGCATCCTCATCCTGGTCATCACCGTCCTGTGGTGGCTCCTCGCCCGCCAGAAGGAGACCGGCCCGGCGTCGGCCAAACCCTCGTTCGGCAGTGAGTTCAAGACCGTCACCCAGTCGCCCTCGGCCTGGATCAACCTGGTGGCGGCCCTGTTCCTGGGGGGCGCCACCGTCTTCGCCATGGGTTTTTTACCCAAAGCCATGGGCAACAATAACATCGCTGGACTGTTCCCGATCGCCATGGGCGCCGGCCTGATCCTGCTGTCCTCCCTGGCCGGCTTGTGGGGCCGGAAGCTTACCGCCGTGATTTTCCTGGCCATCACCCTGGTCGTCTGGCTGGTCTATTTGAGCATACCATCATGGGGCATCGGCGCCCTGATCCTAGTCGCCATCCTGTTCGGCCTCTTCTTCGAAGTCCCCTGGACGCTGGCCTTCTCCCTGCAGGAGAGCATGCCCGGGGTCACCCCGGTCAACATGGGCGTGGCAGCCGGCGCCTACACGGTTGGCACCAACCTGGGCGTGTTCGTTCTGCCCCTCGTCATGGGGTCGTTTGTCGATCACTTCGGACTTGCCGGCGGCAGTTGGTCGCTTTTCGCCGGTTTACTGATAGCTTTTATCGCCTTGCTGATCGTCAAGGAGAACAAGGCCTGACGCCGGAGACGGCCCCATCCTCAAAGTGCATAAGGGGGATAGATGCTGTTGCATCTATCCCCTGTAATGTTTCTGTCGTCCAGGTTCATCTTTCAATCATTCCAAGCCCCTCATCCTGGCCAAAAGAGTGCACGGCAGACTTTCAAATGTCTTCGCCGGTTCTCTCGCTCTGGCTCCCGGCTACCGGCTCCTGATCATCTCCAGCACCCGTTGCCGCGCCCGGGGTACCGCCGCCTCCACCTCCGGGGTCAGGCCGACATGGAAAGGTTCCTCCGAGAGGATCTCCACCCCGATGATGGTCAGTTGGGTGGGGAGCCTCCCCATCAGCTTCCCCAGTTGTACAGCGTCGATGATGTTCACCCCGTGGGACGAGACCGGCATCACATCCCGCGGCGGCAGCAGCGAGGCGTCGAAGCCGTGGACCGTCCCCGGAGCGGCCCCACTCTTGATCGCATCGACGATGATCACCCGGTCCGCCCGGTCCCAGAGATCAAGCAAATTGAGGCCGGGGGTACCGGCCTCAATCAGTTCCACTCCGTCGGGGAGCTCGACTTCCTTCGATGCTTTCAGTTCCTTCAAGCTCCGGATCACCTGCAGCCCGATAGCGTCGTCAGACGCAAACTCGTTGCCGCAGCCGATGACGAGCAGATCAGCCTTCATTCACTATTTCTCCCTGCGCAGGTTGACCTTGACCGAATGGGTGGCGCAGGACTGGCACGGGTCGTAGTTCCGGATCATCATCTCGCACTTGAGGGTCAGTTCCTCGTCCGACAGGTTGAGCAACTGGGGCACGAAGGCCTTGAAGTCGGCCTCGAGGGAGGCGATGTTCCGGGCGGTCGGGGCGATCAGGTCGTACTTCTGGATGACGCCGTTCTTGTCGACCCGGCCGCCGTGCATGGCACTGCCGCGGGCCGCCTCGACCACGGCGTAAGACTCGCCGGCCCTGTACTCGTACTTGATCTCCTCCCGCTTCGGCTCGCCGAGCACATCGATCAGCTCGATGGAGGCGTCGATGGCGTGTACAAGCTCCAGCGCCCGGGCGACGATGCTGAAGTACGGCAAGAAGCACGGCACCGAGAAGCCCACCTCTGCGGCGATCTTCTTGGCATCGGCGGACAGGGTGTTGAAGTTGTTGTTGACCCGCATCAGCGGGCCTACGGCAAAGATGCCCTTGCCCTTGATGGTGGCGTGCTTACAGTTGCAGCTCGGCACGTGCTTCTCGAGGATCCAGATCGGGTATTCCTCATCCGGCACGTNNTAGAGCCGGCCCTCGTTGATCGGGTAGCGCTTGGGATCATACAGGGAGACATACTCGGCCTTGCGCTCCAACTTATTGTAGGGCGCGACGTTGCCCAACTGGACGACCAGCTTCACGGTCTCAAAGGCGAACTCCTTGGCGGCCTTCAGGCGCT
The DNA here is from genome assembly GCA_003160265.1 of Peptococcaceae bacterium. Lineage (GTDB taxonomy): Bacteria > Bacillota > DSM-12270 > Thermacetogeniales > Thermacetogeniaceae > Palsa-1188. The sequence continues at coordinate 33,093 of PLQY01000038.1, read as the reverse complement.
CCTTGAGGGCCTGCAGGGTGGCCTTGGACGGCACGGCGGTGAAGCCGCCGAGCACCGAGGTGCGGTTCTGGATCTCGTTGCCGCAGATAGCCACGATCATGTCGTTGCCCAGGCGCTTGAGGCCGAGGGCCTTGCCGACGATCGGCAGCAGGTCCGGGTTGCCGGCCATGGCGACCACGCTCTCGTAGCCCACGAAGTCAGGGGCGGCCAGGCAGTAAATGTGCAGGGCATGGCTCATGATCCAGTCGCTGTAGTGCATCAACTCGCGCATCAGCCTGGTCTGCTCGCTGACCTTGATCCCCATCGCCCGCTCCATCGATCGTAGCGAGGCGATGTGGTGGGCGTGCGGGCAGATGCCGCAGATGCGCTGGACAAGCTCCGGCGCCTCTTCGACCTTGCGTCCGATCAGGAAGGCCTCGAAGAACCTTGGCGGCTCCCAGACCTCCCAGGCAGCCTTTTTGATCTCGCCGTTCTCGCCGATGACGATGTCCATCGCCCCGTCGCCTTCCATGCGAGCCAGGTAGTCTACATACAATCTCCGGTCGCTCATAGCGCAGCCTCAGCTCCTTTGCTAAACTCCGGCGTGTTCCCCGCATACTTGCGGAACTTGCGCACCACGTCGTCCTTGGACAGGCCGAGGTCTTCCATAAAGGTCTTGGCCAGAGAGGCCGCGTTGCAGTCGTTGGCAGGTCCGCGGCATCCCTCGCACTGCCTGTTCAGGCTGGGGCAGAGAGCGCCGCAGCCGGCAGCGGAGACAGAACCCATGCAGGGCTGGCCCTTGCTGACCAGCAGGCAGACGTTCTCCTTCAGCTTGCACTCGTTGCAGACGCTGTGCGGGCGGAACATCGGGTCCTCGCCCTTGAGCGCCCTCTTGATCAACTCGACAAACTCACCCAAGTCATAGGAGCAACCACGCAGGTAGGCATCCACCTTGACGTAGTGGTCGATGCCCTTGGCCGGGATCGAGGCCAGGAACGGATCGTAGATGTTTTCTGCATAAACCGTCTTGGTCAACTGGTCCTGATTCATGCCGGAGAAGTTCTTGATCGAGGGCACGCCGCCGGTTACGGCGCAGGTGCCCATGGCCACCACGATGGCGCACTCCTCACGGATCTTCTTGAGTTCTAGCACTTCCTTCGGCGTGGTGACCGCACCCTCGACAAAGCCGATGGTGTATGGGCCGTGGTGGTTATCCCGCTTGGCCATGACAAAGTACTCGATGTCGATGACGGAGAGGACGGTCAGCAGCACCGGCTCGATATTGATCACGTTCAGCAGGCAGCCGGCGCAGGAACTGAACTTGAAAAACGCGACTTTCGGGTTCACCAATGATCACACCTCCTTATAAGGCCGCTTCGGGCAGGCCTTGGATGTCCGCTAACTTGAACACGGGGCCGTCCTGGCACACGAAGATCGGGCCGATCTGGCAGTTGCCGCACTTCTTGATACCGCAGCTCATGCGGCGCTCCAGCGACACATAGATCTGCTCCGGGCTCCAGCCCAGCGCCAGCATGCCCTTCACCGCGAACCTCATCATGATGTCGGGACCGCAGGTGATCATGATCGAGTTGTCGGGTTTGGAGGACATCTTGTCGAACAACGTGGTGACAACGCCGATGTTGTGGCCCCACTCCATCCCCAGGCAGTCGTCGACGCACAGGAGCAGCCTGGTGTTAGGAATCTTGCGCAGGTCCTCGAACTCGTCGGTAAAGAGCATGTCCTTGGGCGACCGGGCGCCATAGAGGATCTCCAGTGCACCGAACTGGTCGCGATGGTTGGCAATGTACTTGATGGTGCCTAACAAGGGCGCCAGGCCGACACCACCGACCACTACCAGCACGTTCTTGCCCTTCATCTTCTCTACAGGCCAGCCAACCCCGTACGGACCACGAACACCCACGATGTCGCCCACCTGGAGCTTGTCCAAGGCCTTGGTCACGTTGCCGACGGCGCGGATGGTGTGGTCAAATGCCCCTTTGACATCGGCGCAGGAACTGATGGAGATAGGCACCTCGCCGATGCCGAAAACGCTGATCTCGTTGAAGACACCGTTGCCGTAGGTATACTTCTCCTGCACGGCAGGATCCACGAATGAGAAGGTGTAGGTCTTGTTATCATAGTTCTGCTGCTTGATCGCGGTGATCTTGGCAGGCAGTGGTTCCCACGGGCTGGTCTCCGGGGTGACCTTCTTATCCGGAGGAGTGTAGAGCTTGACTGCCTTCTCCTCGCCCGGATTGTCCCGCAGATCGGCCATCACCTCGACCGGGTCGATGGCCACGATGCAGTAGGTGGCACAGCGGCCACAGCCCACGCATCCAGGCGATCCGTCAAACTGCTGGGCGAAGTAGGTCAGCTTGTGATACAGGCGCTGCTTGATGCGCGCCGCCCGGTCAGGACGGAAGATGTGGTCCATGGCCACCCGGGAGAACTCCAGGTACTGGCAGGAATCCCAATCCCTCGGGCGCTCGCCGGCTACCAGGGTGAGATCGACCTGGTCCTTGACGGCAAAGCAGAAACAGGTCGGACAGACGTTGGTGCATGACCCGCAGGCCAGGCACCTCTCCTTGAGTTCTGCCCACACCGGGTTATCGACGTTCTGGTGCATGAACTCGCCCAAGTTGTCGATGTCGATATGACGCTCGATCTTCTCCTGGGAAGCCCGCAGGGCCTTGCTCTTGGCAATCCGGTCGGCATCTGCCGCCGGGGCCAGTCCGGCCGCCAGGGCCTTGCCGGTCTCACTGCCCACACAGACGACGTACTTGTCGCCGATATCGGTGAGGGACAGGTCAAATCCCGTATCCATGCCCGGCCCGGTGTTGAAGGAGGAGCAGAAACCGTTGGCACAGGGTGCGGTGCAGTTCAGGCCGACGATCGCCGTGTTCTCACGGCGGGCCTTGTAGTAAGGATCCGGGTAGGTTCCCAGGAACACCTTGTCCAGGCTGAGCATGCCGTTGACATCGCAAGCGTGCATTCCGAACAGGACCTGCTTCCCAGCCGGGGCAGGCTCTCCGGTCTTGGTCGCCGGCCCGCTGAAGGTCATCAGGGTCTCCTTCGGCGGCGCCAGGTATTTCTTATGCGGCGGCAGAATGGTGGTATCATAGTCAAGGCGTAAATCGGCGGCAGAATCGATCGGCGCAAAGACAAACTCCGGGTCATTGGCAACAGGCCCGATCACTTCGTAGCCAGCCTTCAACTTCTCTACAAAACTTCCCAAATCTGCTTTCGGGAGAACAAAAGCTTCCACTAGCAAAATACACCTCCCACAAGAAATTCTTTTGATACTCACAGAGCCTGAACTTACAGTATTGGTTTTATAAACTCCTCCCCTCGTTTCACCCGTCAAGGTCGGCAAGGTTTCCCCAGAACCATAGCCATTTGTTTTAACCCACCGCCCTCCTACGTNNACGTCGGGCGCCAGCCAGTCCAGGGGGCAACTACATAAAAACCGCCAAAAAGAAAAAACCGGGGGGAGAGACAAAACTCCCCGAAAAGCATGTGAAAAGCATACTTCTAATACCAGATCACTTCTACGCCCAAGGCAAAAATCCTCTTGACCCCTAAAAATAATTGAAGAGTCCGGGATTATTTCTCGCTTCGACATATCCGGCCAACATGCTGGAGATAAAATACGAGGGTGGCCACTTCTACTGGCAGATCGATGCCAAGGGCGCCATCATCAACCATCCCACTGCTTTTCAGGAGGTCTTCGAGGCAGGACGGCGCCTGGTCTCAGAAGAATAAGGAAGTGTTTGACATCAGACAGGCTAGTTAATATAATGGTTGTATACCACTCTCTCTTTTTTTTCCTTCCATTCCTATTAATAAAAGGCTCTACAAGAACCGGGCCGTTAACAAGTTGCCTTTGGGCAACACTCTCTTGCCATTTTTAGCAACCCGGAATTTGTAAAAATGCAGGAGGTGGGGTCTGCGAGGGTGTCTTGCGGTTTGTACAAACATTTACTTTTAGGCAAAATAGGGCATTGCATAAAAAGCCAACAATTCTAAGGAGGTGGCCCATATTGAAAACCGTTGACAACCTTAAGGCTGCTTTTGCCGGTGAGAGCCAGGCCCGCAACCGGTATACCTTCTTTGCCTCGGTAGCTCGCAAGGAGGGCTGGCAAGAGATCGCCGAGTACTTCGAAGAGACTGCAGCCAACGAGATGGAGCATGCTTCGAAGATTATGAAACTGCTGGGAGAACTCGGGGACACCGGGCAAAACCTGCAGACCTGCATCAACGGCGAGAACTACGAGTGGCAGGAGATGTACCCGGAGTTCGCCAAAGTGGCGGAGGCGGAGGGCCAGACAAAGGCGCTCGACTTCTTCAAAAGAGTGGCTACGGTCGAAAGGCGGCATGCCGCCCGTTTCCAGAAGCTCTTGGAAATGCTGCAGCAGGGTGAATTGCTGAAACGGCAACCGCCGATCAAGTGGCAGTGCCGGGAGTGCGGTTATATCCACGAGGGCGACGCGCCACCGCAGATCTGCCCGCTCTGCGGCCACACTCACGAGTATTACAAGCCCTACTACGAGTGCTACTAATCCCAAAAGCGGGAATCGAGAATCATAAAAAAGGGGGGGGTTAAGAAGTGCAGAAATACGAGTGTAGTGTTTGCGGGTACATTTACGACCCGGCCAAAGGAGACCCGGACGGCGGCATCGCCCCGGGCACACCGTACGAGAGCCTGCCCGACGATTGGGTATGCCCGGTCTGCGGCGCTTCCAAGAGCGAGTTCAAACCCTTGGCCGCATAGCAGACAACTCGGATAAAGCCAATCAGCGCCCTCAAGCAATATTGAGGGCGCTGATTGTTTGGGCCGCTCCGATAACTGCCTTTCCCCACGGTATAATCAGGCCATGCCCGACATAATCATGAAGGAGGACATACCGTAATCTTGTAGCTTCGGGCAGGAGGGAGTCGAGATGCCAGAGACGCAACACGAACTGACCCTGACTGGACGTTCCCGGTTGTCGGCCACCGGGGTGCTCCAGGTGATCAGCTTCGATGACGGGGAGATTCTGCTGGAGACTGAGATGGGCGCCCTGATGCTGCGCGGTGAAGAGATGAATATCACCCACCTCGATCTCACCGCCGGGGAGATCGCTGTCCAGGGCTCCATCACCGCAATGGAGTACCGGGAACAGCGAGGCAAGAAAATAAAAGAGAAGGGGAAGAATATCCTGGAACGCCTGATCAAATGAACGCGACTGTATTGCAGGAATTTATGCTCCTCTTGATAGACCTCGCCATCGGCGTCGGGATCGGCCTCCTGTTCGACTGCTACCGTGTTCTCAGACGACTCCTCAGGCCAGGCTGGCTGGTAACCCAGTTGGCTGATTTTTTCTTTTGGGTCTGCTGCGCCCTGCTCTCCTTCCGGGTCTTCTTTGTAGTGACCGGCGGCGCAGTGAACTTTTACAACATCCTGATCATTCCGATCGGGACGGCGTTCTACCTGAAGTCGGTCAGCCGGTCAGTACAGAGGCCGCTAACGTTCATCTTCTACCAATTGGGCCGGCTCCTGTTCTTCTTCTTCCGGGCCTTTTGCCACCTGATCCGGCTGCTCTGGCTGGTCATCATCCTCCCCTTCCGGGGGTTGTGGTGGCTGGCACGCACCTGCCTACGGGTGGTTTACGTGCTGCTGTATATCCTGTGGCTGCCCGAAAAGCTGCTGCTACAGTGGTTATGGCGAGAGTTACGGGAGGGCTGGCGCAGTTTTGGCCGCTGGCTGCGCCGCATCCTGCATAGAAAGTAATTTTTCTTGAGAGATAAAGAAGGATTTTCTAGTTAAACATAGAATGATATTGTACATAATTTATCCACAATATGTCCACAATCTGTGGACAATTAGGTGAAGTACAGATGCAACTGGAGATACGCGGCGCTGAAAGGTTGAGTTTCAGAGAAAAACAAGCAGTTGTCCTCAAAGAGACCGGCCATAGCAACGAGGAGATCGCCAGGCAACTAGGTGTCAATACCACCACTGTAGCCACGCTGCTGAGCCGGGCGCGGGCCAAGGAATACCAGGCTGTGATCATCATCCCCACCAACCTCGGGCTGTTCGGTGGGGACACCGGCGAGGAGGCTTGAGTTAGCAATGCGGCAGAGCACAGCATTACGGCAAAAAGCAGCCAGAACAGCCGTGAAAACCCCGCAGCGTCGTTCCAGGCATGCCCGGCGGGCGCGCGCCCAGAGGGCACCCGGCGGGCGGGGACCCGGCACTGCCCATACCCATAATCCATGGAAGCGTCGGGCGTTCTTTCTGGGGCTTGCCGCAATACTTCTCTGCGCATTTTTCCTACCTCTGCAGATCAAGTCCTGGGAGCTGCAGTCGGAGCTTAACCAGCTTCAGAACAAGAAGCAGGAACTGCTTCTCCAGCAGCAGCAGGCCCAACAGCAGCTCGGGTATTATAGCAGTGATGCCTACGCGGATGAAGCGGCACGCCAGGATCTGGGCCTGGTGAAGCCCGGAGAGGACCTGGTGATGTCGGCCGCTCCCGGAGCGACCAAGCCGCTGCCGAAGAACAACCACACCGGTATCACCGGCCCTTACGGCGATTAGAGGCAGGGGGCTGCATCAACATGAAGGATGCCAACAACAAGTTTGCAGCAATAGACATCGGGACGAACTCAGTGCGGTTGCTGATCGCCAGGTTGCATAACCGGAAGTTGAAGCCTGAGCTCAGGACGCTGCGGATGTGCCGCCCGGGAGAGGGAATGACCAGGGGAGATGGCTTGCAGCCACAGGCCGTTGCCCGTACTCTGCAATCGCTGCAAGAATTCAGTGGCCTGCTGCGTCTCCACGGGGTTCGCCAGGTCAGGGCGGTGGCCACCAGTGCCGTTAGGGAAGCACCGAATGCAGCGCTCTTTGTTGAGCAGGTGAAATCGCAGACAGGGTTGACAGTTGACGTGATCAGCGGCGATGAGGAGGCCCACCTGAGCTTTCTCGGAGCCTGTCAGTCCCTCCCCGGGGTGAAGCAGGGCACGGTGGTGGACATCGGTGGAGGCAGCACCGAGTTCACCTTTCCATCTGCGTCCGGGCGCCCCGGCACTCTGACCAGCCGCAGCATCCCTCTGGGCGCTGTCCGCCTTACCGAGCGACCGCTGCTGTTGTCGGAGATCCTGGCCAAATTGAAGCTCCCCCTCGAGGATCTCCAGGCCATAGGGCCAGTCCCCCTGATCGGGGTTGGAGGCACCATCACTACCTTGGCAGCCGTGGATCAGGCGCTGCCTACCTATGACCCGGAGCGGGTGCACGGCTACCGGCTGCCCCGAGCCGCAGTTGAGAGAATATTGTTTTTCCTGGCGGCAAAGACTAACCAGGAAAGGAAGCAGATTTCCGGCCTGCAGCCAGAACGATCGGATATCATCGTAGCCGGTACCACCATTCTCTGGGCGATCCTCGGTAGCCTGAAGGCAGAACAAATAACCGTCAGCGAGGCTGACCTCCTGGACGGGATCATCCTCACCGGCTTACCACGATGANNTGATTCCAGTTCAATCGCGAAAAGCCCGCGCCCACAAGCGGCGCCCGGCACTCATGTTCGCTGCACTTACTACTAAATAAAGGAGCCTGACACCCATGCCCCTAGCCCCGATCTCCCTGCTCCTGGCCCTGGTGGCAGGAATCACCATGGCACTCCAGGGCTCGCTCAATACCATCCTCGGTAAGGCAGTTGGCCTGTTGGAAGCCACCTTCGTAGTGCACCTGGTGGGCACGATCACCGTCGTGATGGTCCTGCTGCTATTACGGTTGGGCAAGAACGGACTGAGCCAGATCGGACAGGCGCCATGGTATGCAGTGCTGGGAGGGGTGCTGAGTGTACTGATCATCTACACGGTGGTCGCATCCATCTCCAAATTGGGTGTGGCCACTGCTACTACGGCGATCATCATCGGGCAGGTATCGGCCGCGGTAATCATAGACCACTTCGGGATGTTCGGGCTGAAGGAGATCCCTTTCACCTGGTGGAAGCTTGCAGGTATAGCACTACTCGCCACCGGAGCGAAGCTGATGCTGAACAGCAACCATTAATCTACATTGCCCGGCGCACAGCAATACTCTGAGCATTCTGCAGGATACCCAACATACCCAAAGCCTTACCGGCGCCGAGGGCCACGCAGGAGATCGGGTCATCCGCGATATGCACCGGAAGACCGGTCCGTTCCGTCAGCAGCATATCGAAGCCATGCAACAGGACACCGCCACCAGTCAGCAGAATCCCCTTGTCGACAATGTCCGCCGACAGTTCGGGCGGTGTGCGCTCCAATACCTCTTTTACGGAGCTCATCACCTGTTCCAGCGGTTCCTGCAGCGCCTGTACCACAATTTCAGAGGTGACGGCAACAGTCTTGGGAAGTCCGGATAGCAGGTCCCGTCCCCGCACGTCCATCCCCTCGTTTGGGGCGCCCTTCCCTTTTATGTAGGCGGTCCCAATGCCGATCTTCAATTCCTCTGCGGTTCGCTCTCCGATCATCAGGTTATACTGCTTCCGGATATGCCTGATGATCGCCTCGTCAAACTTGTCTCCGCCGACTCGCAGCGACTTGGAGCAGACAATGCCACCCAGGCTGAGGATAGCGATGTCGGTAGTGCCACCGCCTACGTCGATTACCATGTTCCCGCTAGCCTCGGAGATATCGACCCCGGCGCCCAGGGCTGCCGCCAACGGCTCCTCAATCAGGTATGCCTGGCGAGCGCCAGCCTGGATTGCAGCCTGGCGGGCCGCCCGCTCCTCGACGCTGGTAACACCCGAGGGAATGCAGACCATGACCCGGGGGCGGAAGAAGAAGTGGCGCCCCACGGCCTTCTCTATGAAGTAGCGCAGCATCTTTTCGGTGACGTCATAATCGGCGATGACCCCTTCCCGCATGGGGCGCATGGCAATGATTGTCCCCGGCGTCCTTCCGAGCATCTGCCGGGCGTCTTCGCCAACCGCGATGATGTTTCCGGAGTCCCTCTCAATAGCGATGACCGAGGGCTCCTTCATGACGATGCCCTTGCCCTTGACGAAAACAAGCACACTTGCAGTACCAAGATCAACCCCGATATCTTCCGCCCAAAACATCTACTGTCGCCATTCCTTTCATTTTTAGGACTCCGTCCCATTATAGGAGACATATCTCTTCGAAAAATATTACCATTCCTTAAAAAGAAATAACTTGCGTTATTGGTTCCATTCGACATATTTTTACGTTATCCTGCACCTCTTTCTGTTATTTCCCTTGCCTACAGATAAAATCTCAAGTTCTTATAAAAAAGAAGGGGCTCGCCTTTGCGAGCCTTTCATCCCCCACGATACTTCTTGCGCGTTGCCTCTCCCCCGCGAATGTGACGCTCGGCTTTGTTGAGTTCCAGGATACTGCGCACCTTTGAAGCCAATTTTCCGTCAATTCTTGGTAACCTCTCCGTAACATCCTTGTGCACCGTGCTTTTACTGACGTCAAAAACTTGGGCGGCCTGTCGGACTGTGGCTGACGACTCCAGGATATAACTGCTTACTTCCATAACCCGGCGGCGGATGTATTCTTGCATCGCAATCCTCCCCTGTCCAGGTTTCTCTTTCATTTATATGAGCGCCGCCAGGCCAAAAAGACTAGAGGACAGGCCTTTGTGAGACAAGGGATATTTTGTCTGCAGAAGGATCACCGTTCAATACAATATCTGAGCAAAATACCTAAAGGGAGTGAACGATTTGGCAAAACTTGCATTCAGGTACTAATCATGCTTCGAGGTTCTGTTCGAAGTTCGATGTTCGATTCTTTCCCAGATGACTACCCGCTCTAATGCCCCCGCTTCTCCTGAATGCGGAGGAAAGAATGCGGAGCACAGGCGCATCAGGGCTGCGAATCTTGATAAGGTACCACCTGTACACCCCGGTAGTAGTAGGTGAGGATCTCCTTGTAGTTCTTGCCCTGTAAGGCCATGCCCTGAGCCCCCCACTGGCACATGCCCACGGCGTGTCCGTAGCCCCGGGTCTCGAAAACAACCTTGCTGCCCACATCCTTGACAGTAAAATCTGTTGAACGGAGATTGAGGAGCTTCCTGAAATCCGTGGCCATGAAGGTCTCGGTCGCCACCTTCAGGTCCTTGACCCGTCCCCGGGCGGTCCGGTCAAGAACCCGGACCAGGCCTCCAAGACCGGCACCCGACGGGACCGCCTTGTCGGGAATATCCAGGCGCCGAAAGAGGTCGTCATAGGTGAAGGCCGCCGCCACCGGCTGCTGCTGCGACGGCGGATCCCAGTTGCAGGCCACCCCTTTCAGGTAGGGGACATCGTAGCCCCAGACGGCCGCGGCATCCTCGGTCCCCAGCCCACCGCAACTGGCGTAGTAAACCGGATCGATCAACTGGCCCCGGTAGACCACCACCTCACCGGCTGTATCCCGTATCGCCGCCGTAATCTTACTGTAATAATAGCCGAAGGAGAGCGCTCCCCACCTTCGGCGCATCTCCGAGACCGGGATCCAGGCCTGGGAGTTTTCCGGATCGGTGCTGAGGTCGGCGTCAAAAAGCTTGTTGTTCCCATTTTGAGTGGATAACCGGAGCAAAGTATAGGTACGGGCAGCCACCGCCTGGGCCTTGAGGGCCTCCGGATGAAACTCGGCAGGCATCTCCGCGGCCACTACTCCGACCAGGTATTCCTCCAGCGGCATGGTCACCACCTGTCCTGTCTGCAACTGTAGGCGCACCATGGGGCCTTGTTGCCGTGTTTGGGAAGGGCCGCTCCAGCTGCAGCCGCGCACCAGCAGGGCAGGCAGGCCAATCATGGCCAGACTGAACAGCAGTATGCACAACCCCACTACCTTGCAGCTCCGGTATCCCCGTTTCACGCCACCCCACCCTGCCATTTTGGTCGTTGGCCGTTGGTTGTTGGTCGTTGGAAAAAACAAATTCCAAACCAATGACCACCCACCACTATTTTTAGTCGTCGGGAGTATTTGGAAAGAACCAACCATGAAGTTGGCATTGTTGGCTGTGGCTGTCGAATATAAAATGCCCCTTTCCCTATTTATGACAAGGGAAGGGGCAATAGACCATTTGTCGTTGGCCATGAATCACTAACCACCAACCACCGTTTTATGTTCAAACCACCAAACGCTAACCACACACCACTACTATAGGTTCGCTGCCTGCTCCTCCACCCTCCTGACCCGCGCTCCGAGACCGTTCAGCTTGTCTTCCAACTCCTCGTAACCGCGGTCCAGGTGATAGATGCCGTCGATTTCTGTCTCCCCCCAGGTGCTCAGAGCAGCAATCGCCAGGGCAGCGCCGGCCCGCAGGTCGGTGATCTTGACCCGCGCAGGGCTGAGGGCCTTGATGCCTCGGATGATGATGCTGTCGCCGGAGTACTCGATACAGGCGCCCATCCTGCATAACTCCTGGGTATAGAGGAACCGGCTCTCAAAGACCGTCTCGGCGATCCGGCTGGTTCCACCGGAAGTAGCCATGAGAGCAGCAAATTGGGGCTGCATGTCTGTAGGAAAACCAGGATGGGGAGCGGTTTCAATAGTCAGGGGGACAAATTCCCGAGGCGCCCAGACGAACAGTTCGCCAGTTCCCTCCTCGACCTCCGCCCCGGCCTCCCGGAGCTTGGCGATGACCGCCCGCAGGTGCTCTGGAATCACCTGCTTCAGGCGCACCTGGCCTCTGGTGGCAGCCGCGGCCACCATGAATGTCCCTGCTTCGATCCGGTCCGGAATCACCGTATGCACCACCCCATGCAGGGGGTGTCCTCCATCGATCTGCACTACCGGTGTGCCCGCCCCGGTCACCCGAGCCCCCATCTTGTTCAGGAACAGGGCCAGGTCTGCAATCTCCGGCTCTGCTGCGGCATTGACCAGAGTAGTGACACCCTGTGCGCAGGTGGCAGCCATCATGATGTTCTCCGTGGCGCCCACGCTAGGAAAATCGAGGCAGACCTCGCTTCCCCGCAGGCGCTTGGCGCTGGCAGTGACCAATCCCTTTTCAATACTGATCTCCGCGCCCAGCCTGGCCAGACCCTTCAAATGCAGGTTTACCGGCCGGGCCCCGATCGCGCAACCACCGGGCAGAGGTAGACAACCCCGGCCATTCCGGGCCAGCAGGGCTCCCATCAATAAGAAAGAGGCCCGCATCGTCTTGGCGAGCAGGCACAGTTGATCTCCGGGCTGCAGGTCCCGGGCATGGACGGTCACCTGGTGATCCTGACAGCCAACCTGCGCCCCGAGTTCGGTGAGCATCTTGATCATGTTGCCGATATCGGACAGATAAGGCACGCCGCTGATTACAGATCTATCCGGTGTCAGGAGGGAGGCCACCAGGATCGGCAGACTGGCGTTTTTAGAACCACTGATCGCTACGGTGCCGTTGAGGCTGGAGCCACCCTCGATGAAGTATCTGTCTTCCAAATTCTCTCCTGCTTTCTCTAATATTGTGTAAAATATTTCGATAATTAGCTTGAACATTGTTCTTTGCCAAATAACCTGTTTACCACAGATGACTACCCGCTCTAATGCCCCCGTGCGGAGTACATACGAAGCGGTGGGATAAGAGCGGCTACNNGGGGGAAAAGCAATCCCCCGCTGAAGCCAAGATCCAGTTGAATCTATATAATTCTTGGTTTCAGATAAGATTCCTGCTCTCGATTTGCAAGTAGTCCCAAATATATAGAGGTAATTATTGACATGTTTCCTCTCATCAAGCTGCTGTGGAGACAAGAAAAAGACCCCGCTTTCCTGGACGGGGTCTTTCTTGACCTTATAGGATCAACCGGAACGCCGTCGCTGACTAGCAGGCAGGATATTCATGTCCTGCCGGTACTTGGCCACGGTACGCCGGGCGATGTGAAGGCCGCGGGCCTCGATCAGGCCGCATAGGTCCTGGTCGCTGTAGGGATGACCTGGTTCTTCGACCGCCACCAGTTCCTTCAGGATACGCTTGACCACCTCGGAGGCGACGATCTCGCCGGTGAATTCGTTTTCCACACCCCGGCGGAAGAAAAACTTCATGTCGAACAGGCCGCGGGGCGTCTGAACGTATTTGTTGGCGGTGGCCCGGCTGACCGTGGACTCGTGAAGGCCGGCCGCCTCCGCCACCTGCCTGAGGGTCAGACCTTTCAGGTAGGCGGCCCCCTTGTCAAAAAAGTCCTTCTGAAACTGGATGATCAGCATCATCACCCGTTGCAGGGTGGTCCGCCGCTGTTCGATACCCCGGATCAGCCACAGGGCAGCTTTCAGTTTGGTCTCGATGAACTGGATAGTATCCTGGTCGCAGGTGTCGCGCCGCTTGATCAGATCACGGTAGGCATTGTTGATCATCAGCCGGGGTACCATGGTATCGTTGACCATGACGACATACTCGTCGCCCACCAACTCCACCACCACATCCGGTGCGATGTACCTGGTCTCGCCAGGGCGGGAGAAGTTGCGCCCCGGCTTGGGGTCCAGGCTCTTGATCACCTCAATCCTGGACTGGGCATCCTGGTCGGTGAAGCCCAGGTCCTTGGCGATCTGGGAGACCTTGCCGGCAGCCAGGTCATCCAGGTGCTGGTTTACCAATTGCTCCATCACCGCGTCCCGGAGACCCCGCTGCTCCAGTTGAATCAGCAAGCATTCGGAGAGGCCGCGCCCGCCCACCCCGGGCGGGTCAAACGACTGGACCACCCGGAGCACCGCCCCGGCCTCCTCCGGGGAACACTTGCAGGCCTGGCAAGTCTCCTCCAGGTCGACCTGCAGGTAGCCGTGCTCATCGATATTGCCGATCAGAAACTCCCCAATCATGATCTGGCAAGGGTCGGACAGGGTGAGGTGCAATTGCAGGGTCAGGTGCTCGCCGAGGCCGGGAACCTGGGCCACATAGCTATCCCAACTGGTACGTTCCGGCTCCCCCTGATCAGACGGCGCCTGCTCCGTATAGCGGTAGTCGAGCTGCTCGCTTTCAGACAGGTAAGTGATCCAATCGATCCGGGAGTCGCACTCTTCGGGACCGGAATCACCGGATTCCTCATCATTCTGCTCCAAGAGCGGATTTTCCAGTATCTCGTTATCCACATATTGGGCCAGATCCACCGTTCCCAGTTGCAGGATGGCGATCGCCTGGCGCAGTTCCGGCGTCAACACCGGGCGATGCGTTTGCTCCAAGTTGATCCCATGCTCCAGTAGCATTCACCACACCCCGCTTCCCTATTTTGAACCAATGCTTGTTTTCTTCCGCCCTCGCCTACGATCAACGGAGGAGAGGTTTTCTATAAAAGTTCGCAATGATCAGCGGCAATTCCTGCTGTACCTTGCTGGTAATAAGTCGTACTCCATGCTATGATCCTGCTCGTCATTTTAGCACAGATGACTACCCGCTCTAATGCCCCCGCTTCTCCTGAAGCGGTGGGATAAGAGCGGCTACNNTAAGCTTCAGTGGGGGAAAAGCAATCCCACTGAAGCCAAGACCCAGTTGAAGTCAGCCCCGCTGTTGGCCAGTTATGTCCTAAACCTGGCGCCATCCGTACATCCTGGACTTGCCTTCAACAACACAAAAAGCCCTTCTTCTGTCTAAATAAAGAAGGGCTCAAGCCTTATGAACCAGCCGGTGTTTCCCGCTTCGGCACCCCTTTAGACCCCTCCGGATGCCGCCTTCAGCCGCGCCAGAGAGCGCTTTAGGGCCAGTTCCGCCCGGAGATGGTCCAGGTCTTCGTACCTTTGCCCAAGGCGCTGCTTGGCCCGATCATAGGCCTCCTTAGCCCGGAGCACGTTGATATCCTCGCCCCGCTCTGCAGCATCGGCAAGGATACGCAGCCTGTTCTCGCTCATCTCGAACACGCCGTTGTCGGTGGCAATCCAGTGCAGCTTTCCATCCTTACGGTACTTGAGCACACCAATGCTCAAACCGCCGATAAAGGGAGCATGCCCGCGCAGGATGCCGAAGAAGCCCTCCGGAGAGGAAAGCACCACGCCCTCCACCTCCTCCTCGAGCACGACACGCTCCGGTGTGATGATCTCCATCTTGAACAACCTGTGCCCGGCTTGCGCCTCCGCCATCTTAACCAACACCCTCCAATTCGCGAGCCTTGCCCACCACCTCATCGATGTTGCTGGCCATCAGGAAGCACTGTTCGGGAATATCGTCATGCCTTCCGTCCAGAATCTCCTTGAATCCCCTGATCGTCTCCTTGATCGGCACATAGACTCCCGCCCGTCCGGTGAAGGCCTCGGCCACGAAGAACGGCTGCGACAGGAAACGTTGGATCTTGCGCGCCCTGGAGACGATTAGCTTGTCATCCTCCGCCAGTTCGTCCATGCCCATAATGGCAATGATATCCTGCAGGTCCTTATAGCGCTGGAGCACCCGCTGCACGCCCCGGGCCACGTTGTAGTGCTGATCACCCAGCACCTGCGGGTCGAGAATGCGGGAGGTGGAGTCCAGTGGGTCCACCGCCGGGTAGATACCGATCTCCGTCAGCGCCCGGTTGAGCACGACCGTACCGTCAAGGTGGGCAAAAGCAGTGGCCGGCGCCGGGTCGGTCAGGTCGTCGGCGGGCACGTAGATCGCCTGCACCGAGGTAATCGAACCCTTGCGGGTGGAGGTGATGCGCTCCTGCAACAGGCCCATGTCAGTCGCCAGGGTTGGCTGGTAACCCACTGCCGAAGGCATGCGCCCGAGCAGGGCGGACACTTCGGAGCCGGCCTGGGTGAAGCGAAAGATGTTGTCGATGAAGACCAGCACGTCCTGGCCCTCTTCATCCCTGAAATATTCCGCCAGGGTCAACCCGGTCAACCCGACCCGGAGGCGCGCCCCGGGCGGCTCGTTCATCTGCCCGAAAACCAGGGCGCACTTTTCGATCACCCCGGACTCCTTCATCTCCAACCAGAGGTCGTTGCCCTCCCTGGTACGCTCACCCACGCCGCAGAAGACGGAGAAGCCGCCGTGCTCGTAAGCGATGTTGCGGATCAGTTCCTGGATGATGACGGTCTTTCCCACTCCTGCGCCACCGAACAGCCCGATCTTGCCTCCCTTGGTAAAGGGCGCCAGCAAGTCGATGACCTTGATGCCCGTCTCCAGTACATCGCGGGAGGGGCGCTGTTCCGCTAAAGACGGGGCCGAGCGGTGAATCGGATAAAGCTTCTCGGCTTCTACCGCTCCGAGCTCGTCGATCGGCTGGCCAAGCACGTTCAGCAACCGGCCCAGGGTCTTCTTGCCCACCGGGACCTCGATCGGCGACCCAGTGTCACGCGCCAGCATCCCGCGCCGCAGACCGTCTGTAGATGACATGGCTACACACCGGGTGGTATTGTTTCCCAGATGCTGCATGGCTTCCAGGGTCAAATCGATCGTCTGGGTCAGGGTCGCCTTGATCTCAGCTTCCTGATCCTCGCTGGTTATCTTGATAGCATTGAGTAGATCGGGGAGCATACCGGGTGTAAATTCTATATCTACTACGGGTCCGATTACCTGAACGACATGACCATAGTTCTCATTGCTCACCGTTCCAAACCTCCTTATTTGGACGCACATCCCGCATCTAGCTTCTCAAGTCTCTGGCCCGTTGGAATCTCTTTTAACCTCTAAGCGCATCAGCGCCGCCGACGATCTCCGAGAGTTCCTTGGTGATCGCCGCCTGGCGGGCCTTGTTGAACGACAGGGTCAACTGATCGATCATTTCCAGGGCATTCTCCGAGGCGGCGCCCATGGCGATCATGCGGGCCGCCTGCTCGCTGGCCTTGGACTCCAGCAGGGCACTGTAGATCTTGCCGACGATAAAGCGCGGCAACAGCATGTCCAGCACCGCTTCCGGCTCCGGCTCAAAGAAATAATCCAGCAGCAGGTCGTGCTCGGACTCCTCACTGGCCGGCTGCACCTCCAGCGGCAGCAACTTGGCGACCGCAGGACGCTGCTTGCCCGCAGAGACAAACTCCATGTACACCAGGTTGATCTCGTCGATCAGGTTCTTGTTGTAGAGATCGAGCAAGGCTTGGGCGATCTCCCTGGTCTGGGCGACGGTGGGCTCGTCCCCGACTGCGACGAACTCCGCCAACAGCCGGTAGCCACGCCGCCTAAAGTAATCGCGGCCCTTGCGGCCGACAATGATCACGGCGTTCTCCTGATGCTGCGCCAGCAATAGCTGGGTGTAGCGGCTCACTTGCCCGTTAAAGCCTCCGCACAGCCCCCGGTCCGAGGTCAGCGCCACGTAGCACACCCGGTGCTCCTTGCGCGGGGTCAGCAACGGATGGATCGTATCGATAGCCGGCAACAGCCGCTGGATCATATCCTGGATCTCCCGGGCATAGGGACGGGCCGCGATTGCCTTTTCCTGCGCCCGGCGCAGCTTGGCGGCAGCCACCATCTCCATAGCCTTGGTGATCTGCTGGGTGCTCTTGATGCTGCGAATGCGCCTCTTGATATCACGTACCTGCTCAGCCATCGAGCAGTGTCACCACCTTCGTTAATCGGGCAGATTTCCCCGGAAGCCAACCGCCCCCGAGTCTCCTATACCGGAGACATTCCTCGAAGAGGCGTGTCCCATGCCTCAAAGTGGGAGACAGGTGGCACTAAGCTCCCGGATAACGATTTTTTAGCTTCAGGACAGAAGCCCCTTATGCTAAGAACCCTGTTGATGAATGGAGAAAGCGGCGCCAAAATCTTTGCAGAATCCGCTGAACACTTTGTCCATTCGGTCCGTCAGTTCTTCGGAAAGGGCCTTCTTTTCCTTGATCTCCGCCAATATTTCCGGGTGCTGGGTATGGATGAACTGGAAGAACTCCTTCTCGAACTCCTGGACAGAGTTAACCGGCAACTCGTCAAGGAAGCCGTGCACCCCCGCATAGATGATGGCCACCTGTTCCTCCACCGGCATTGGCACGTACTGACCCTGCTTCAACAGCTCGGTCATTCTCTCGCCACGTGCCAATTGGGCCATGGTCGACTTGTCCAAATCAGACCCCAGTTGAGCAAAGGCTGCCAATTCCCGGTACTGGGCAAGGTCGATCCGCAAACGTCCGGCCACCTGTCGCATCGCTTTGTTCTGGGCGGAACCCCCGACCCGGGAGACCGAGATACCGACGTTGATAGCCGGCCTGATTCCGGAGTAGAAGAGGTCCGGCTCCAAATAGATCTGGCCGTCGGTGATCGAGATGACGTTGGTCGGGATGTAAGCCGAAACGTCACCCGCCTGGGTCTCGATAATCGGCAGGGCGGTCAGGGAACCCCCACCCTGCTCGTCGCTGAGTTTGGCAGACCGCTCCAGGAGGCGCGAGTGCAGGTAGAAGACATCTCCGGGGTAGGCCTCACGGCCTGGTGGGCGCCGCAACAGCAGGGAGAGTTCGCGGTAGGAGACGGCGTGCTTGGACAGATCGTCGTACACCACCAGGACGTCCTTCCCCTGGCCGTACATGAACTCTTCGCCCATGGCGCAGCCGGCGTAGGGGGCCAGGTAGAGCAGAGAGGCAGGCTCGGCTGCGGTCGCCGCGACCACGATGGTATAGTTCATCGCCCCAGTCTCCTCGAACCTCTGGATCACGCCGGCCACCGTAGAGGCCTTCTGGCCGATAGCGACATAAATGCAGACCACGTTCTGACCCTTCTGATTGATGATCGCATCTATAGCCAGCGCTGTTTTTCCGGTCTGGCGGTCGCCGATGATCAGCTCCCGCTGGCCGCGCCCGATGGGGATCATCGAGTCCACCGCTTTGAGGCCGGTCTGCAGGGGCTGTTTGACCGGCTGACGCCGGATCACGTTGGGAGCCAGGAACTCCACCGGACGGTACTTGTCGGTCTCGATAGCGCCCTTGCCATCCAGGGGCTGACCCAGGGCGCTGACCACCCGGCCGATCAGGGCTTCCCCGGCCGGCACCTCCACGATGCGGCCGGTGCTGCGGACGATGTCGCCCTCTTTGATGTGGCCGTAAGGCCCCAGCAGCACGACGCCGATGTTGTCCTCCTCCAGGTTGAGCGTCATGCCGTAAAGGTCGCCCGGGAAGAGCAGCAGTTCACCGGCCATCGCCCGCTCTAGGCCGTAGACCCGGGCGATGCCGTCACCGNNGAACCAACGTCGGCGATCTCGATCTCCGATTCGTAGCGCTCGATCTGGGTCTTAATGAGTGAGCTGATTTCATCAGCACGGATGCTCATTCTACGTTCCCACCTCTAGCTTTCCGTTAGATCTTCCTACCAGGCTCCTCCCCAGCAACTGCAGCCGCTTGGTGACGCTCCCGTCGATAATACGGTCACCGATCTTCACAGCTAGGCCACCGATCAATTCAG
Organism: Peptococcaceae bacterium; assembly: GCA_003160265.1. Classification (GTDB taxonomy): domain Bacteria; phylum Bacillota; class DSM-12270; order Thermacetogeniales; family Thermacetogeniaceae; genus Palsa-1188. The sequence goes on along the minus strand of PLQY01000038.1, from coordinate 13,868 downwards.
GATGCAGGCTGGTTTCCAACTCGATCTGCTTACCGGTCAACCGCTCCAGGGCGCTGATCAGATGCAACTCAGCCTGCCTGTCCAGCGGAGAAGCGGTCCTGACCTCGACGACAACAATGTTGTGGACCTGGCGCACTTGGCTGGCAAAGAGACCGTAGATCGCCTCCAAGAAACGCTCGCGGCGTTTGTCGATCAGGAGTTCCATATAACTTAAAAAAAGCCGAGAGACCCGGTCTTGCCATAACTCTCTGGCTATTTCCTTTTTCCGACGCATGGAGAGGCGCTGATGCCTCAACAGTTCCCCCAGCCTGGGATCCTGCTTCAGGAAACTGAGCACCAGTTGGTAATCGGACATGATCTGGTCGAGTTGCCCATTGTCATTGGCGACCTGGAACAACGCCGTTGCGTAACGCCGGGCGATGGCCTTCTCAATCAATTAATCTCCCCTACCTCATCCAAGAACTGGTTGACGATCTTGGCGTTGTCATCCCCGGTGATGTTCCGCTCCAGGATCTTGCCCGCTGCCAACATCGCCAGAGAGACCACTTCCTGGCGCAATGCCTGCAGGGCATCATCGCGCTCCCGCTGGATCTCCTTGCGGGCATTCTCCAGCAGCTTCGCCACCTCATTCCTGCTCTGCGCCAGCAGCGACTGGCGCACTTCCTCGCCGGCCTTGGCCGCCCTGTCGATGATCTGCTGCGCCTCCTGTCTGGAGGCCAGCAACGTGGCCCGGTACTCCTCCAACAGTTTCTCCGCCTCGGTACGACCCTGCTCGCTCTCAGAGATGTTGCGGGCGATCTCGTTCCGGCGATTATCCATGAAATTGAGCACCGGTTTGTAGAAAATTTTATACAAGATTGCGAGAATCACCAGGAAATTGAAAATTTCGAACGCAAACGTATACACATTAAACATACTGCCCATTCTCGATGTCCCCTCCAAGGCAACCAAATACCCCGGGGCGCTGCCGACGCTGGCGCCGGTATGGAGCGCGGCGCCCCAGGGGTTGCGTCAACCTTCTGGCTACATTTTTCCAATCAGGATGAAAGCTACCAAGAGCCCGTAAATGGTCAACGCTTCCATAAAAGCCAGGGCGATGATCATCGTCGTGCGCAGTTCCCCGGCCACTTCCGGCTGGCGGGCGATGCCCTCCATCGCCTTTGCCGCCGCCGTACCCTGGCCGATACCAGGCCCGATAGTAGCCAGGCCCATCACGATCGCCACTGCTAGAGCGATGATTGCGGATGCAGTAACCATACTTCTTCTCCCTCCTTTCTACCGGTACCTGCTCGTAAGTGGCTCACCACATTCATTCCCGGCCACCTGCCGGCCCCAGCACTCAATAAAACCCAACCCTCGATACAATTAAGCAGGCATCCCTGCACTCAAACCTGGACTTTCAATGCCAATTTTCGACTATTGTCGAGTGCCGGGCGTCCGCCCTTCAACTGGCAAACCGGGAAATGTCGACTCCCTTTCAAATCAATGAGACTCGGCCGTGGCCATGCTGATATAAACCGCCGTCAGGGTAGTGAAGACCAGGGCCTGGATGAAGCAGAACAATATGTCGAGGATCTGCATCGGAATCGGCGTCAGAAGGGGAAACAGACCCAGCAACACCATCGCCACCATCTCTCCGCCATAAATGTTGCCAAAAAGACGGAGGGAGAGTGACAGCGGTTTGACCAGTTCCTCGATCACGTTAAGCGGAAACAGGACGAAAATCGGTTGGAAGAAGTGGGCGAAGTAGTGCCATCCCTTCTCCTTTATGCCGATGTAATGGACTGACACAAAAACGATGATGGCCAGGGCCGCCGTGACGCTCCAGGTACCGGTCGGGGTATGAAAACCGGTGATCAAGGTACCGGACGAGCCGGGAAGAAGGCCGGACCAGTTGGAGAACAGGATGACCAGAAACAACGTCATCAACAGGGGAAAATACCGACGCGCCAGCTCCGGGCCCATAATGCCGCCGAAGAAGTTGAGCAAGCCTCCCAGGGCGTATTCGGCCAGCATCTGGAACCGGCCGGGCACCTTTTGGAGATTGCTGGAGACAATCAGCCCCACCACGATCAGAACCGCCATGATCCCCCACATGGTGGTGATGTAGTCGTAAACTGGGATGCTGAAGATGTAGAATACGGGAATGCCCTGTTCCATTACCAACGCGCCCTAAAGCCCCAGCCTGGACATGGGGATGTAAGGCACAACACTCCTCCCTCGGTTTTGCCTTCAGCACGTATACTTACTTGAACCTCTCATGACTAAAGTCACGAGATTCCTGATTCATCGTTCCGTGCCTTCGTGTGAGAGGTCTTACAGGGACTCCACAGGCTATCCCCGCAGTTCCTGCGGTTCCGGAGTTTTGATCTAGCTTGGTTGTCACTAGATCATTTCCTTGGTGTATTATACCAGACCATGCGGGAAAATTGCAAACATATTTTCGCTGGCCTAACTCACGACTCAAGCCACGGATGTGCGGCCGACGATTATCAAAACAGACCCTGTTTCATCCTGGTTTCATAAGTCATTCTATTTCCCGGGGCACCTTCTCTTTGTTCCGTTTGATCCGTTTGGACACGTACGGGTGCTTCCTGCTTTCGATATACTGCGCGATGACCGTGTATTTCAACATCACCGTCAGGCCAATGGCAGCCCCCACTAGCACCCACATGTGCTTGTAGACCACCACCAAAGCGGCAATATCTACAAAATAGCGCACAAATTGGGCGTTCAACACTGCCAATGCCGCCTTCTGAGGCGGTTGACCGGCATTTCTCCTGATCATCCACTGGAGAAAGCCATAGTTGACAACGCTGATCAATGTCCCCCAGAGAAAGCCGACGGCCAGATCCAGCCCTAATTTTGAAGTGAGGAGCACCGCTAATCATCACTCCTTACCCCCATCATCCAGAGACTGATTTATGAGCCGGAATATGCCGTGAAACCCGGCCGCAATCCCAAACAGGGAAAAGATGAACGTAAACCAGGGCGGGTTGGGATCGTGAAGTATCCACTTGTCAAGGTAGTGACCGATATAATAGCCTAAGAAAACAGAAGCTGCCATGGTTATGCCCATGCTTGTCGCCAGGTTCAGGGCACGCCATGCAGATACGCTCTTTTTCTTGGCCATGGCTCCTCCCTTTCAGGCGAAACAAGCCTTCTTAGGATATTCGCCCTACAAGATTGTATTCCTGCTTTTACTCCCAATTTCCCAAAAATATTTGCATGTAAGCCGGGGAACGACTCGCTTGCTTATCCATCGAGCGCTGAATTCGCCGCGCTCGAACAATACGTCTTCGCTGTCGGCCGGAATTCATCCGGCGGTGGCGCCAGGTGAAAATAGGACAGGACCGCCTGGACGATGCGTAGCGCCGCCTGGCCGTCCCCGTATGGATTGACGGCAGTGGCCATGCCGGCGTAAGCACCCTCGCTGTCCAGCAGCAGGCCCACCTCCTCTGCAACCCGGCGGCGGTTGGCGCCCACTAGCCGGGCGGTGCCGAAGGCAACCGCCTCCGGTCTCTCCGTGACGTCCCGCAGCACCAGCACCGGCTTGCCCATGGCTGGAGCCTCCTCCTGGATGCCGCCGGAGTCGGTCAGCACCAGGTGTGCCCGCTTCATAACGTTGATGAAGGGCAGGTAGTCCAGAGGCTCGATCAGGTAAACCCGCTCCACCCCCTGTAGCACCTGGGCCACTTCCTGGCGCACCTTGGGGTTCTTGTGCACCGGGAAGACCACCGCCAGGTCAGGGTAGTTGGAGAGCAGGTCCCGCAGGGCCAGGTAGATCTCGTGCAGCGGACTGCCCAGGTTCTCCCGGCGGTGGGTCGTCAGCAGGATTACCCGTTCATTTTCGGCGAAGACCCGCTCCATGTCCGGCCCCAACTGGTAAGGCTGCTGCAGAGCCAGGTGCAGGGCGTCGATCACCGGGTTGCCGGTGACGAAGACCCGTTCCGGCGCCACTCCTTCTTTGAGCAGGGCGTTCCGGGCCTGGCCAGTCGGTGCGAAATGGATGTCGGCCAGGTGTGTGGTCAAAACCCGGTTGATCTCCTCCGGCCAGGGAGCATATTTTTCGTAGGTCCGCAGGCCGGCCTCCACGTGGCCGACGGGGATCTGGAAATAGAAGGCGGCCAGCGCCCCGGCAAAGGTAGTGGTGGTATCCCCCTGGACTACCAGCATATCCGGCTGCTCCTGGGCCAGAACCTGCTTCAGGCCGGCCAGCACCGCACCGGTGACGTCGAACAGGTCCTGGCCCGGCTTCATGAGGTCCAGGTCGTAGTCCGGCTCGATGGCAAACACCCGCAGCACCTGGTCCAGCATCTCCCGGTGCTGGGCGGTCACCACCACCCGGCTCTCGATCAGGTCGCCGCAACGCTGCAGTTCCCGGACCACCGGCGCCATCTTGATCGCTTCCGGCCTGGTGCCGAAGACGCTGAGTATCTTGATCCTTTTAGCCATTATGCCCCTCCGGAAGCAGGTACCCGCCAGAGCGGGCGCGGACGGTTATATGCTTCCTATCTTCAACTGAGTCTTGGCTTCAGGTGGGTTCAACTGGGTCTTGGCTTCAGAGGGTTCAACTGGGTCTTGGCTTCAGAGGGATTGCTTTTCCCCCACTGANNGGCATTAGAGCGGGTAGCCATCTGTGGTAAGACAACTTCACGCTCTGATGCTCTACTTTATTCCACCTGGAGGTAGCCCTTGTCAATCAGTTTCTGCACGTGCCGCTCCAGGGCGCTGCCAATGCCCGCCCCGTAGCTCTCCTCCATCACGAACATCAGGGAGATCGCAGTCTGGGCGACATCCAGCAACTCCGTCACAATCAGGTCAACCACCCGACTCTCGTTCATCACTTTCTGTTCCCCGCTCAGGCCCCGGAACTTGCCGATAGCCTGGGCCAATTCCCCCGCCTCCTCCATCAGTTTAAGGGTGGTGGACTCCAGGGTCGGGGTCAGGTTGTTGAGGCGCGGCAGGGCAATCTCCTTGGTCTTCAAGACATTCTCATCCTCTCTTAGCAACTCCATCTCTATTAATTCAAAACCAGCATCTTTTTTTCCTGTCCGCCCAGGAACGCGCCCATGTACTCCGCATTCTTTCAGGCCAGGCCAAAGGCCTGGATGCGGAGGAAGCGGGGGCATTAGAGCGGGTAATCATCGTGGGTAAATTATAAGTTGGATCGGGCTTTATGATCGGCTTTAAAACTTGCCTGAGGCCGGCAAGAGAGGCTCTCCTGAATTCCATCTTCTATCTGGCCTTACTCGCCATCCTGAGCGGTTTCGGCCCCTTTCTTATCTGATCCGGCACAGACAATCTTCATCAGGAGAGAGTTCTGCGTTGCCGTAATGCAGGAATGTTTATCGATTTAACGAATACTTGAACAGTTTGTTGTATTGAAAACTGTGCCAAGAAATGTTGCCCGGGAGGGACTGGGAGAGGAACGAAACAACAGTTCGTTCATGCATGATAGATGCCGGGTAATGCTACGATTACCGAAAGTTGTTGGGAGTAGCATTTATGACAAAATAAAAGGTGATTTGAAGAAATATGATCATCCCGAATTATGAACTAATAGAGAAGATCGCCGAAGGTAAAGAGACCGTCATCTACAGGGCATACCATAAAAAAGATCCGCAGCGGCTATTGGCGCTCAAGGTTCTGAAAACAGCCCTGCTATCCGATTATAAAATATCCCAATTCAGCCAGAGAATCGAACGCCTGAAAGTATTGAACAACCCTCTGGTGATCACACCTACAACCTTCAACATCAAGGATGGGTTCTACTTCATCTCTCAGGACTGGTTTGACGGGATTCCCCTCGACGACCTGCAAGCGCATTCCATGGTTGCTTTAAAAGATTTTTTCACTATTGCCTGCAGGCTGGCCGAGGCCATAGACAAGATCCACGAAGCGGGAATTATCCACGGCGGCATCAAACCGCACAACATACTGGTCAATCCGGACACGTTGGATATCCGTCTGACAGACTTCATCAGCACGGTAGACGTGAGAGACGTCAGCCATTTCATCTACGAACATTCTTTTGTCAAGGATACCCTGGCCTATACCTCTCCCGAACAGACCGGGCGCATCAACCACCGGGTGGTTTTTTCTTCGGACCTCTACTCCCTCGGGGCCGTTTTCTACAAGATGCTGACCGGTTATCTGCCATTCTCTTCAGACGATCCCCTGGAATTGATCCATTCTCATCTTGCCGAGGAAGCGTCTGATGTCCACCAATTAAACGCGGATGTGCCGTTTGCTCTGAGCAAGATCATCGCCAGATTGCTGCTCAAAGCTCCTGAGAAGCGCTACCAGAGCGCAAATGGGCTGCTGGCCGACCTGATCCGCTGTCGGGACGAATACGATGCCACCGGCGCCATAGGTGAATTCCCCCTGGAGAACAGTGTTTGCACTCGCAGGGTCACCTTCATCTCCAAGATGGTCGGCCGCGACAGGGAGGCCGGGATCATCCTCGAAGAATACGNNATACGAGCAGGCTGCCGAGGGAGCTTTTCGCTCGCTGTTCCTATCCGGGCTGTCCGGCATCGGAAAGACCCGCCTGATCCAGGAACTGCAAAAGCCGATTGTAATGCATCGGGGCTATTTCACGTCGGGGAAGTTCGACGTGTATCAGAAAAATATTCCCTACAGTTCTCTGATCCAGGCGTTCAGGAATTTGATGCGGGTCTTTCTGACCGAGAGCGACGAGAGGGTTGCGCTTTGGAAAAGAAGGATTCTGAATTCTGTGGGGCAAAATGGGAGTGTCCTGACTGACGTCATCCCGGAACTGGAAGTCCTCATCGGTCCGCAGCCCGAGGTCAAACCGTTGCCCCCGGTGGAATCGCTGAACAGGTTCCATGACCTGTTTGAACGGTTTCTGGCCTGCCTGGAGAGCAAGGAGAACCCCCTGACCCTGTTCATAGACGACCTGCAGTGGTGCGATGCGGCCTCCCTCGACTTCCTGACGAATATCTTCGCCAATTACCAGGACCACCCCTATCTTTTCTTACTGGGAGCGTACCGCCATAACGAGGTAGACGCCAGCCATCCCCTGGCCAGGCTGATCCAGAGCGCCAGAGAGGGCAACCGGCCACTGCAGGAGATCAGGTTGGGCCCATTGCAGCCCCAACACTGCCAAGAGATGGTCTCATACATCCTGGACGCTCCCCTGGCGCAAACCAAGGCCCTGTCGGATTTCATCGGCATGCTTAGTGAGGGGAACCCGCTGTTCGTCAGCGAGAGCCTGTCGTATCTTCATCACGAGGACCTCCTGTTTCTTGATGAAGAAAGACAGTGGCGCTGGGATATGGAAAAAGTTCGCCAGTCTGACATGCCGAACACCGTAGTTGCTCTGTTCGACTTCAAGATTCAAAAGCTCCCGCCGGACCTGGTCAACTTGCTGGAGTTTTGCGCCTGCATGGGCAATGCCTTTTCACCCGCAGATATCTCGCTAATCAGGGAAATGCCCCTTTTGGAAATCTTCGAGATGTTGAAACCGGCTCTTGGACAGGGGCTGTTGATGGAGAACAAGAACCGGCTGCAGTTTATCCACGACAAAGTCCAGGAGGCGACGCTGTCCAAGATCACGGCGGCCAGACGCCGCCAGATTCACCGGCAGATCGGAAACCACCTGCTCAGGACCATTCCGGAGGGTGCCCGGGAGATCGAAAAACTTGATAACCTGTTCGCCATCGTTGCCCATCTCAACCTGGGGAGAGAAGAAAGCCCAGACTCCCGGACAGCGTATCTCTTGTCAGACCTCAACTACCATGCCGGCAATAAGGCCTTGGATTCCCTGGCCGCGGATGCGGCAAATGAGTATTTCCGTCTCAGCAGGGAGCTGCTGCCAGTTGACTGCTGGGATGATGGCCATTACGAGCGCACTTTCAGGATCTTTCAGAAGGCAGCTAAGACCGAGCTGATGTGCGGCAATTACGAAGGTTCCGAGAGGCTGCTCGCAGAACTGCTGGAGCATGCCGGGACCGATCTGGACAAGACGGAGTGCTTGGCGGAACAGACAACCTCGCTGTCTTCCATCGGCAATTTTATCAAGGCAATCGAGACGGCCAACCGCGGCCTGGCCTATTTTGGCAAGGCCATCCCGGACAACCCGGGCGAAGCCAACCGGCAACGCCAGGATCTGATGGCGGAGATTTCCGATCAGAGAATCAATGTCTGGGAGACCATCCTGAACATGCCGTTTACCACGGACCGGAGGAGCAAGATCGAGCTGGCGTTTTACAGCGAGTTGATCCCCGACCTGTATATGTCCGGCCTGGTGCCGCAACTCTACCTCTCGGCGGCACAGTCTACCCGGCACTGCCTGGCGGGCGGTATGGATGAATCCGTGATCTATTCGTTCAGTATCATGGGGCTGCAACTCGGAGAGCAGGAGGAGTTCCAACAGGCATTCAGATACGAAGACCTGGCGTGCAATCTGTCTGCCAAGTACCCGAATACCTTCGGCGCCACTCGCGGGATGAACGGGATCGTTTGGTGCAACATGCACTCACGGAGCCACCCGAGGGAGATCGTGGACTACTGCCGGAGGTCGATCCAGTGCGGGAAAAACTGCGGCGACCTGTATAACGCCGGTCTATCGTACGGCCCCCTGATGTGGAACCTGCAGGTACAGGGGGCGGACCTGTCCGTCATCGAAGACTGTGCCCGGGAATGCCTGCAGTTCTCCAACCGGTATCACCTGTCCTTTTCCACGGGCCTGGCAGAGGCGATGCGGGCAGGCTGGATCGCCCCGATGAAAAAAGACTACCCCCCCATCCTTATGGAAGAGCAACTGAAGCGGTGGGAACGGGACAACCACATCGCCTCGGCAGGGAGCTATTGCGTCCACATGGGACTGGCGCACTATTACTTCGGAGAGCACGAGCAGGCGCAAGTTTACCTGGATGAGGTGCGGCGCTACCTGTCGGGCCTGACGGACAACGTGCTGAAGAGGCAGTGGCACGTCTTTCTAATATTGAACGCCCTGAAAATGTATGAAAGAGGCCAGGGCTTCAAGAATGAGGATGAACTGCTGGCGGAGATCCGGCCGATCATCAAAAAAGTCGAGCAGTGGGCTGCATTGGGGCCTTTATTGAAACCCTACCTTGCTTTTTTGTACGCCGAACTGGAAAGAGTCACCGGGTCGTTCAGGGAGGCCCGGAGCCTCTACCTGGATGCCATCAACAGCGCCCACGAACAGAAATATATCTTCTTGGAAGGGCACCTACACGAATGCCTCGGCGAGATGCTCCTGAACGAGGCACAATGTTCCGAAAGAGTCTACTTTGCCGAGGCGGGCCGTCTCTATAAGAAATGTCATGCAGAACGGAAAGAGATCGACCTGATCGAGAGGCACCCCGACTATTTCGAGGGGGAAAAGCCCTCTGGCTCGCACTTCGAGGTGGAGTCCGGCGATCGCACCCTGCCAGACCTCGACGTCGAATATCTGATGAGATCATCCCTGGCCATTTCTGCCGAGATCGAGCGGGACACCCTGCTGAAAAAGATCATGAACATTGTCATCGAGAGTTCTGGCGCCCAGCATGGTTATCTGCTGATTGCCGAGGATGGCGCCCTGATGATCCGGGCGGAAAGCCATATCGGGGAGAGGCAGGCCCGGGCAGTCAACCAGAATCTGGATGATGCGGCTGGCATCTGCAAGGCGATCGTCCGTTACGTGTACAGAACAGGTGAACGGGCGCTCCTCGATAATGCCCTCCAGGAGGGCATGTTCAAAGACAATCCGGAGGTCCAGGATCTGCAACTGCGCTCCGTCCTCTGTCTCCCGGTGGTCAAACTGTCAAGGATGATCGGGATCCTGTACCTGGAAAACCGCCTGTCGGACGGGGTGTTCACGTCGGGAAAGACGCAGATGACAGAGTTGCTGACCTCACAGGCAGCCATCTCCCTGCAGAATTCCCGGCTGATGGAAGAACTGCTCATGGCAAAGCAGGAATGGGAGCGCACCTTCGACGCCGTGCCCGATCTGATCGCCATTCTGGATACCGAACACCGGATCATCCGGGCGAATAGATCGATGGCCCAGCGGTTGGGCAGGCAACCCGAGCAGTGCGCGGGCCTTCCCTGCTTCCAATGCGTGCACGATCTGGAGAAACCGCCGTCGTTCTGCCCCCATGTTCTCACCCTGGCGGATGGAAAACAACACGTGGCAGAGCTTCATGAAGACAAACTCGGCGGCGAATTTCTGGTCAGCACCACCCCATTGTCGGACCAGCAGGGAAATACCATCGGCGCCGTTCACGTGGCCAGGGACATCACCGAACGCAAGAAAGTGGAACTGGCATTGCGAAAATCGCATGAAGAACTGGAATATAGAGTTGGGAAACGAACGTCAGAGCTGGTAAAGCTCAACCAGGCACTGCGTGTGGAAATAGAAGAGCGCAAGCGAGCCGAAAAGTCTGTAGCAGCAGAACGCAAGCGCTTCAATGACGTCCTGGAGCTGTTGCCTGCTTACCTGGTGCTGTTGACTCCGGATTATCACGTGTCTTTTGCCAACCGTTTCTTCCGGGAGCGCTTTGGCGAGTCCCACGGCAGGCGCTGTTTCGAGTATCTCTTTGAACGCAACGAGCCCTGCGATAATTGCGAGACCCATAAGGTTCTCAAAACCAATGCGCCTCACCACTGGGAGTGGACCGGTCCTGACGGTCGCAATTACGATATTTACGACTTTCCTTTCACCGATGTCGATGGCTCCAATCTGATCATGGAGATGGGGATTGACATTACCGAACGCAAGAAGGCAGAAGAGGCGCTGCGGAAGCTCAACATCGATCTTAAACGCTACACCGAAGAACTGTCCAATGCCAACAAAGAACTCGAATCGTTCAATTATTCGGTCTCGCATGACCTGCGGGCGCCCCTGCGGAGCATCAACGGATTCAGCCAGATTATTTCTAATGAATATCAGGACAAGCTTGGGGAGGAAGGCAGGGAATACCTGCAGATCATTTGCACCGAGTGCAAGCGTATGGGAGACCTGATCGATGACCTGCTGGATCTCTCGCGCCTGTCCCGTAAAGAGATCAGGCGGGAAGAAGTGGATTTGAGCAGCATGGTCGAGACCATCACCGGCGATCTGCGTAGAATGGAGCCGTCCCGCCCGGTGGACTTCGTGATCGCCTCCGGAATCAAGGCATATGGAGATAAGGTACTGCTGCAATCGGTTCTGGAAAACCTGGTCAACAATGCCTGGAAATTTACCAGCAAACACCCGCAGGCCCGTATAGAGTTTGGCGTCACCGATCACGACGGGAACAGGGCCTACTTCGTTCGTGACGATGGAGCCGGATATGACATGAAGTACGCTCACAAGCTGTTTGGCGCATTCCAGCGCCTGCACGGGATGGACGAGTTTCCGGGCAATGGCATCGGGTTGGCAATCATCCAGCGCATCATCCACCGCCACGGTGGGCAGGTATGGGCGGATGGCGCCATTGAGAAAGGGGCCGCCTTTTTCTTCACCTTAGAGGCGGAAACAGAGGAGGAGAGCAAAAAATGAGCAAAGGCATCATCCTGCTGGTGGAGGACAATCCTCATGATGCCATACTGACCGTTCGGGCGCTGGAGAAAAGCCAGGTTGTCAACGAGATCGTGGTGGCGAGTGACGGAGTCGAGGCATTGGACTACCTGTTCGGCACTGGCTTATCCGAAGGCCGTGCCCTCACGCCTGTGATCGTCCTGCTGGACTTGAAGCTGCCGAAGGTTGACGGCCTGGAGGTCCTGAAGAAAATCCGTTCGGACGAGCGCACCAAGTACCTGCCCGTAGTGATCCTCACCTCATCCAAGGAAGAGAGGGACATCGTCGAGGGTTACAGCCTGGGTGCCAATAGCTATGTCTGCAAGCCGGTCGATTTTAACGAGTTCATGGAGGCTGCCAGTCAACTGGGGTTGTATTGGCTGCTTTTGAACCAATCTCCGATTGGGAGGGGTTAGGGATGGATAGGCCTTTAAAGGTGCTGTTGGTGGAGGATTCTGATCACGACGCCAGGTTGCTGACCCATGAACTGCGACAGGGAGGCTACGACCCGCTCTATGAGCGGGTGGAGACCCCTGAAGCGATGATCGGCGCCCTGGAGAAGCAAGACTGGGACGTGGTGATCGCTGACTACGTCATGCCGCGGTTCAGCGGCCTGGATGCCCTCAAGCTCTTGCAGGACAGAGGCCTCGATCTGCCCTTCATCATCGTGTCCGGGAAGATCGGCGAGGATGTCGCCGTTGAGGCCGTGAAGGCGGGTGCCCACGACTACCTGCTCAAAGACAATCTGACCAGGCTCAATCTGGCCATCGAGCGGGAGTTGCGCGAGGCTGTGGTGCGACGGGAGCACAGGCTGGCGGAGGCGGAACTCGCTGCCACGCAGCAGAAACTCTTCCAGGTACAGAAGATGGAGGCGGAACAGCGCTTTCTAAAAGCCTTCAAGTCGAGTTCTATCTGCCAAACGATCAAAAAACTTGATAGCGGGCAATACATAGATGTTAACGAACGCTTTGAACAGTTAACTGGATATAGAAGAAAAGATGTTATCGATCATACGGACGAAGAGTTGAATTTGTGGGCGAGACCGGCGCATCGCCTGCAGATGATGCAAATATTGAAAGCAGACGGAGAGGTTCGGGATTTTGAATACGAGTTGCGCACCAAGGCGGGTAAGATCCGTACCGGATTGTTGTCTGCCGTCTCTGTCATGCTCAATAATGAGCCCTGCATGCTGGACTCGACTATTGATGTCACTGAACGCAAGCAGGCAGACGAGCGGCTGCAACTGGCCCAGAAGATGGAGGCAATTGGTCAGTTGGCCGGTGGTATGGCGCACGAGATCAATAACCAGTTGACAATCATCCAGACATGCATGGACCTGCATTCGCAGCGCTTTCCTCTGGATAACTATATATACGACACTTTCATGAATATCAAGAAAGCGACCGAGAAGTCCGCCAACCTCACCCGTCAGCTTCTCCTGTTCGGGCGCAGGCAACCGCAGTTCAAGGCGCCTCTCAACCTCAACCAGAGTATCAAAGATAACCTGAAAATGCTGGACCGGCTGATCGGTGAAGATATCGAGATCGATTACCGGTTCGACCCAGCCCTGTGGACGGTCTACGCAGATGCTGCCAGCATCGACCAGATCCTCATCAACCTGGTGCTCAACGCCCGNNCCCATATCTTCGAGCCCTTCTTCACAACGAAAGAACTGGGACGGGGAACAGGCCTCGGTCTATCCGTAATTTATGGCATTGTGAGGGATCATGACGGTCACGTAAATGTAAAAAGCTCAAAGGGCCGCGGCGCCACCTTCAATATATTCCTGCCTGCATTTACATTCGAAACCCAGCCCGTCCAAGCTGAATCAAGGCCTGTACGGCCGGACCAGTTGCGCGGCCATGGGGAGATTATCCTGCTGGTGGAAGATGAACGGGATCTCATGAACCTGACCCGTGACCTGTTGACAGACAACAACTATGTCGTTCACGCCTGCAGGAGCGNNGACGCAGAGTTCGTCTTCGCCAGGGAAAAAGGATCATTCGATCTTCTGCTCAGCGATCTGATCCTGCCCGACGGGAGAGGGACGGACCTGGCACTGCTGCTGCGCCGGAGCAAACCGTCACTGGCGGCCATCCTGGTAAGTGGTTACACCGATGACCAGGATAAGCTGGAGCGCGTTAAAAAAGAGGGGTTGCCCTTTCTGCCGAAGCCGTATGCCTCGGAGAGCTTGTTGCGCAAGATTGCTGAGGTATTGAAAGAGCGTTGAAAATATTTCATGAAGTGTTGTTCATGGGTGCACGACAAATTTATGAGTAAATAATTTTGTCTTATCACAATGGTGTCGTGCACCCGTTGTTCATGAAGTGTTTGA
>PLQY01000064.1 GCA_003160265.1 Peptococcaceae bacterium | reverse complement strand
CGCAGCAGAACAGACAAGCAGATCGCCTCCGCCCTCAGGCAGGACTTGAACACTCTGCCAGGGATGCAGGCCGCTGTCGACACCGCTTCCAGCATGGGCGGCACTTCCAAAGCGGTCACCTATGAACTGCTGGGGTCTGACTATGACACGCTGCAGGCCTACGCCGTCAAGGCGCAGCAGATNNGTGGATGTGGGCAGCAGTTTCAAGCCGGGACAGCCGGAGGTGCAGGTACAGATCAAGCAGGATGCCGCAGCCGATCTCGGGGTATCGACAGCGCAGGTCGGCGATGTTCTGAACACGCTGTTCAGCGGCGTGGTAGTAGGACAGTACGATGACGGGGGGGACAGCTACGACGTCAGAGTGCGGCTTGGCGAAGGGCAGCGCCAGAATGTCGAGGACCTCGACAACATCTACCTCCAGAGTGAGTACGGCAGCTCCGGAGGCAGCCCCAACCTGATTCCGCTGAGCCAGGTCAGCGAGCGCACTTTCTCCACCAGCCCCAGCGAATTGATGCGGTATGACAAGCAGGGGGATATTGAACTCACAGCCAATCTTGAAGGCATCTCTTCGGGAGACTTCAGCAGCATCTTCGCCGGCAGGGTGGCCCAGGAATTGCGCCTGCCGCCCGGCTATCAGTTGTTCGCCGCCGGCACGTCCGAGATGCAGGGCGAGAGCTTCTCCTCCATCGGAATCGCCCTGGTGCTGGGCGTCCTGTTCATGTTTTTCGTCCTTGCGGCCCAGTTCGAAAGCTTTATCGATCCCTTCGCCATCATCCTGTCTCTGCCGCTGGCGATCATCGGCGCCATCCTGGGGCTCCTGATCGGGGGCAGCCAGATCAGCATCATGTCGCTGATCGGTATTATCATGCTGATGGGGTTAGTCGCCAAGAATGCCATCTTGCTGATCGACTTTGCCAAAGCCGAACGAAAGCGAGGAACGGAGCGGAGCGAGTCCTTGATCATGGCCGCCCGGATCCGGTTTCGTCCGATCATGATGACGTCGCTGGCCATGATCCTGGGAATGACTCCACTCGCCCTGAAGCTCGGTTCCGGTTCCGAACTCCGGGCGCCAATGGCCCACGTCATCATCGGCGGATTGATCACCTCCACCCTGTTGACGCTGGTGGTGGTGCCGGTGATCTACACCCTGCTGGACGACATTCAGGGCCGCCTGTTCAGGAGGCCTGCCGGCAATCTGGATCAGCCCGGCGTGGCGCCTTCCGGCCCGGCGCCATTCTCCAGCAGTCAGTGACAGGATCATGCATGCTCCGCCTGGACACCGTGCTCATACTTCTTCTTGAGCGCCATTAGCGACAGGGTGGACATGGGACAAGTTTGCTAGTATAATTTCATTAAGTAGTACCCCGCCTTTTATCACAGATGACTACCCGCTCTAATACCCTCGCTTCCTCCGCATCCAGGCCTTTGGCTTGGCCTGAAGAATGCGGAGTACATCCGAAGCGGTGGGATAAGAGCAGCTACATCACTGTATTAACTGGGTCTTGGCTTCAGTGGGGAAAGCAATCCCCCCACTGAAGCCAAGACCCAGTTGAACACTACTTTTACCTTCTTTCCTTTGTTTCAAAATTCATACAATTGGTATCCATGTGGGCTAAACCTCTCAGTCGGGCCTATGACCAAGAACTCGGTCGATCTCCTGTCCGGCATCTATAAGGTAACACCGAATAAGGTATACATCATCCACCACGGATTGCCCGCCTGCACGGCGAGATTTCGGAGCAGAAAAGTTACATTGGCCTGGCTCTTTGCAGTTGCATTAGCATACGATGTGAGGGGTTATTCATGGATCGATCTTTGAGGGTTCTGATGGTAGAGGATTCAGATGACGATGCCAAGCTGGTGTTATACGAACTGCGACGGCGGGGTTACGATCCCCTCTGCGAACGGGTCGATACCCGCGAAGCGATGGCAAGCGCCCTGGACCGCCGGAAATGGGATCTGATCATCGCCGATTACGTCATGCCGCGTTTTAATGGCCTGGATGCCCTAGAGTTAGTAAAAGAAAGGAGTCTGGATTTGCCCTTCATTATTGTGTCCGGCAGGATCGGCGAGGATGTGGCAGTGACAGCCATGAAGGCGGGCGCCGATGACTACATTTTCAAAGATAACCTGACCAGGCTCAATTTTACCATCGAACGGGAACTGCAAGAAGCGGTAGTGCGTCGGGAACGCAAACAGGCAGAAGAAGCGTTGCGCCGGACGTCTGCCGAACTCCAGGCGGTCTTTCAGGCTTTGCCGGATCTCTATTTCAGGCTCGGCGCAGATGGCACATTTCAGGAATTACTGGCAGGCGACCCTTCTGACCTGTACCAGCCTATAGAGGATTTGCTCGGGAAGCGGATACAGGACGTTTCCAAAAAATTGGCCGGGCAATTTCAACAGGTAATCGATCGGGTTCAAGATACCAGATCGCTGGTGATGATCGAATACAACCTGAGCATCCGCGGAGAAAGGAAATTTTTCGAAGCGCGCTTTCTCCCGTTGCTTGAAGATCAGATTGTCGTTGTGATACGCAACATTACCGAGCGCAAGCAAGCAGAAGAGCGTCTCAGGTATCTGTGCTTCCATGACATCCTGACCGGGATCTTCAACCGCTCTTTCTTCGAGGAAGAGCTCAAGCGCCTGAATACGAAAAGGCAGTTGCCTTTAAGCGTGATCATGGGCGATGTCAACGGGCTCAAACTGGTCAACGACACCCTTGGCCATCAGGCGGGGGACGCTCTGTTGATCATGACCGCCGAGATTTTTAAGAATATGTGCCGCAAGGAAGACATCATCTGCCGCTGGGGTGGTGACGAATTTGCCGTTCTGCTGCCGAACACAGATAGAGACACTGCCGGGAGGATATGCAACCAGCTCCGGGCGGCCGGTGAGAAAACAGAAAGAGAATCGATGCCCGTCAGTTTTGCCCTTGGTGTTGCCACCAGAGAGGATATCGATCAACCCTTCGAACTCGTGCTGCAGAAAGCTGAAGACCTGATGTACCAGGACAAGAAGGGAGTCACTGTTGCAAGGAAAATTTCATTTTTTCGATGAGTTTACAGGGATGTTGGGGAGACATTCTGTTGCTGCATTATTATTGCATATTTAACCCTCTGGCAGAAAAAAATAGCGACAGGCGTTATTCAAGCAGAATCATTACGCAACCTTAAACGGTTAAAAACGAGGAGGAGAAAAAATAACAATGGATGCGATGGTTTCGTTCCTGATTTACGTAATTGTGGCGATTATTGTAATAGCCCTGCTCGCAAGTGCACGGATGATCGTCATCATCGGCGGCCGACAGGTGGGGATCGTAGAACGAAAACTTTTCGGAGCAAGGCTTCCTTCGGATAGGGTCGTCGCACTCCCCGGGCAGATCGGAATTCAGGCAAGAATATTGGGGCCGGGTCTTCATCTGTTTTTTCCGTTCTTATTCATGGTACGGGTAGATAGTCTGGTAACGATCGGGGTAGACCAGGTGGGAATAGTCGAGTCGATAGACGGGAGACCCCTCGACCCGGGAGAAATATTCGGCAGGGGCGTAGCCGGTCATAATCACTTTCAGGATGCCGAGTCTTTTTTGAAAAGCGAGGGGCAGAAAGGCATCCAGACAGAAACACTGCCGCCAGGTCTCTACAGAATCAACAGCTATCTCTTCAAGGTCACAGTTATGGATGCGATAACGATCCCCGCAGGCTCGATTGGCATCGTGAACTCAGCAGCCGGCCAACCGCTGGATCCGGGGAGACTCTACGCTAAATCAGTTCCCGGCCATAACAACTTCCAGGACGGAGAGGCTTTCCTCGAACAGAACGGGCAGAAGGGGCCACAACTGGATATCTTGAGACCGGGCCGGTACAGAGTAAATCTCCGGATGTTCGATGTGAAAATCTCTCCAGCTATCGATGTTGCGTCCGGCAAGGTTGGCATTGTCACCGCAAATGATGGAGAAGAACTGCCGGAAAACGAGCTAATTGCCAAGACAATTCAGGGTCACGGTATGTTCCAGAATGCCGCAGCGTTTCTCACGAACGGTGGGCAACGCGGCCCACAATTAGATGTCCTCACCCCAGGCAAATTCTACATAAATCCCCTGATGTTTTCAGTGCAAACATCTGATGCCTTAACTGTAAATCAGGGTCAGGTGGCAGTGATCATCTCCAACGTCGGCAAACAACCGGCAGTAACGGTGTCTTCCGGGGAGCTTCAAGCGGAGACAGACGCAGCGGCCGACTTTAATGCAGAAAAATATGTAGTTACGGAAGGATACCGAGGCATACAACGTTCAGTGCTCGGACCGGGAAATTTTTATTTGAACCTATTGGCATACAGGCCGATAATCATTAATACCACTAATACTACTATTGATTGGGATGATGCTGCGGATACCAAGTTCGACTCGCTGAACGTGAACAGCAAGGATGGCTTTGCGCTTAAGGTAGGCGTGAAAGTGGTCATCAGGATACTGCCCGATCAATCGCCCTATCTCGTAAGTCGTATTGGTAGCATAGAAAACCTGATCACCAACGTCATTCACCCGCTGATCGACTCATCATTCCGCAATCAGGCATCCACGGCTTCAGCGATGCAATTCCTGCAGGATCGCCACGAGCAGCAGGATCAGGCACAGAAGCGTGCCATCAACGAACTGAGCAAGTACCATGTCGAGGTATTATCGGTGCTCATCAGTAATATTGTTCTGCCACCGGAACTGATGGAGACCCAAACCAACAAGGTGCTCGCCCTGCAGCGACAGTCAATGTTCGATGAGCAGAGAAATTCGGAACAAAAGCGTATCGCCATGGAAAAGACCAGGGCCGAGGCTGACAAGCAGGCAACCCTGGTGGCAGCGCAGATTGATGTGCAGGTTGCAGAACAGATCAAGCAAAAGACCATCGCCATTGCCCAGGGCGAGGGCGAGAGAATCAGGCTTGAAGGTCAGGGAGAGGCTGATAAAATTCTGTCGATCGGCAAGAACACGGCGCAGGCATACGAACTGACCAAGCAAGCAGTAACAGCGGAAGGACTCGTCAGTATCGAGTTGATGAAATTGATCTCGGAGAATCAAATCAAGATCACACCAGAGATCATGATCAACAGCGGAGAAAACAATCAGGGCGCCTTGGTTCAGGCGGTGCTGGCCAGACTGTTAAAAAACAATGGGATCAATCTCACCGAAACAGTAATCCGTGAACCTGAGCAGAAATAGATTCAACTGGGCCTTGGCTTCANNGCATTAGAGCGGGTAGCCATCAGGTAAGTAGCGCACCTGCTCCTTACCCGGGATGACGCGAAGGCATTGGCGGAGCCAATGCCTTCTAACGCTCCATTCTCACAACATCTTGAAAGTAGACGATCTGGCTTAAGCTTTCTTGAGGCTTAAATTCAGGCTCCTCTCCCCATCGTGGGCGTGGATGAGAGTCTGGTGACCGTGGGGATGCAGATGGAACTCTTCATCGACCAGGTTGGCCTTGATCAGGAGGTCGATGTTGCTCAGGATTTCCTCGCAGGGCCCATCGGCCACCAGGTGATGGTCCTCGCTGAAGATCAGGGCGCGGTCGGCGATCTCCTCCACGGTTTCCAGGTTGTGAGTGGCCACGATGATTGTCTTTCCTGCCTTGTTCAGTTGTTGGAACAGGTGGATCAGTTTGCGCTGCGTCCGCGGGTCCAGCCCGCTCGTAGGCTCATCCAGCAGCAGCACNNACGAAAGCGTTCCAGGCCCAGCAAGGCGATCACTTCATCCACCAGCCGGTGGACTTCGGCTTCCGGCAAGCCCAACTGTATTGGCCCAAAGGCAATCTCTTCCCAGACGTTGGAATTGAACAGTTGAGCGTCGGAATTCTGAAAGACGAATCCTACCCGGCGTCGGAAAGCGAAGGAAAATTCCTCGTTTGCCATGCTCTCCTCACTGAGGATTTGCCCGAAAGCCTTGAGCGTTCCCTCCCTGGTAAACAACAGGCCGTTCAACAGCTTGAGCAGGGTGGACTTCCCGCTCCCGTTGGCGCCCAGCAGGGCAACCTTCTCGCCCCTGTTGATCGTCAGATCGACGCCTTCCAGCGCTTTTTCCCCGCTCGGGTAGTTAAAGCCGACGTCTTTTAACTCGAAGATAGCTTCATCGTCAACTGACAAGCCGATCACCCCCAAGCAGAATTATCGTGACCAGAAGCGCAAAAGCGATCCAAAACCAGTCCAATCCCCGGATCTTGGCGTTTTTCAGGGTGCGCGGGGTGCCGGTATAACCCCGGGAGAGCATCGCCGCATGGACCTCGTCGCTCAGGATGAACGCCTTTGACCAGAGGGCGCCCATGGCGTTGCCCACGAACCGCTGCTGCTCCCCGGTTCCCGTCCGGCCTACCGTCCGGCTCATCCGGGCCTGGAACATGTCGCTGGCGCTCTGCAGCAGAACATAGATATAGCGATAGGTCATCTCCAAGATATTGATAAACAGCGTCGGGATCCGGATCATGCTGAATCCTCTCAGCAAATACGCCCAGCGGGTGGTCAGGGTCAACAACACGCTCAGGGAAACGCAGGCACCCACCCGCAGGATGAAGATGACTGCCCCACGAACCCCCTGGCTGGTGATCGTCAACTCGCCCGGCAGCACCCACGGCCCTAGGCGGTGCTGGCCGCTGAAGTGAAGCAGCACCAGCAGCGGGTCTCCGGGACGAATCACGTTGAAGAGCGTCGGCAGCACGATGATCCCGGTAAATATCGGCACCACCAACCAGACCCGCTTCAAGAAGGTGGACAGCGGCACGGCTGACATATAGGCCAGCATCAGGATCCAAAGATTGAACAGGAGCAGCAGTTCCCAGCTACGCAGACTCACGGCCACAAAGATCAGCAACAGGGTGGTGATCACCTTGATGCCGGGATGCAAGCCCTGCATCAGGCCATTGGCGCTGGCGATCCGTTCGGAGTAAAAGTCGTCCATCAGGAAGCCTGAGAAGGCGTCGATGGTTTTTTCCACAAAACTGCGCCGCGTCTTTTTAGTGCTTTTTGAGGGGGGGAGCGGCCCCTGAGACTTCAGGAGCCACTCCGGTATCTGATAGTCAACCATGGTAAATCAAGTTCCTTCCCAATTTGACTTCTCTGACAATGAGCAGCCTCAAGTTGACGACTTTTTGGCTTCTCTGGCAGCGATCAGCCTGGTGATCAGAAAGGTAATACCGGCGATGATGACGATCCCCACCACAGCCGCCAGGTAATAGCCCACGGTCTGGTGCCAGAGGTCCGGGTTGGCGCCGCCATAGCCGGGGATACCGTAATCCTGCAGCAAGCCTGAATAGTGGTCGCGCAGGGACGCCAAACCCGCTGGAACAAATCCGAAAACCTGCTTGATATCAGAAATTTCGCCCTCTCCAAAGGCGCCTCCCGGGGCCAGCAGCCCGAGCGGAACGAGCACGATCAGGGCTATGATAACATACCACAACTTGTTGAATGCCGCCTTGGCCGGCGCCAGCCTCGCCGCGATCTGATCTGAGATCACCGACGGGTTGGTTAACTGAAAGTAGCGCGTGACCCCGCCTGTAACAATGGCTTCGACGGGGCCTGCCATCAAGAGATGAGCAAGCAGCATGGCCGGCACTGAGACGGAGATGGGAAAGGGGGAATACAGCGGCACACCCTGTGCGGTGTGGAACAATACCGGCTGCAGGCCCAACTCGATACCGACACAAGTAGCGGCCAGGTTGATACCAATGTAGCTGCCAATGGCGCCCCAGATCCAGCGCTTGTTAGACATGACATCCGATTTGCCGGCAAACCATTGGTAGATAAAAAAGGAAACAAAGGGGATCACCAGGGCCATGTTGAAGCAGTTGAAACCGAAGGAGAAGATCCCGCCATCGCCAAACAGCAGCGCCTGGATGGCTAGGGCGATGGAGACACAGATGGTGGCCGCCCAGGGCCCCAGGAGGACAGCTAGGATGCCGGCGCCCACTGCATGAGCAGTGGTGCCACCCGGTATGGGCACGTTGAACATCATCAGGACGAAGGAGAAGGCCGCCCCGATCACCATCAGCGGGATCAATTTTGTATTGAGGGCCGCCTTAACTTTTTTGACCGCTGTCGCCCAGAACGGAATCATGATCGCATACCCTACCACGCATGTCGCCGGGCTGAGATATCCGTCAGGAATATGCACGAATAATCATCCTTTCTTTTCTTTATAGATCTTTGACCCTGAAAACCTACAGGCTCGTCCTGCAGGATGAAGGGGGCACCGCCCGCAGGGCGATAATCTTTACAAACACTTGTACTCTATGGTACAATATACTTGTTAAAGCTCTTTGACAATCAGTATGGCGTTGCATCGGGTTAATGGGCCGCTGCGTAAAACTGATTCCCGATTGAGCAGGTGCTTCCAAAGAAGCACGTATCTACGTAGCCGTGAGGCGAAGTAGTAGATGCCCATGGACCGGGCCGGCGCTATTAGCGCTGTAGCTCACGAGGGAGCGTAAGACCCTGCTTGCAGGGCGGCTCTCTATGAAATGAGAAGCCCCTACGCTCGTCGTGGGGGAGGTTCACCCTCAGCATCTCCATGACGCCATTCACTTTTTAGGATTAAACCTGATCGGGATAATACCTGATCCCGAAACACTCAAATTAACAAAAGTTATTTTATGATGTTATAACCTGTCACATCCTGTTGTTCAAGTAGTTACCCAGCCGGGAAGGGCTTCATGCTGCGGCCCGGCCAAGCCGAAAGCGGGAAGGATAGGGATTGGTGTCCTGCTGTGGTCTCTTCCTAAACGTTAAAATACGCAACAACCGCGGTTGGGGTCGGTTTCATGCCGGCCGTGTCAACCACCGCGATCCTAGTTGCCTTTAAAACTGAATTAGGCCTGCTCCAGGATGATCTTGTGGTCCACCAGGGCAAGCTTCTTGATCCGGGCCTTTAAGATCTTGCGCTGCCCGAAGATATTCTCGAGCAACAGCCCGTCTTCCGTAGGCTCAACCCGGTCCACACTCTGCAATACAAGCTCTTCTACTTCGCCTTTGCATAGATAGGCACTGGCCTCGCACATTCCCGATCAACTCCCATCAGTTCTTTTAGTCTGTTAATCAGCTTTTCCACCAGATGGGGCAAGGGATCTGCCTCCACCCCCACCACTTCCACCTTGGAAAGAGTCAGAGGCAGGAGCAACTTCTGCGCCCTGCTCTTGGCCACGACCTCCGCCATCTTCGGCGTCAGTTCACCGCTCATGGAGTGAGCCAGCACGATTCCCAGCGGCCCGATAATGACGTCAACATCCTCCACGTTGATGGCGATGGCGTTTTCTCCGCTGGCCCCCTCGTTGGCGCCGGCCTTGAGCATCAGGGAGGTGGCAATCGCATTCGTGCCCAGGGCAATTATCTCCAGGTCGACAGGAAGCGCTTTACGGATCTGGTCGATGACATACCGGCCAATCCCGCCTCCCTGACCATCGATAACAGCAATTCTCACCGTATCACCCCTCAGTTGAAAAACAAAAAACCACGATACCGTCAACCCCGTTTCTACAGGGCATTGAGAACCTTCGTGGTCCGAGTGCGCTAATATTCCGTTGTCCTAGTTATCTTATACTACTTTTTTTTTATAATTCCTTCAAGAAAAAAAATATTTTATTGGCTGAGTTATAGCCAGCATGTATAAGGGAGGCAGATAAAGCACAGGATGCTTCACTTCGCTTAACACGAAAATTGACTTCGAGCTTTTTAACCGGACAAATGTCCTCAGTGTAAAACACCGCAGCCGCTTTCATCCCACGGCTAAAGCGGTGGGCCTTCAGCTACGTTGCTGTAATCTTTGAAAATCAGGCGGATGGTTTTCTCGTCCAAGCCGATCTCCCTAGCGAGGCTGGCGAAGGTATCGGTGAGCGATTTGGCCTGGATGTAGCGTAGCAGGCGTTTGGTAATGTTTCGCCGGCCATCCATGTCCACCAGGCGCTCCAGGAAGGTGCGGCAGCACTCCCGGCAGGTATAGCGGCGCCGGTCGATCAGGATGTTCACCCGCTTCCCACGAATCGGGGTGTCCTGAAAGATCTGCTGCTTGCGACCGTGACCAGTCAAACGAGGGTTAAAGACATGACAGTGCGGGCACTGGGACGGCCTGGCAACCGTTTCGGCAGTGATATAGCAGTCGGTAGCAGTCTCCTTGACCTGGAGCACTTTTAGAGCTGCAAGATCGAACGTAGTCATAATACATCTCCATGATACATCGCCCAGATTTTTGTCCGTTGTCCAAACCCAGCCCTATCAACATCCTCTCCCAGCCTTAATGACGCTTGGCGCCAGTCGCGTCCCTGACGGTACCGGTAGTGGACGTCTGGCTAACGGGAATGGCAGAAGTGAGTGTTAAAAAACAAGATCCTGGTCTCACCGACCAGGATCTTGATAAAGTTCGATTAACGCTCAAGATGATCCTCTGGATGGGAGGCACACTGTCTTGAAGTTCCGGGCAGGTCTACTGGCTCATGGATCATCACCGCCTTCCACCTTCCCAGATGTAACCATCCAGTGGTCTTTGGAAACGCTTCCCATTTACAGCGGCCCCACCGCTCAGGACTTGCACCTGAATTCCCTATTCTCCCCGGTTATCAGCCGGGGCACCCGGAGCCTTGTTAAACTATATTCAGTTGTTTGAACCTGACATTAAACCCTCCTGGGACAACTGGTCAATCAATCAACACAATATTCCGGTTGTTGCATCAAATGCCGGTTGCAAGCATGCCATAACTCATACTTATTGCATATATTCATGTCGATGGCGTCAGGAGTGCAATTTTTCCGAGACTCAGGTTGCAAGTCATCGGCACAACTGGAACGGATTATGATACCATGGCAGCATCTTGTGATGCCATGGCAGCATCTTGTTTATCGAGGCGGGCCGCTTTCCAGATAACAATAGCCACAGCCCAAACCACTACGAACATTCCAACGAGCATAAAACCCATTATATTAAAGTCCAGGTTTTGCAACCAGATCCAAAAACTGGCGGTCCAGCCAAGCTCTTGGCTCAAGACCTGGAAGACTTCAATGACGCCGATCACTCCTGCTGCCAGGATGGAAAGGGCGGTGATCGTCAGGTTAAAGTAAACCTTCCTGAAGGGTGAAGAGAAGGCCCACTTGTATGCCGAGCTCATGAAAAAGCCGTCCAACGAATCCATCGTGCACATACCGGCAGTAAAAAGAATCGGGAAGGACATGATGGTGAACGTCGGTATGCCCTTTGCTGCGGCAGCCGCCGAGGTGGCCAGAACCGCTATTTGAGTTGCCGTATCAAACCCGAGCCCGAACAAGAATCCTACGCAAACAACATGCCAGTCTTTCTCCACGATGCCAAATAGACGTTGTATCATGCGGTTGACAGTTCCATTTTTTGATTCTGCCGTTTCCGCACAATAGGTGCCATTTTGCATGCTTTTGTAAGTTACAACGATATCTCTTAAGATTACATAATTTATTACCGCTAGGATGAGCAGAAAAATGCCGGCAATAAGTGTGGCGAGACCGCCTCCAAAAGCATTAAATGTAGGAAGCGCATGCGTCGCCCATTTAACAAAAAAGATAGTTGCCACAGCCATTAAAATTACTACCAATGAATGACCAACGGAAAAGAAAAACCCTACGCTTCTAATGTTGGGCTTACCCTCTTGGATTAACTTACGAGTCATATTATCGATAGCGGCAATGTGATCGCAGTCAAAAGCATGACGAAGCCCAAAAGACAGGGACAATATGGCCATGCCTAGCAACATGGGATATTTGAAGACGCCGGTCAATAACAAGAACACTCCGCCTGCAAGTAAAAACAATACTGCTGATCCACATTTGGTTGCGTCTACCCAAATTGGTCTGGTATGGTCTTTATGCAAAGAAGCAACACTCATGATGTTTTCTACCTCACTCATGATGTTTTATGCCTCCTCAAAGAATAGTTGATTAGTAAAATCTGCTACTGCCTCGAAACTTGTTCATAAACATCGCTCCTCCCCTTTGCTTCCATGCGACCCCGCCTGGCACCATTCCTGTGCAAGACTAGAACGGCAAACAGGGAAGGGAAGAAGAATGCTTGAACATAATTAATCCATGCCTTCGCATGTTTACAAAAAATTAATCCCGGCCTCCATGGGCCGGGATTGCACATCATCAAATGTAACAATCAACACGGTCCTCTGGATGGGAGGCACTCTTTGTTGAAACTCCAGGCAGGTCTGCTGGCTGATAGATCATCGCTGGTTTCCACCTTCCCGGATGTTCCCATCCAGTGGTTTTTGGAAACAGCTCCCCATTTACAGCGGCCCCACCGCTCAGGANNTTCCCTATTCTCCCCGGTTATCCCAGGGCACCTGGAGCTCTTGTTCAATATTTACTTGTCTCAAACTAACTTTATACCCATCTAATACAAATTGTCAATCGATCAACACGATATTCCGAAAGTTGCCCAAGTGCAGATCTAGGTCAAGAGCGCCATCTTCCGAATAATTAAAATCATATTGAATCGGCCGCTATGGGTTCGGCAGCCTTTCCCGTGTACAGGCGGGGCACCCGCTCGCTGATCCGGGTGAACACCTCGTAGCTGATGGTGCCTATGTGATCCGCCATCTCGTCGGCGGTGATTTCCTCCGATCCTTGACGGCCGATCAGAACCGCCTCGTCCCCTGCCTCCACGCCCGGGATCCGCCCCACGTCCACCATCACCTGGTCCATGCAGACCCTTCCAGCCACCGGGGCGCGCCGGCCCCTGATCAGGACATCGGCTTTGTTGGAGAGCAGCCGGGAATAGCCGTCCGCATAACCAATGGGGATGGTGGCGATCCTGGTCGGGTATTCAGCCCTGTAGGTACGCCCGTAACCGATGCTGGACCCCGCCGCCACGTCCTTAACGAAGGAGACCCGGGCCTTCAGGCTCAGCACCGGCCTCAGGGAGATCAGGTCGTGGCGCACCCCGGCTGAAGGGTAGCGCCCATAAAGGATGATCCCCGGCCGCACCAGGTCCAGGTGGGTGTAAGGCAAATCGATGACCGAAGGGGAATTGGCGCAATGGCGCCATCGGATAAAGACTCCTTCGGCCGCCAGGCGCTTGATCACCTGCTGCAGCTTCATGAACTGCTGCTCCGTGTAGCTCTGATCGGCATCCGAGGTGGCAAAATGGGTGTAGATCCCTTCGACTTCCAGGTCTGAC
Organism: Peptococcaceae bacterium; assembly: GCA_003160265.1. Taxonomy (GTDB): domain Bacteria; phylum Bacillota; class DSM-12270; order Thermacetogeniales; family Thermacetogeniaceae; genus Palsa-1188. The sequence continues at coordinate 2,225 of PLQY01000064.1, read as the reverse complement.
AGCCGGGCCAGGTGGGCGATCAGATCTACCGTCTCCCCGTTCGCTGGAAAACCGATCCGGCCCATTCCGGTCTCGATCTTGACATGAACCCGGGCTTTCAAGCCGAGCTTGTGGGCGGCCGCGGCCAGGGCCAGAGCCGACTCCCGGGTAAAGACGGTCTGGCTGACGCCGTTGGCCACCACCTCTTCCATATCCTCATCCGGGGTATAGCCGAAGATCAGGATGGGCGCCCCGATCCCCTGCTGACGAAGTTCCAGGGCCTCCTGGAGCATGGCCACCCCCAGCCAGTCGGCCCCGCTGCTCAGGGCCACCCTGCTTACCTGGATGGCGCCATGGCCGTAGGCATTGGCTTTGACGGTGGCCATCACCTGCGCCCTGTCGTTGGTGATGCGGCGGATCTCCCGAACGTTGTTGCCTAAGGCATCCAGGTCTATCTCCGCCCATACCGGTCTATGCATCTGCTAAGCCTCCAAATTTTGTCAGTGGGGACGGATACAATACGCGCCAGCCCGAGCGGGCAAGCTTTTCTAAGATCCGCAGATCTCCTTCAGCACCAGGGGCAGTTCCTCCAGGAGGTCACCGGCGATCAGGCCGGCCATGCCCCGGGCCGCTGCCAGGCGGTCTGCAGCCCAACCGTGGGCATACACACCGGCAGCCGCAGCCTGAACCGGTGTCAGCCCCTGCGCCAGCAGCCCGGCGATCAGACCGGACAGCACATCCCCGGTCCCGCCGGTGGCCAGACCGGGGTTGCCGGTGGGGTTGATCAGGACTGATCCGTCCGGATCGGCTACCACCGTGTGGGAGCCCTTCAGCACTACCGTCGCCCCCCAGGCCTGGCTGGCCTTCATGGCAACCCCGACCCGGTCGGCCTGCACCTCTCCGATGCTCGTATCCAGCAGCCGGGACATCTCTCCGGGGTGGGGTGTCAGCACCCAGCGTTTTCTTCTTTCCGCCAGCAGGGGGTCCTTCAGCAGGCTCTGGTCGCGGGCCAGGAGGTTCAGGGCATCGGCGTCGATTACCGTCGGCAGTCCGGCTCCATACAGGAGGTCATGCAGGAAGATGGCGGTCTCCGGGTCTTGTCCCAGGCCGGGCCCGACCGCCAAGACAGTGGCCCTGCCGAACAGGTCACGCAAGACGCCATAGGCAGTCCGGGAGAAGCCCCCGCCGGAGGACTCCGGCGCCGGCCGGGTCATGACCTCGGTCAGCTTGACAGCCAATACCGGGTAGAGAGAGGCCGGGACCATGGCTGTCACCAGGCCGGCCCCGCTCCTCAGGGCGGCGTTGCCGGCCAGGGCGATCGCCCCGGTATAGCCCGTGGCGCCCCCTACCACCACCACGTGCCCGTAGCTTCCCTTGTGATCGGTGGACTTGCGTGGCGGCAGAAAACCGGCCACCAACGGAAGGTCGATCAGATAAAACGCCGCCGCGCCCGGAGAACGTCCAGCGTCCAGGGCATCACCGCCGGTAAGGCCGGGCGGAAAAGAGATATCGCCGACGACTACCTCCCCAGCATAGCCAGCGCCAGGATCCAGGTACAACCCCAATTTGGGCAGGCCAAGGGTGACCGTGAGGTCAGCCCTGATACAGGCGCCGGCCACAACACCGGTGTCCGCCTCCATCCCCGAGGGCAGATCGACCGCCAGGACCGACTTTCCAGATGCGTTGACCATCCTGATCAACGACGCCAGGGGCTCCTCCGGCGTGCCCCGGAACCCGGTGCCAAACAGGGCGTCCACGATCAGGTCGGCCCGGTCGAGAGCGCCCGCCAGACGGTCAAGGCCATCTGCATCAAACACCCATTGGGGGATGCCGGCAGCCGAGACGATTTTCAAGTTGACGGCGGCATCACCGAGATAAGAGTCCGGCGCCGCAGTCAACAAGATCTCCACCCCAGCGCCCCGGTTATACAGGTGGCGCCCCACCACCAGCCCATCTCCCCCGTTGTTGCCCGGTCCCGCCAGGATCAGCACTTTCCGGCCTGCCGGACGGCGCTCCCAGAAGTGCTCCAGGAGGTGCTGCACAACGCTGAGGCCGGCGTTCTCCATCAGAACTACACCCGGTATACCGTAGCGCTGCCATGCCTCCTGGTCCAGTGAGCGCATCACCGCTGCCTTCACAAGCCTCATCAACTGCACCTGCCTAACATATGAGATGTGCGAGGTGAGATGTGTGAGGTGAGATTCTTGTTGGCATTGGCTCCACCAATGCCTTTACGCCTTTAAGCA
>PLQY01000112.1:391-5683 GCA_003160265.1 Peptococcaceae bacterium | reverse complement strand
GATCTCGGCGATCTGCTCCACCCTTGCATCAGCAGGCGCCGCCTGCACTCACTCTGTCCCGGAACGAACCCCAGGGTTTCCATGATCTTCTTCCGGTCATCGTCCTCCTGAACGACGTGATCACCGCTGGCCAGCGCCCGGTTGAGGGCGCGCCCGATAATCTCCTCCAGGGCCTCCAGGTCTTCAAAGGGTTTTTCCAGGTAATCGAAGGCCCCGAGTTGGATCGCCTCCACCGCCGACTTGACCGTGGAGTAACCGGTCATCACCAACGCCTCGCACTGCGGCTGCAGGGCCTTGAACTTCCGCAGCAGCGTCATATATACATGCAATAATCGTGCCAATAAGCGTTAGCGATGGCTGGCCTGATCTAAGGAGGTGATTGAAAGCCGAGGGGAATGCCCGCAATGTTAGCGGCCTCTTCATCGGTTGCAAACAGATCGTCGGAAGAGACATCCCGCAAGGCGGTCTTGCCCAGTGCCCTGGCAGACATCCGCATCTCCTCGGTGCAGGCGCGCAGGAAATTGGCAAGATGATTGGCCCCATCCTTGGGGTTGAACTTGTTTTTGTACTTGCCTGTATTCCAGAGCAACTGGGTTGGCGATTCTAACGGAAGTGCTTTGAAGACCTGCGTATGCATCATGGCGATCAGGGCGATCGTTCCAATATAGGCGCCGTCTGCACCCAGGGCGAGGGCTTTCAGGAAGTCCCCCGGCGATTCCAGACCGCCTCCGGCCAGCAGGGAAACCCGGTCGCGCACATTTTGGCGGTCCAGAAAACGGGATGCCCGGCAGAGAGCGAATGCCAGCGGGAGGCCGAAGTTATCCATCAGGATTGCAGGTGCGCTGTGAGAAGCGGCCTGGCCGCCGTCAAGGGCGATCACATCCACTTCCGCATTCAGGGCTATGGCCAGGTCGCGCTCGAGATACTTGCTGCAGGACATCTTGACGCCGATCGGCACCCCTCCGGTTATGCTCCTCAGCTTAGAAACGAGCACCCGCAGATCCTCAGGCTTGGAGACCTCCGGCAGCCGGGAGTGATAGACGGCTTTCTCGCCGCGCTTCAGTCCGAGCCCCTTACGAAGATCGGGGGGAAGTTCGTTCCATCCGAATGCGCTGCCGATGCCTGCCCACCCGGCTTGCCCGATCTGGATCTCGATCATGTCAGCCTGACGAAGTATCTCCGGGTCGTGGTTCCATTTAGCGCGTAGATACTGCACAATCAGGTGTTTGGCGGCCGCCCTCTCCCAGTCCGTGAATGGTCCGTCGCCGGTGTTGGTGGCAGTACCTACCTTGGTGGCCGCTTCCGCCAGCGCCAGCTTAGCCTGCTTGCTGAGGGCCGTACCCCATGCCATGCCGCCGATCAGGATCGGTATATCCAGCTTCATCGGCCTGGCTGCCTTTTTGCCCAGCACCAGAGTGGTGTCGACCTCGGTCTCATTTTCTACTGGAAAACGGTGCAACTGGGCGACGTTGAACCGCATGTTGCTGAAGTCAGGCATGGGAAAGGGAGTACCCATGGGGCGCATCAGAGCCTTCCCGGACTCGGCCCTCAGGCTTGTATCCGCCACGAGAATTGCATTAGTGCGGCTCCCGCCTTCAAATGTTTCAAAGAGATTTTCATCGTAAGGCGACGTGATCATCTTGGATCCGGACTGTGCGAAAGAATACCTGAACCCCAGCCGGCCCAACAGGTATACGCCCACCGCTCCCAGAGCGCTCAGCCCCATTATCTTGCCTACGCTTTTTATATAATCGCCGTTCTTTTGATCCATGACAGCCACCCCTGGACGAACTAATTGTTCTTAAGACGTTGGTCGATATGCCATAATGATGTTCGCAACTTTTGCGGCCTGTTCATCAGTTGCGAACAGATCATCGCCGGAGAGATCCCGTAGCGCGGTCTTGCCCAGCGCCCTGGCAGCCATCCGCATCTCTTCCATAGAAGCGCGGAGGAAATTGGCAAGGTGCCCGGCTCCATCTTTGGGGTTGAATTTGTGCTTGTACTTGCCCGTATACCATAACAACTGGGTTGGGGGTTCGAACGGGAGTGCTTTGAACTCCTGATTGTGAAGCATGGCGATCAGAGCAGCGGTGCCGATAAAGACCCCGTCCGCACCCAGAGCCAGGGCTTTCAGGAAGTCCCCCGGCGATTCCAGACCGCCCCCGGCCAGCAGGGAAACCCGGTCGCGCACCTTTTCACGATCCAGAAAACGGGATGCCCGGCAGAGAGCGTATGCCGTCGGCAGGCCGAAGTTATCCATGATAGTTGCGGGTGAGCTGTGATTAGCGGCCTGGCCGCCGGCAAGGGCGATCACATCCACCTCCGCATCCAGGACAATAGCCAGGTCGCGCTCAATATCGTTCCCGCACATCATCTTCACGCCGATCGGCACCCCCCCGGTGATCCTCCTCAGGTCGGAAACCAGCACTCTCAGATCCTGGGGCCTGGAGATCTCCGGCAGCCTGGCATGATAGACGGCCTCCTCGCCGGGCTTCAGTTCTAGTGCCTGGCGAACCTCGGGCGCCAGCTCACTCCACCCGTATGCCATGCCGATGCCAGCCAATCCACCAGTTCCGATCTGGATCTCGACCATGTCAGCCTGCCGCAAGATAGCCGGGTCGTGGTTCCATTTAGCGCGGGGGTACTGCACAATCAGATGTTTGGCGGCAGCCCTCTCCCAGTCGGTGAAGGGCCCGGCGCCGGTGTTGGTGGCAGTGCCTACCTTGGTGGCCGCTTCCGCCAGGGCGAGCTTGGCCTGCTTGCTGAGTTGTAGGCCATATCCCATAGCGCCGATCAGGATCGGGATATCCAGTTTCATCGGCTTGGCTGCCTTTTTGCCCAGCACCAAAGTGGTGTCAACTTCGATGTCGTTGGTTGCGGGAAAGCGGTTGAGCTGGGCGGTGTCTAACCGCATGCTGCTGAAGTCAGGCATGGGGAAGGGGGTGCCCAGGGGGCGCATCAGAGCCTTGCCGGTTTGTGCCCGTAAGCCGGTGTCTACTATGGTAATGGCATTAGTGCGGCTAGATGTGATATACGTTTCAAAGATATTCTCATCGTAAGGCTTTTGAAGTACCGTGGACACATTGTGCGAGACAAACAATTTATAACCTAGCCGCCCAAGTAGAAATGCGCCTGCTGCCCCCAATGCTCCCATTCCTAAAATTTCGCCTGCACTTTTTAAATGATTGTAGCTTTTATTTGGCACGGATTAGCCCACCCCTGTGTTTTATTCTTTCCCGTCATAGAGAAAAATACCCTCGCCAGACCTCCGGGTATATTAGATGGGCCACACTACCCGCCTGTCCCAGCAGGTTCGTTTATATAAAGGGAATAAGGATGGTGCGGCGGGGCTACCCCGGGCTTTATTATCTCCCATAAAAGAAAAAAACGCTTATGGAACAGCGTCGTTTAACGAGTTCTAAGCTTCAGTGGGGGATTGCCTTCCCCCACTGAAGCTTAGAACTCGTTAATACAGTGATGTAGCCGNNGCGGCTAGTCATCTGTGGTAATGTTTTTTCATCGAATCTATCTTGCCGGCCATGAATAATCTATTGGCCGGCCTCACCCACGATAAAGCGGGTGTACTTATTACTGCCAATCCAGATAGTGATCAGGCAGGAGATGGCGATGGCCGCCAGTGGGTCGATGATCACCAGAAGATAGCCGGGTATAGCTTGGTTCCACACAAATGAATGCAGGAAAAATAGCACTGCCGGATGCATCAGATAGCTGCCCAGCGAGTTGCTGGAAAGCACTTTGATCAGCGCCAATAGCGACCCATGTTGATTCATGGTCAAAGACACCCGGAATAACACGGCGACTACAAAAAGGCTGTAAAAGTAAATGCTGAGTTTGAAAACACTGATGGTCAGATCCCAGGCCTGACCCAGGTGAACGAAATTATGAAAGTATTGGCCGCCAACCACCGCTGCGCTGGCCAGCAACCCGATCACGATCAAGCTGGAGTGATCGGTAATCCATTTTCGAAATTCTTCCAGATAGAGTCCGGCCAATCCGCCCAGCAGGTAGAAAGGCAAATAGGAAAACACCAGGCGGTCATGCCACATCAGCACCCATCCAACTATACCCTCCCACGGCTTACCGGCAACCAGGCTGGTTATCGCAGATGCCTGGCTCTCCAATCCATAAAAGTAGACAATGCTGATCAGGAGTCCGCTTGCCAGTAAAATTCCCGCCCAGAGGCCGGGCGCCCGCCCGGTGCGGGCGCGGAGGGGCTTGAACNNAGGAAGGGGAGCAAGAGGTAGAACTGGATCGTCACCACGATATAGTAAAGGTGCTCGAAGGCGTTGCCGCTAAGCAGGTTTTGCAGCCAGACGACGCCAAAGCCGACCGCTCCCGACCAATTGATCATGTTCGAGTACCGGTCGAGGAGCAGATAGATAGCCGTCCAGACAGCGTACGGGATCACCAGGTTCTTCAATCGTCGCCCGTAAAAACGCCGCGAGTCAAGTGCCCGGTCCCTGTAGCTATAAAAGAAAACCAGTCCGGTGGTAAACATGAAAACGAACCTACCGTAGCGGAGCAGGTTCACGACAAGCCCCTGCAGGGTGTGGCTCATGAGATTGGCGTCCGGAAGCGAGAAAAAATAAGAGATCGAATGGATCACCACGATCGAGGTTAATCCAAAAACGCGCAGATAATCCATCTCTCCCAGGTGAGTCTTAGCCAATGATTTTAACCGCGACGGTTGAGGTTGCTTGATCTCTGATTCATCGCGCTCGCCTCGCCCCCGCAAGAGTGGGCGCGGCACGGCCGTACCCGGCGCCCGCTCGGCGGGAGAGGTCTGGCAGGAACTCCAACCAGCGCCCGACGCAGTCTTATGCTCGGGGCTGTAAGGTGTTCGTGGCATCTGAACCGTCCCCTGAATGTCTTTCGGCGCCACCGGAGCGGCGTGGTGTCTTACCACAGAAGTCCCAGGTGTTTGGCCGGGACTGATCAATCCCTCCGGTCATTCCTCCTACTCGTACCCCAGAGCCTCGGATGGGCTTAGGTAGGCCGCCTTGCGCGCCGGGTAGTAGCCGAAGAAGACGCCCACGAAGACGGAAAACCCGACCGAAACCAGGATAGACAAGGCAGAGATGGGCATCTCCATGTGCGCGAGGAGAGAGACGAGTTCGGCGCCGCCGATGCCTAAGACGATCCCGATTATGGCGCCCAGCAGGCTCAGCATGATCGCCTCCAGCAGGAACTGCAGGAGAATGTCCTGCCTGGATGCGCCGATGGCCATGCGCACCCCGATCTCCCGGGTACGCTCGGTGACGGAGACCAGCA
>PLQY01000112.1:0-353 GCA_003160265.1 Peptococcaceae bacterium | reverse complement strand
TGGCGCTGGCGCAGCAGGGCATCCAGAGCGTTCTGGACGCTGTTCATATCGTCCTTGTTCCCCACCTGCACCTCCATCGAGCTGATGACCTGTTTGGTGTCCCCCTGCATCCGGATCATGGCGGTAGTAATCGGGATGTAGATAACGTCGTCCTGATTGCTGCCTCCCGCCCCGGCGCCGATAGTCTGCAGCAGGCCGATCACCGTGAAGCTCACGCTCCCGATCCGGATCTGGGTGCCCACCGGGTTGCTGCCATCGGGATAGAGGGTCTGGTACACGGTCTGGCCAAGCACCGCCACCGGGGTGATGTTCTGATCGTCGGTAGCGTCAAAGAACCGGCCCTGAGCCATGGT
>PLQY01000097.1:4348-10570 GCA_003160265.1 Peptococcaceae bacterium | reverse complement strand
GGGCCCTGGCGGGCGCCACGCTCCAGATCGAGCGAGGCGAATTTGTCTTTCTGGTGGGGCCTAGCGGTGCCGGAAAAACTACCCTGCTGAAGATGATCCTGCGTGAGGAGGCCCCCACCAGGGGCCAGATCTACGTTAGCGGGCGGAGCATTGCCAGGATGAAGCATGGGGAGATTCCCACCCTGCGCCGCCAGATCGGGATGGTCTTCCAGGACTTCCGGCTGCNNTCAGGCGGCGGGTGCCGGAGGTCCTGGGGCAGATGGGCTTGGCGGAGGCGGCCGACATGTTCCCGAGACAGCTTTCCGGCGGCCAACAGCAGCGCGTGGCCATTGCCAGGGCGCTGGTCAACAAACCTGCCCTGTTGATCGCCGATGAGCCAACCGGAAACCTGGACCGGGATACTGCCTGGGAGATCATTAACTGTCTCCAGGAGATCAATAGCCAGGGGACTACCGTGATTATGGCCACCCACGCCCGGGAGATCGTGGACGCCCTGCGCCAGCGGGTGATTGCCCTGGAAAATGGCAGAGTGGTGCGGGACGAGCACCAGGGTGCGTACGCCAATGCCACCTAAAACCTGGGGCTATATTCTGCAGGAGTCCATCCGCTCCTTGAAACGCAACGGGTGGTTGAATTTCGCGGCGGCAGGGACGACTGCCGTATCTCTTTTTATTCTGGGTGTCGCCATCCTGCTGGTGATCAACACCAACTTCATCGCCGGTTCGTGGGGGTCCAACGTGGAGATCATGGCCTACCTGAACGACGGGGTGACAGGGGATGCGGCCACTGCCCTGCGTACCCAGATCCTGACTATTCCTGAGGTCAAAGACGTACGCTTCATCTCCAAGGACGAGGCCCTAGCCGGCCTTGAGCAGCAGTTCGGCCAGAATGGTCAACTGCAGGAGAGTCTGGGGGGGTCGAATCCCCTGCCGGATGCCTTCGAGGTGAAGACCACCGACCCCCGGGATGTGGATGGTGTGGCGAGCTTGCTCGGTCTCATGCCAGGGGTCAGTCAGGTGAGCTATGGCCAGGGTGTGGTGGATAAGCTGCTAGAACTCACCTATTGGATACGCCTAGTGGGGCTGGCCATCGTGGGACTGCTCGGTCTCTGCGCTATCTTCCTGATCGCTACTACCATCCGCCTCACCATGTACGCCCGGCGCCGGGAGATCGGGATCATGAAGATGGTAGGAGCCACTGATTGGTACGTGCGCTGGCCGTTCCTGCTGGAGGGGGTCATCCTGGGCACTACCGGGGCGTTGTTGGCCATCGCCATACTTTACTTCTCGTACAGCACCCTGACCTCAAAGATCATGGAGACACTGCCTTTTTTGCCGCTGATGAACAGCAGCCTGGTGCTGCTCCAACTGTTTGCAGGGCTGTTGGCAACGGGTGCAGGCCTGGGTATCGTCGGCAGCCTGATCTCCATGCACAGCTATCTCCAGACCTGATATCGGCCGTGAGCTGCTGGCCGTTGGATGAACGTCGGTGCGCTGTTGTGAGGGAGGGGAGCATCGGTTGAAGTGGACAAGGATTGCCCTGAGCCTGCTCCTGGCAGTGCTGCTGCCGGCGATGGCTTTGTGGCCCAGTTGGGCGGCAGGGGCTAGCGATCAAAAGAACCAGCTTGACCAGGTAAATCAGAAGATCGAGCAGGAGAGAGCGCAGCTCGAACAGAAGGCAGAACAGAAACAGGTAGTGACGCAGCAGTTGCATAAGGTCGATCAGGATATAGCACAGACCCGGGACGAGTTGGATACCCTGAACGGCAACCAGATACTGCTGCAGACACGTATCAACAATGACCAACAGGACATGCAAAAGACCCAGGCCAGCCTCGATGACCGGACGAGCATCTTCGACCAACGCCTCAGGGATATCTATATCGACGGCAATGTCTCCTACCTGGATGTGCTGTTCAAGGCCACCAGCCTGGACGACTTTCTGACCCGCTTCGACCTGTTGCAGCGGATCGCCGAACAGGATATCTCGCTGATGCAGCAGATCACTGCTATGCGCGACCAGATCGCCCAAAACAAGAATGATCTGGAAGGTCAGCAGGCGCAACTGGTCGTAGTTAAGGGCCAGACTCTCGCCAAGCAAACCGCTCTGACGGCGAGCAGCCAGCAAAAACAACAGTGGGTGTCCCAGATCCAGACCCAGATGGGCATCTTGCAACATAACGAGGACGAGGACGAGGCCTACTCCGAGCAGCTCACCCAGATCATCCAGGAGTTAACGAACAAGAACGCCCCGTCTCAGGGCACCGGACGCTTCATCTGGCCGGTAAAGGGGCCGATCACCTCGCCCTTCGGCATGCGCATCAATCCGATCACGCACAAATACTCGGGTCATACAGGGATCGACATCGGCGTTCCCTATAGCACTCCGATCGACGCTGCTGACGGCGGCACCGTGATCTTCGCCGGCTGGAACGTCGCCTACGGCAATATGACCGTCATCGACCACGGCGGCGGCTTCTCGACCATGTACGCCCACCAGTCGAAGCAACTGGTGGCCGTGGGGGGTCATGTAACCCAGGGTCAGATCATCGGCTATATCGGCACTACCGGGTGGAGCACAGGGCCGCACCTGCACTTCGAGATCCGGGTGAACGGCGTCCCGGTTAACCCCATGAAGTACCTCTGAGTTGTGTGGAAGAGCGATTGCCTGCTACCTATATTTTTTATTTATAGGAGTTAGCAGGAAAATTTTCAGCTGTGTCGAAATTACTATTTCAGTTGTCAATACACAGAAAGGGTCTATATGGTGATCTCGATGGCATACTCTTTTTCTCGTATTAAAAGACAGGATTTGCCGGTACGGAATACAGAGCGCTTTACAACTGAGATCCAAGATGACGCCGGGTTGCGGCGTACCGCCCTTTCTTGTTTGATATGCCTGGTGCTTGTTTTTATTTTTTTTGGCGCAACCGGCAACTTGGCTTACGCTGACAATGTGACTGTTGGCAATGTGCAGTTGCAGGTATCAGGCGATACCGTCAATGTGCGTTCAGGCCCTGGTGCGAGCAACGAGAGAATCGGACAGGTGCATCAGGGAGACATCCTTCAGGCAAAAGCAAAGAGTGATGACAACTGGTATCGGATCGATTTCCATGGAGAGACGGGATGGATTGCCGGTTGGCTGGTCCAGGTCTCCCGGCTGTCTGCGGATGATCAGCCGTCTGCGGATGCCTCCCGTGGATTGGTGACCGGTATAGTCAGCACTGCCGAGCGTTTTTTGGGCAGGCCCTACTGTTATGGAGCGAGCGGGCCTTATAGCTTCGATTGCTCCGGTTATACGCGTTACGTCTTTTCCCTGTTTGGGATCAACCTGCCGCACACCGCCAACGGCCAGGCCCAGGTAGGTGAAAGGGTGACGTCTCTATCCCCTGGCGACCTGGTATTCTTCGGGAGCAACGGTTATATGGATCACGTCGGGATCTACATAGGCAACAACTCTTTCATCAATGCCGAAAACTACGGGTCTGGTGTCACTATCTCCTCACTCAGCGATTTCAGTCCCCGGTATGCCGAGGCGCGCCGGATCAACTAGCGCCGGTGGCCAGTGACTGGTAAATCCTCCTCACTTCCTGTCTCACCGTCCAGAGGAGGCAGTTTTCTTCCGATGGCATGAAGTGATTGCCGGTCTGTTCGAAGTTCACGGCGTAGCAGCCTCCACCGCATCTCTGACAACAGTGCCCGCAGTGCTGCGGCTGCCGGTTGCCGGAGTTTCGGAAGGGCTCAAGCAGTCTGACATCGATGCCCTCGTTCACATTGCCGATGATCCACCTTCCAGCCTCCTCCTCCAATCCCAGCAGCTTCGAGCAGGGGCTCACGCTCCCATCCGGCGCCACCGCCAGCGAGGTCCTGCCGGCCCGGCAGCCCCAGCCAACGTATTCGTCCTGCTGTTCAAACTCCTCGATGAACAATGGCAGACCCCGTTTTTTCCATTCACAGTAGTCGTGGAGTATGGCCACCAGGTTGAGGCCATACTGCTCTATCTGCTTTTTGCTCCATTGCTTAGGGCCATGGGCGGGGCCGATGATCAGGTTGTGCAGACCTAAAGCGACGAGCTGTCTGAAGTCTTCTCTCATGGCGTCCAGGGCTTCGGTGCTGACGGTCATCCTGGCGCCCAACTGGGGTTGGTACTTTTTCATCAGCGGTATCAGGTCAACGATTTTATGCCAGGTGCCGGCGCCGCTTTTCGTCAGGCGGTACCGGTCATGGCTTTCGGGCCCACCGTCTATGCTGAGCAGGATACTGATCCGGTGCCTGGCAAAAAACTTCAGGGCTGACTCGTCGATCAGGGTGCCGTTGGTGGTGATCGCCCAGTTGACGTAGCGATTGCGCCTCCGGGCAGCCTCGGCGGCATAGGGCACTATTTGCTCGATCAGCGCCATTTCCAGCAAGGGCTCGCCGCCGATCAAGGTTATGGTGACTTCAGGCACTACCGTCCGATCCAACAGCAGATCGATTGCCTGCTTGGCGGTGGCGCCGGCCATACGCTCGTGGCTTTTCCTGCGCACGAAACAGTATTGGCAGGTCAGGTTGCAGTTGAAGGTCAGGTTCAATTCCATGGCCGCCAGAAAGAGCCTGTTCATATTCAGTTCATTATCTACGATGCCTGCCAGTTTTCTGGCTTCACCCGGGCTGATCAGAAACTTGTTTGTTAAAAGCCCGGCAAGAGCCAGGGGGGAGTACCCTGGATTGGCGCCGGCGTACTCCCCGATAAAGTCGTTGATCTGGTTGATCCAATCACTCCTGCTTGTTCTCTCCATGGCGTTATTCTTTTGCACCCTGGTCATTCGCGGCCTCGCTGTCCGGCGCCGGATCCGGTGTCTGCTGGGGTGTTCCCTCCGGCGCCTGGCCGTCGTAACCGAACGGGTAGTAGCAGGGATAGGCGAAGAGTTCGAAGCAAGAGGCGCCGAATCGTTCGAAGCAATGGTGTCCGAAAAACCGCTCGAAGCAATGGTGTGCGAAAAACCGCTCATAGCACGGATCTGATGATGGACCCGGGGATGGGGAGTAGGCCGTGAACGGCTGGTAGCAGGGCGCGGAGAACGCCGGATAACATGGCCGGGAGAATGCCTCGTAGCAGGGATGGGCGTGCTCTTGGCGGCAGGGATGGGCGTGTTGCTCATAACACGGGTCCGGGGACGGTACGTCGGAAATATACGGCTGATAACACGACGCAACGAACGGCTGATAACACGACTGAGTGAACGCCGTGGCACAATACGAAGTGAACGTCGTGGAACATTGTGTGAAGAAAGGCGTGGAGCAAGACTGGGTAAACGGCTGGGCGCATTGCATATAAAACGGCTGGTAGCACTGCTGTGAATACGACTGATAACACGGCTGAGTATATGTTTGATAGCATGGACGATTATACGCCTGGCGGCACGGCTGAGCGCCAAACGGTTGGCGGCAAGGCGGGGCGTTATACGCCTGGCGGCACGGCTGAGGCTGACCGGCAAATGTTTGGTAACAGCCGTGAGCGAATGCCTGCTGGCACGGCTGGGCAAATGTCTGATCGGGCTCGGGAGGATTGTTGCTATCCTCGGCAGCCCTCAGCCGAAAGGCGATATCTTTCATATTCTCTTCAGTCAGAGAATGCATCGGGTTTTCCCAGACAACCTGGATTGCTGAAATAGGAATGACGCAGACTCCATCATCAGTTTCCAGGTGGACAGTTTGCTGGTTGACCGCGGCGACGGCGCCGGCGATCCGTTTCCCCGAAGCCAGTTCGACGACTATTTTATTGCCTTGGTAGTTCTTCAGTTGCTCGTACACATTAACTCACCCTTTCCTTATTTATGCTCGGCATTGCCCTGGAAAAGAGGTACACTAAAATCCCAGGTAGGTGGAATAGACGAGCGATGCCGTCCCGGAAGCGCCGGTGCTGATCTCGGAGACAAAAGCGTTCATGGGTCCTGACAGCCTGGGCTGGAAGGCCCCGGAAGTGACCGGAAAATCATGGGACTCTGTGCGGCCTGTCACGAAGGTATTTCCGAATTTATCAACGGCAATGCCATTTCCCACCTCAGATCCGGAACCCCCCAGGTAGGTGGAATAGGCGAGCGAGGAATTGCCTGATCGGCTGGTGTTGACCTGGGATATAAAAGCGTTGGAACCACCGGAATGGATACTCTTCAGCGTGGATTGAAAGGCGCTCGCAGTGACCGGAAAGTTCTTCGAGTAGGTGAATCCTGTCACGTAGGCA
>PLQY01000097.1:186-4256 GCA_003160265.1 Peptococcaceae bacterium | reverse complement strand
GGGCGGCCGTGCCTGTTGCGCCGGTGTTGAGCTTGGAAACAAAAGCGTTGGCGCCGCCGTGCTTGCTGTTCAGAGCCGTTTGAAAGGCCCCTGAAGTGACCGGAAAGTCTTTTGAATACGTAAAACCTGTTATGTAGGTGGCACCGGAAGAATCGACAGCAATCCCTTGGCCCTCGTCGAAACCGCTCCCTCCCAGGTAGGTGGANNGGGCGGCCGTGCCTGTTGCGCCAGTGTTGATGACGGATAAGAAGGCGTTCTTGATGCCGTTCAGTCTGCCCTGCAAAGCCCCGGCGGTGGCGGGGAAGTCTGGGGATTCGGTGAAACCGGTCACGTAGGCGTTGCCCATGTTATCGACTGCAATGCCAAAGCCCACGTCCAGGACGCTCCCTCCCAGGTAGGTGGAGTAGACAAGGGCGGCCGTGCCTGTTGCGCTAGTGTTGATGACGGATAAGAAGGCGTTCTTGAAGCCATTCAATTTGCTCTGAAACGCTCCGGACGTGACGGGAAAGTCGGGAGATTCGGTGAAACCGGTCACGTAGGCGTTGCCGGCGCTATCGATTGCAATGCCGAGGCCCGAATCAAGGCCCCATCTTTTCGGGTGGGGGGGGAAGCCCAGGCTCGGATCGATTACCAGGGTATAGTCGGGGCTGTAGTTGTCACTCACGCTGAAACTATACCGGCTCTCCCCGGTCTCGTTCTTTGTGACCACGAAATTGCTGGCCAGGGGTACCTTGTTGCCGTCGATTAACTGGTAGCTGACCGGTTTTTTGTCTGTCAGGATGCCGAACGGGGTTGAAATCAGGATATTCCCGTCCTTGTCCAATACCGGGTCATCCACGCCGGAGAAGCTGAGGCTGATGTTTTTGATGTCGGCTCCGGGATGCGCAATAAACTCGTACTTGAGTTCTCCCCCCTGCTCTCTGAAGATCAGGTCGATCTCCGGCCAGAGATCGCGATAGATGACCTCTTCATAGGTGGGAAGGCCCGTATGCCACCTGTCAGAGTCGGCGCCGAGAAAGTAGTTCACTCTGGCGATACCCGGGACCCGTCCTTCCGGGGGGGTGGGGTTGGCGCCTACAAACCTCAGGTAGAGAGCAAATCCCTTGACCGTCTGCTCCTCTTCATCAAGATCAGCTTCGGCAAAAACCAGCTCTTCGGGCGTGAAGAAGATCTTCCATTTTGCGCTCTCCGCATAGTAGGATACCTTGGGGTGGGCCTGTCCGCAATTGGGGATAAAAACCAGTGGCAATCCCTCAAGGATGTCCATAGCCTGTAATTTGGCAGCCTGGGGGATTCCTTCACCGGAATAATCATACTGCATTCTGATCGCACCTCCTCAATAGGGCGTTTTATCAGGAAATTACGTTTCTCTGCCATTGGTGACGTTCAACTGATTTTGTATATTTTATTTGAGCAGCCGGGTTTTTGTTACCACAGATGACTACCCACTATAAGTTCGAAGTTCGGGGGGACAGGCCGCCCGGGGCTCTCGCAGGGCGATGCTGGCAAGGCTCATAATAATATGGTAGGATAGTTCATATAGTCAATAATGTGGTAGGATGCGGACATATTTTGGAGGTGGATGCCCTGGAACGGCGTTGGATAAAGCCAGTGATTGTGGGAGTGATCATTGCCTGCATTGCGGTCGGATTGGGCGGCCTTTTCTTTTGGGCGAATGCTACGGGGGTGGACAACCTGGTCAAGACCTATTTCCTGATCCGGACCGAGGCTTTGGCGCCGCCGTCTGCTTCGACATTGGTGGAGGGCGCCATCAAGGGGATGGTGGACTCTCTCAACGATCCCTATTCGGTCTATCTGGACAAGGATGACTTCCAGGATCTGAACGCCGAGATCGAAGGCTCCTTCGGGGGTATCGGGGTGGAGTTCGACATGGATAAGGATAAGCACCTGGTGATCGAGTCCGTCCTACCCGGGACGCCTGCGAGTAGGGCCGGCCTGCAAAGCGGCGATATTCTCACCCAGATCGACAGCCAGAGCACTGCCCAGATGTCCATGGACGACGCTGCCAAGCTGCTTCGGGGTGACGTTGGCACTACCGTTACCATCAAGATCTGGCGGCAGCAGGACAGCCAGTACCATACCGCCACTCTGAAGCGGGAGCAGATCTCGGTCCCCTCGGCAACCGGAGCGATCTTGCCGGGTTACCCGGAGATCGCCTACATCCAGGTGACGACCTTCAATCAGGCCAGCACCCTGCCGCAGTTGGCGCAGGCGTTTGCCAGCCTGGATCAGAAGGGCTACCGCGCTCTTATCCTTGACCTGAGGGACAACCCCGGCGGTGATTTGCAGACAGCGGTGGAGGTGGCCAGCTATTTCGTCCCGCCGGGGCCGGTGGTGCGCATCGTCAACCGCAACGGGGCCGAAGATGTCCTGAACTCCAGCCGGAGCCAGAAGTATCTGCAGGTGCCGCTGGTGGTGCTGGTCAACGGGGGCAGTGCCAGCGCCTCGGAGATCGTGGCCGGCGCCATCAAAGACACCGGCAGCGGGACGCTGATCGGGACCAGGACCTATGGCAAGGGTGTGGTACAGACCGTCTTCAGCCTTGGCGGCCAGGTGGGCGTCAAGCTGACCACCGATAAGTACCTGACACCGAAGGGGATCGACATCAACAAAAAGGGGATCGAACCGGACATCGTGGTCGATCAGCCAGCGGGCAGCACGGCGGACCTGCAACTGGAAAAGGCGGTCCAGGTGCTGCTGGAGAAGATCGGCCAGGTGCCGAAACAGGCGGCGTAAAGGGGGTCTGGCGATGGGCTTTCCCTGGGGCGCTGTTCTTTCGCAGATTGCGATGGCCTTTCTGCAAATGTTGCAGGACCCTAGCTTCCTGATAATCGGCGTGATCGTCATCGCTCTGATCTGGTTGCTCTACCAGCGGATGCAAAAGACCAGGGAAGCGCTGTTCGGGGTGCGCGACTCCACCCTGCGCCTCGTGCTCACGTCCCTGGTCTACGGGATTGCCGGCGGATTGCTGGGCAGCGTTCTGATCGTGGTGCTGGGGATCTCCATCAACGACCTCGGCATCCTCTATCTCTGGGTCCTGGCCGTGCTGCTGATGCTGGTCAACCCGCGCTTTCTGTGCTTCTCTTACGCCGGCGGCCTCCTCGCCCTGATCTCCCTGTTCACGGGCTACCCGAAGCTGAACATCCCGGCCCTGATGGGCCTGGTGGCGGTGCTGCACCTGGTTGAGAGCGCCCTGATCCTGGGCAGCGGCCACAGTGGTCCGCTCCCGGTCTATGTGCGCAACCGGCTCGGTCGGGTGGTGGGCGCCTTCAATCTGCAGAAGTTCTGGCCGGTTCCCCTGGTCATCATTATGGTGTTGACTATTGGGCAGCAGGCGGCGGTGGGAGGCTCCCAGATACAGATGCCGGGTTGGTGGCCATTGCTGGGCACGCTGGGGGCGCTCCCGGCCGGGGCCATACTCTTCATACCGGTGGTGGCCGCTCTGGGCTACGGGGAACTGGCCATCACCTGCCTGCCCCGGGAGCGGGTCAGGGTCACCTCGCTGCACCTGGCCATGTTCAGCCTGGTGCTGCTGGGGCTGGCGATCCTGGCCGCCCATGTCCCGCAGACTGTTATTCTGGCTGCCCTGTTCGCCCCCCTCGGCCACGAGGTGGTCATCCACGTGGGGCAACGGTCGGAGCTGCAGGGACCGCCACGGTTTGTCCCGCCCGCCCGCGGGGTGATGCTCCTGGACGTGCGCAAGGCCTCGCCGTTCCATGAGGCCGGGCTGCGCTCCGGGGACGTGGTCCTGAGGATTGGCGATATTCCCGTGAATTCCCGGGCCGAACTGACTTACGCCCTGGACATCTCCGGCCTCTTGTTCGAGGTCGAATACCGGCAGGAGCCCGGCGGTTTGCGAAGAGACCGGGTTGCCGTGGATCCGAACTCCCTCCCCGGCCTGGCCGGGCGCTTCGGGGTGATGACCGTTCCGGAACCCGGCGACCAGCCAACGGTGGACATCACCATGGAAGGCACCCTGCAGAGAATTGCCCGCCGCCTGTTTGGCGCCGGAGCCCGGTAGCTTTCAGCAGTGATGTAGCCGCTCTTAT
>PLQY01000097.1:0-172 GCA_003160265.1 Peptococcaceae bacterium | reverse complement strand
CTGTGTTTTTATCCTTGGTAGGCTGAGTAGCTACCTGGTTTGAATGCCAGAAAGGTGCTTTTTTTATGGATAAATTTCAGCTCAAGTCTGCTTTTCAGCCGACCGGCGACCAACCAAAGGCGATCGCCGAACTGACGGCGGGCGTCAGGCAGGGCTTGCCCACCCAGACTCT
>PLQY01000079.1 GCA_003160265.1 Peptococcaceae bacterium | reverse complement strand
GCGGGTAGTCATCTGTGATAAACTGCCGGAGGGGTTTGTAGTCTGCTCCTTCAAATACCAGGTATTGTTTTGCCCAAAGCACTGGTACTTGTGCTACAATCGAAACGGGAGGGGTGAGGAAGATGGCGAAGNNTGTGGATCGAGCCGATCGGCGACTGGGGCGAGGGCGAGGTGATGAAGACCGTGGGCCTGCCCCTGCGACAGGCTGCCGAGATCTATGCTCCGGGCCGGGAGGAGCGGTTTTTAAAGGCATACACCGAATTCTACCATGATCATCAGGTGGAGATGCTCGAACTGTTTCCGGGCACCATCGAAACCCTGGATGTCTTGAACGGCGTCGGCTACCGGCTGGGGCTGGTGACCTCCAAGCGGAGGGAACCGGCTGTTGCCGGCATGTCCATGACCGGACTGGACCGCTACATTAGCCATGTGGTTGCTCTGGAGGATACCAGCAGGCCAAAGCCGTATCCCGATTGCCTGCTCAGGGGCCTGGAACTGCTGGCGGTAAAGCCCGACCAGGCTGTCTACGTGGGGGACAGTTGTTACGATATCCAGACGGGAAAGAACGCCGGCGTTGCCACTGCGGGGGTCACCTGGGGGATCGCCTCCCGGGAGGAGATGTGCCCCTACCAGCCAGATCTCATTGCAGACGATTGGAGGCAGCTTCTGGATGCTCTGGGCAGCATCAGGGCGGTGTTGTCAAGGAAGGCGTGCCGCTCTGGCGTGAACGCCGGGCTGGCCACCTGATCAAAACAAAATGCTCATGCTTACCTCGCTTCTCAATGAGAGGCAAGAAACCCTAAAAATGACAACTGTTGGGGTTTTTCTTTTTTAAAGCCAGGTATGACCGGCAGCCTCAATTGCGCTATAACATCTGCTATCCGGAGGCATGATAATGATAGAAACAGCACACTGGATTGAGCAATCAAGGAAAGGGGATGGCTCTATAACTTCGCCTTGATGTCAGTTGCATGAAATATATCAAAAGAGGATCGGGCGCTCAGCCTTTGTCTGGGCGTCTTCTATTTTTATGGAATACCTGCCTGCCGCAGGCAGGCGCCCCAATCATTGCTTGACATAGCAACCAATCTGGGGCGCATGCTAAAAATGCACTGGCCGAATGATGTCGAAAAAATCAGGGGGAGGGGTGATGGCGATGTTCCACTGGCTGCTCAACCTATTCGGGCGCAACAGGCAAGCCGGTGGCCCGCTCAAGAAACCGTACCTGGTCGAGCCGGAACAGGAGGACCGTGTCCTTTCGAAGAAGCTCGACGACAACAAGCAGGTGCTGACGGAGATCTTCGACCGCTGTGAGGATCTGGTGATGCGCGAGATCAGGATCGGCAAGCAGGGGTCCACCCGCGCCCTGGCGGTCTTTCTTGATTCCCTGGTGAGNNTCACCATGGAATGGCTGACGGAAGCGGCCGTTCCCAACGCCAGGGTACTCATTTACAAGCGCTGGGTGGACGTGGCCGGCGAGATTACCAAGGGCCTGGTGGCGCTCTTCGTCGACGGCCAGGACCGGGCGCTGCTATTGTATGCCCCGGAGATCGTCGATCGCCCGGTGATGATGCCGCAGACCGAATCGGTGGCCCGGGGCTCGCTCGACGCCTTCAACGAGAACGGGCGCCTCAACCTCGCCCTGGTGCGCAAACGGCTGCACACCACCCGGCTGGCCGTGGAGAAGGTGGACATCGGCGAGGTCACCAAGTGCAGGATCAATATAGTCTACCTCAAGGGCTATGTCTACGAGGGTCTGGTAGAGGAGATCAAGTCACGGCTGCACCGCATCAGGATAGGCGGTGTCCTTGGCAGTGGCCAGATCGAGGAACTGATCCAGGATGCTCCCTACTCCCCGGTCAGCGGGATCGGGGTGACGGAGCGGCCGGACCGGGTGGTCTCCGCCCTGTTGGAGGGCAAGGCCGCCCTGATCTTGGACAACGACCCCTTTACCCTGGTCGTCCCGACGACGCTGACAACCGAGATGCAGAGCCCTGAAGATTACTACAACCGTTACTGGTTCGCCAGTTTTATCAGGCTGCTCCGCTGGAGCTCGCTAATGATCGCCCTATTTGCCCCGGCCTTTTACGTCGCGGTCACCACCTTCCACCAGGACCTGATTCCCACCGATTTTCTGAGCAGCATCCTCTCCTCCCACGCCAATGTGCCCTTTCCGGGCATGGTAGAGGCATTGGTGATGGTCCTGGCCTTCGAGGTTCTGCAGGAGGCGGGCATCCGCCTGCCCAAGCCCTTCGGCCAGACGATCGGCGTGGTCGGGGCCATCCTGATCGGGCAGGTCGCCGTCACTGCCGGCCTGGTCTCCCCAATAGTGGTCCTGACTATCGCCATGACGGCGGTCGCTTCCTACACTCTCGCCTCGCTGAACCTGTCGACCGGCCTGCGTCTCCTGCGGTTCGTCCTGATCATCGCCGCCGGATTCCTCGGCCTGTTCGGGGTGATGGCCGTCTTCACCATGGCCACCTTCCAACTCTGCGCTGTTAGGTCCTTCGGTATTCCCTACCTGTCTCCTTTCGCTCCCATGAGCCTGGGAGATTTCAAAGACACCTTCATCCGGGCGCCGATCTGGGCGATGCGTATGCGGCCGCGGCTGCAGGGGTACGTGGAACCGGTCAGGCAGGACTTGAACAAACCGCGGCCGCCGCAGCCGAGGCCGTGATCCATCTGAAAGGGAGGGAACTGACATACTGGACAACGGGCGCATCAGCAGCGTGCAGTTGCTCTTCATTTTTTTAATATTTGAAGCATCCAGCGCCATTCTCTACACACCGGCCAGAGTGGCCGCCCTTGCCGGCCCGGACAGTTGGTTTGCGGTATCCCTGGGCGACGTGTTCTACGGCCTGTTGGTCCTATTGGTGGCGGTGGCTCTAGGCAAGCGGTTTCCTGCCCAGGTCTTTACCGAGTACCTGCCTGAGATCCTGGGCAAGATTCCCGGCAAGCTGCTGGCTGCCACCTATGCTCTGATAATCATCCACTTCGGATCGCCGCTCCTGAACGAGGGTTCCACCTTCATCCAGTTAACTCTTCTCAGTCTGACTCCTCCAGCGGTGCTCGATACGGTGCTGGCAGTGGTCGCTATCTATGGGGCCTACCTGGGCATCGAGGTGATCGCCAGGGAAAATGGCATGGTCTTCCCGGCGTGGGCGTTGATGGTGGTTTTATTGCTTTCCCTGGCAGCCATTGACCTGAATTTCAGCAACCTCAAACCGGTCTTCGAAAACGGCCTGCTGCCTGTCCTCAGAGCCAGTCTATTTCACAGCGGCTGGCGTGGTGAGGTTTTTTTCATGCTCATGCTCTACCCCTACCTGAACCAGAAGCACGAGGCGCTTAAAACCGGTCTGCTCTACCTGGGGTCTGTCATGATTCTTGCCGGAACTGTCCATGCCGTAATCGTGGGTGTGTTTGGGGGTCCGGTCACCGCGCACCTGATCTATCCCTTTGAATTGTTGGTGGGATACGTCTCGTTGGGGAACTGGCTCGAACGCCTGGAGATAGTTGTGATCATCTTTCTGATCGCCGCTTACAGCATCAAGCTGGCAGTTATCTATCACTCCGCCGGCATCGCCGTTGCCAGCACCCTCGGCCTGAAAAACTACCGGATCACGCTGCTCCCCATCGCCCTGATGGCGATCATCCTCAGCCGGGTGCTGTACGGAACCTACCTGAAGCTGTCAAACTATCTGTTCCATGACTGGCCGATCGAGGCCCTGATCGTGGAACTGGCCATCCCCGCTCTCATTTTATTGATAGCCGTGATCAGAAAAAAAGGAGGTGCTCCTGATGCGCAGCAATAGAGGATTCAGCATAGTCTCCCTGGCGCTGGTCGCACTGCTGCTCCTGAACTGCACAGGGTGCTGGGACCGGAGGGAGGTCGGCACCCTCGACGTGGTCACGATGCTTGGCTTCGACCGGATCGTCAAAGACGGCAAACCTCTGATTCTCATGAGTATTCTCACTCTGAAGATAAACGCAATGGGAGGACCAGGACCAACAGGATCGGGCATGGGAGTTTCGCCTACCAGCCTTGGTTTTGTTGGCTCGCAAGAGGGGGAGACCATCCAGGATGCCCTCAGGGAGATGGCCCTGCGCTCACCCCGGCTCCTCTACATGGGGCATGTCCTGGTGATCGTGATCGGGGAGGGGATGGCCCGGGACGGTATCCAGCAGTTGGTCGACTTCTGCGACCGCAGCAAGGACGTCCGCTACCGGACGGAAATGGTCACCTGCCAGGGTTCCGCCCTGGAAGCCCTGGAGTCCCAGCCCGAGTTTGAGGCGCTGTCCTCGACGGAAACATACAGAATGATCATGAATAGCGCCTCCCGTGTTTCCAAGACACTGCCTGCGAACCTGTTCTCGGTTGTCTACGGCCTGATGACCCCCGGGAGGGACGCGGCCATGCCGCGGATGTACCTGTTTCTGCCGCCAGAGAGAGGGTCATTCGTCCGCAGGGGGCCGGCGGGCGGCACCGTTACCCTGGATCAGCAGGGCCAACAGGGTGAGGCAGGCGCCAAGGATGATTTCAACCGGGTGCTGGGGGTTGAGGAGGCCAGGCACCCGGAAAGAAAGACTATGGCCATGGGCGGTACTGCGGTCTTCCAGGGGGACAAGCTGGTGGACTGGTTAAACGAGGAGGAGAGCATGGGCGCCATGTTCGTTGACAGCCAGGCCAGTGGCGGCTCTATCCCCTTCGCCTTCAGGTCACCGGAGAAAAACGCCTCCTACACTTTCCAGAGAGTCAGCGCCAGCGTAAAACCGGTGATCAGCCAGGACGGCATCGCCTTCGAGGTCATGATCAAGGGATCGGGGGTACTGACAGAGGATAGGAACGCCGCCATCGACCTGACGAAGGAGTCCGATATCAAGGCTGCGGAACAGTTGGTCGACGAGGAGGCGGAGCGCTACTGCCAAGAGGCGGTGACCAAGTGCCAGTCGTTGAACTCCGACATCTTCGGGTTCGGCGACCTGATCCACAAGACCGACCCCGCTTTTTGGAAGCAGATCAGGGACCGGTGGCGGGATTATTTCCCCGGCGTGAAGGTCCAGGTGACAGCCAGATTCACCATCGAGAATACCGGGGTGACCGGCGAGGCCATCAAGACCAGGTAGNNCCGCCTTACGCCGCCATCGTCGAACTGGTGATCCCGGCCATCATCCTGCTGGTGGCCGTGATCAGGAAAAAGGAGCGAACTGCCATAATCGCCGGATCTGCCGGGCCGGACAGCGGCAAAAATAAAAAAGTGGTGTAGTTGAAGTAACTGCACCACTTTAGATTATTGCGCTTTTGGTAAAACGAATCCAAAAAACTGGCTACCCGGCTACGTCAACTTGATTGTTCCGTCATAGGTGACCGTGATGGAGTTCACCGGCGCCGGCAGGCCCGACTGCTGCAGCGGCGTGAAAGCTTCGTTCAGGTTGCCCACCAGGATCATATCTGCCAACTGGTCGCCGCCCGCGCCGCCGGTGGTCTTGGCGGTGCCCTGTGCGCCGCTCAGCCTGGCGATATAGATGTTGTCGTTCTGGTCGGTGCCGATCAGGGCGTACTGGCTGTCGTCCTGGGGAGAGATCCACTGCTTCCCCTTCTGGTCCACCAGATAGACCCGTCCGGTGTCGACGCTGTCGTAGAGCAGGGCGTCCTCGCTCTCTAAGTTAGCGATCCGGCCAATGACGGGTGGGGTGTTGTCCACCTTCGTCAGCATATTGTTGGCGTCGGTGCGGTAGATCGTCGAGACACTGCCGCTCTTCACCTGAATGTAGATCACGTTGGTGTTCACGGAGTAGGCCACGTCGGCGATCTCCGCATCTTTGGACAGACCGGTGATGGTGGGCACAATTGATTGGCTGTCGGTGACCATGTTGAGCGGCTCCAGGGTGCAGATGGTACCCAACTTGCCCGGCTTGCTGATCCCCGCCAGGGCAATGTTGCGATCCTGCAGCCAGGAGAAGTAGGTGAGCCACTCCGTGGGGCCGATGTCGATCTCTTTGGCCGGGCTGTCGGCGCCGGTGGCGTAGATCTTCACCGCGTCCTTGGAGACGTCGGCCCGGAAACTGCCGTCATATGAAAAGTACTGCTCGACGCCGCTCTGCACGCTGCTGGAATCCGCCGGCTTCAGAGTGTAGGCGACAGAAGGCGTCAGCAGGTGGTTGTTGAGATAGAGGTAGATGCACAGTTGCAAAACGATCGTGGCCAGGAGCCAAGGTATCAGCTTTTTCACGGGATCACCCTCAATAAGGTAATTTACTCTTTATTTGACGATAAAGGCGGTGGACACCATACGCTCCCCCAGCGGGTCGCAGGGATGGTTGATCACCTTGCCGTTATAGTACATGGTGGTGCTGGAACCCCCGTCCAGATTGGCCGCCGTCCAGGCGCCGGCGCCGTAGAGGATGTTCTGCACGTCCAGTATGGTCGCTCCCGGGGAGTCGATCTGACGCCCGTCGATCACCAGCAGTAAAATTGTGCCGTCCTGTTTCTGGCCGATGGCGGTGCGCGGGCCAATGCCCCACTGGTCGTTGGCCGCACTGGTGACCATCTTCTCGCCGTTCTTGATCAGGGTCGGGCCGAAGGAGACGCCTTCCTCGATGTTCATCGCTTCCATCTCGGGGACGGTGTAGGAGCCGGTGACCAGCACCCCGTTCTGGTCCAGCCCGATCAGGTCTTCTTCGGCCTCGTCGTTTTCTTCCCAAATGAGGCGACCGTTGTGGAAGATCACCCCATAGGGGGTCTTGCCGGTACCGGTCCCGGACGGGTCGTCGAAGCCCCCGGCGTTCACTGCCGCGATCGCCCCGTTGTCCCTGGCGATCTCGCTGGTGGCGACGCCCGCCGATCCCAGGCTGGGGGTGATACCCAGCGTCACCCGGGTGGGGTCGTTGACCTCCAGAAGATATCCCTTATAGCGGGAGCTGATGACCTGTTGTTCAGTTATTGTGCTGTCGTGGTTGTTAATGATGGTGACTCCGGTGGTAACGCCTCCGGGGCCTGCCACCTGCCTGCCAAGCTTGTCGATTTCCTGCTCGCTCATCCCGAGGTAGCGCAGCAGGTTATGATGCTCTGAGGTGCCAATNNGATGTCAAGACGAAAAACAGGATGTTGATCGCCAGAAAACCGGCAACTGTCAGTAAGGCTTTTTTGACGGGCGCTCCCCTCCTGGCCGTTCTTCTCGATCTGGCGCTTCTGACCATGGCGCCGCTAGTGTTATCTAGCATATGCAACCTCCGTCGGTTCAAAAAAACATATTCCTGCTCATGAAGCTTATCATTTTTGCGACTTTCCGGCAAGACCCTGTGCAGCCTTCAGGAAGGGCGCCGCGATGAGACGGGTGCCTGTACCGTGATCTGCTGGAGTATTTAGCGTCTAGAGGCTGCTGGCTGGGATTAATAACTAGAATTCGGCTTATTGAGGGCGAAAATTGCGAAACCAATTGCGGAGCGAAGCGGAGCAATAGCAATTTCCCCCTTTTCAACAGGACATCTTTACCTGGTTGTTCTTGCATTTGTTTTTAAACATCTTGATGTCGAATAATTGAGGAATTTTTGTCAAGGAATTCCATTAGACAGGTCGAATTGTTCCTTATATGAGGGGAGGATCGGCGCCAGTTGATGACGAATGATAGGAAGGACCACTACCTGCTGATTGTAGATGATCAACCAGCCATCTGCGAGTTGCTGGAGGAAGCGTTCACTTCGGAGGGGTACCGGGTCGAAACAGCCTTGAACAGCGACCAGGCGGTCCGCGCCATCCGCGCCCGGACCCCGGACCTGATCTTCATGGACATCAATATGCCCGGGAAGAATGGCCTGGAAACCCTAAAAGATGTTCGGGGCATGATCTCAGGCGTGCCCGTGATCATGATCACTGCCTATGGAGAGCTGGAAGATATCATGAAAGTCAGAAAACTGGGGCTGATCCAGCACTATATCACCAAGCCTTTCGATATCGTCTCCCTGATCAAGCTGGTGAGGCGGATCAGACACCGGAACACGGCTTGAAGAAAGCGGCCGATGCCAAAGGGGGGAGCAGAGCTGGCCCGGATTTTGCAGAAGGAGTGCCGCACGGCCCTGAGCCGCTGCGCCATTCCCGGCATGGATTACTACCTCAACCCTTACACCGGTTGCACGCATGCCTGTGCATACTGCTATGCCAGCTTCATGAAACGTTTTTGGCCTTCCATTATCTCCCGCTGAAGCCTATAAATCATCTAGCGGCTTAGCGCCCCGGCGCTAAAGTTTTGTTGCCTCCATGGTGGCTTTAAGTGCGTGTATTAGAACGGATCGGCAAACATCGTACATTAGTGCCGGAGAGGACTTAGTGGTGGCTAGGCGCTGGTGAAACCCGCGATAAGGCGGGCTTTTTCTTTTGAACCTCATGACTTAGGCCACGAGGTTCCTGTGACTCCAACCTATACCAGGGGGGAGGCCTAAAAGCAAACATACAACGATAGCCTAAAGTCACGAGGATACGGCCAGCAAGCCTCAAGTTTTAGGCAGCGACTCCGATAATCGACCTAGAGGGGATTATTCCTTGAATATCATCACCAGCCATGTGGACGCCGGTATTGTTGTCGCTGGTTGAACCCCAGTACTTAATTCACCTCAGTATAAGTAACAACTGTCTTAATTTGTGTTCAGTATTGTATCTCTTTTTGTGTTCAGTGCTGGGTCATTTTTAAGGAAGTAGAAGCGATATCAAGTCCGGCACTAAGTAATTGTCTTCGTAGAGCTCATAATTGATTCTAACTGCCTTAATGAGAAGACTTTGCATTAGTGCCTGGTGCCCGGGCAGTATGGGAAAGGGGAAACAACGCAGATGGACAGTGATCAGGAAGAAAGAATGGAAATGGTCAGGGACTTCGTCAATGAAGCCCGGGAACTGCTGGATGATGCGGAGCCGCAGATCATCGAAATGGAAAAGACGGCGCTCGGCTCAGGAAGAGTGGATGAGGAGATCCTGAACGCCATCTTTCGCCTGTTTCATTCGCTCAAAGGAACGGCGTCTTTCCTTGATTTCCAGGCGATCAGTTCTTTCCCGAAGATGCCCCTGAGGATGCCCTTGCGCCAGGGGATGTTGTTGGTATCCAGCCAGTGCAGGAGCCTACCCCTTGGCCCACCCCGGAGGAGATGGGGCTGAGGATCACTCCGGAAATGATCAAGAGCTTCACCGAGGAGGCTCTGGAACTGTGCGAGGCGCCTGATCTTCGAGCCCGGCTTCTCCACCGCCGAGCAGGTCTCCAGCATATCCGGGCGGGGTGTCGGCATGGATGTGGTCAAGAGGAACATCGAGAGGCTGCGGGGCAAGGTGGATATCAGGAGCAGAGCCGGGGTGGGGCTCAGGCCGTCCGACGTCATCGCCCTGGACGACGATGATTTCGGGAAATTTTAGTAGTTACCACAGATGACTACCCACTCTAATGCCCCCGTGCGGAGTNNACAGGGGGGAAAAGCAATCCCCCCCCCTGAAGCTTAGAGCCAGTTAAATCTGCCTGTCTAGGATTTAAAAACACAGCATCTTGCTCTGAAGGCCCAGGCAGCACCCGATGGAATTCAGTTAGCCTCTGATACGCCACCGAAATCTTTTGTGATGGACTAATCTAGGCAGTCAAAATCATTAAACCAGACCACGGTGCTGCAACTCTTCAACTGCCGCCAGAACACGATCATGATCGAGGGAGGTCTCGCTAGCCAGGACATGTGTATCCAGTTCCAGCGCCTCGAGGTCTTCACAGCGGTACAAGTAGACTAATACGAGTTTGGCGTCAGGTGACAGGGGGCCTCTGGTGGTTTTTTCATCAAAGGCATCGAGTGTGATGAAGTAGGGGATTTTCACTTTCTTGATTCTGATCATGAGCTATTCCTTCTAAAAAGCTTCCGGATCTTCCGGAGGCTTATTTTTTGTATAGTACTGGCGAATTAAAAGGGAAAACTGATCTTGGGTCACAGCGAGTTCGACACGTAATTTAGCCAAAATATTATATCTTAACGGGAGAGTTGATCAGTGAACATCATCCGGTACGAGGATGAATGTTTCACAGATATATTATACTATGCGCTCAGATGTTTACATCTAAAAATAGGAGATGATCAAAATAGGCCTCGTGGATTTGGATGAATACCGGAAGAGGGTTTATCTAAGGAAGAAAAGGAGCGTCATCAGGGAATTCAATGAACTCTACGAATACTGTCTCGTCAAGGGGTATGAACACTATTTCCACGGCTACCTGTGGCACGTGGTCGAGATCGGCAACGTGCTGGCTTACGTCGTGGAGAAAAAGGGCCAGTTCGTCCTGGTATCAATTCAGTTTCCCAAAAAAGACTTTACTATGGACAAGATAGCCGAGTGGTTGAACAACTATAACCTTGTTTTACACCCCAGGAACGGGGTTCCGGGGAGGATTGCAGAAGCGCAGGCCATTGTCAACGGCCTTTTATTCAAGGGCAACCCGATTCTGTTATATAAGAAGGGAACACAGACCCTGAAATATAATGCCAGCAAGTTCGTGGAGGTAACAGACCTTCGGCAGCTTTGATGGAATATTTGGTTGCCTCATATTCAAAAAGATGCCCAAATATGCACGAAGACGCAGGAAAAGCTTACTCGCAGTAGAAGTGATCTGATGCAGGATCAATCAGTTAGCAAGTTTAGGAGGGCGGGGGCTTGGACGATGGAGTGAGCGGCACCCCGGAAAATATGGGGGACGCCGATGACGAGAGGTTTATGCGGGAGGCTCTCAAGGAGGCGCGCCGGGCGGCTGACAAGGGCGAGGTGCCGGTGGGCGCCGTGGTCGTTCATGACGGGCAGATCATCGGGCGCGGCCACAATTTGAGAGAACGGCTGGGCGATCCGACAGCCCATGCGGAGATGCTGGCTATCCGGGAGGCGGCCCTGGAACAGGGAGGTTGGCGCCTGAACGGGTGCACCCTGTATGTGACCATGGAACCCTGCCCCATGTGTGCCGGAGCGGCTATTTTAGGGCGCCTGCAGCGGTTGGTTTACGGGGCGCCGGACCCCAAGGCGGGAGCGGCCGGGAGCTGCCTGGACATACTCTCCCTGACTTGCTTCAATCACCAGGTGGCAGTTCTTGGTGGTGTCTGCGCCGAGGCCTGCGCCGGCATCGTGCAGCACTTTTTCCGTCGGCTGCGCCAGAGCGGCGAAAACGAGGGTCGTCGGGAGAACGACGGATAACAAGGAAATCAGCGTGAGCCAGAGAGGGTTGGCCGGCAACACTGGCCGCCTTTTGATGCAAGGCCAAGACCTGTCATATCAGTGTTTGCCATCGTTTTTCCGGTTGCATTGGCGTCTATATGCTGCTAGGATAGTAGTGTAAAAGTAGTTTTACCGGCGCACGGAGCGTGCTCCGTTCATCCAAAAAGAGAAATTATTGCGCGGAGAGATGGCTGAGTCTGGTTGAAAGCGCTCGACTCGAAATCGAGTGAAGGTGAGAGCCTTCCGGGGGTTCGAATCCCTCTCTCTCCGCCAGAATTTAGTCATAGCAAGGGGTCTAGCTCTTATAAGAGTTAGGCCCCTTTTGTGTTTGTATTGTTGTTTCAAGGGATTTTCTATCTTTTTCTATCATGAAAAAATGGCTGCCGGTGTCGTCAAGAACAGTAATTGTCGCATCCTGGGCATAGGTGTTGCTGCCGGTGGGTACGCTTTCGGTACCGCCGTTGCCATCACAGGTCACGGTGTAGGCAGTTACCGTTCCCCTTTGTTTGTAATGCTGCTAAACGTGTTCCGGTCTAGAGTCAGGCTTACTGTCACGTTAGTGCTCGTATTTCGCATGTCATTAACTCCCATATTGATTTTGCCCTGGGATTCGTGTTCATTCTGGTTCTGCTCATCGCATCCTACCTCGAGTACCGGGTGCGTCAGAGCATCAAAAAGCTCGGCGTGGGGGTATACCAGCCTGGGACCAAGCCCACGGCGACCCCATCCACCAAGACCGTCATGGGAGAGTTGAGCCTAATCAGGGTGGACAGCGTGGATGGTAAGCGCACCTTCCCCGGCGATCTGAACCTCCGGGGACTGGATATCGTGGTGCTGGCTGGATTCGACCCCGGAGAACTTTACTTGAAACCTCTGATGCTGGGCAACACAGCGATGGGTCCGTAGAATCGGTGGCTGTGACTGTTTTTGATTCGAACCCTGAAAAACACCCGAAGCATCAAGAGACATGCGAAATATGAGCTGAAGGATCAACCGGGCATTAAGTGTCACGGCACCGGTTTCACTCAAACGCTCAAAAGGTGTGCGAGCCGTGTCAAACTTCTTGCAAACATGGCTGCCGTGACGTTCCTTGGCAATCACCTTTCGCATTGGCAGGAACAAGTTGGTATAAGGGTCAAGGCAGCTATAGACCTGGTTGAGCCAATCTACTGCTGCGGGGGTATCATAGCGTTCGTAGCCAACAATCTTTCTCACATACTGCAGGTTTTTCTGTTCCACATGGGCGTTATCGTTCTTCTTATAGGGACGGGATCGGGTAAAGGAAAGCTTGGCTTCCTGGCAAAAACGTAGCAGCTGGTCACTGATAAACTCACTACCGTTGTCAGAATGCAGTGCCCAGGGGGGAGTTGGCCAATCCAGAATAATGGCCTTCAGTCCCCGGTGTACACCGGCTTGACCGCGTCCGAGAACTGCCCGGCGGCGGCTGAAACCACTGACCACATCCACCACGCTGAGCGTGTAGGCGAAGTGGCCGAGAGAGGACCCGCCATTGTGCTCGACCAGATCAACCTCAAGTGCGCCGGGTCTGGTTTCATCCCAGTCGTAGCGCTCTACGGGGATTTCCGCCCGCAGGCCGGTATTTGGCCTTCGTCCGGGCAGAGTGCAGGTACGCTTGGGTGAGCGCAGGCGTTTCGACCGGCGGGCCAACGTTGCCCGACTGATCTGGGACATTTGCAAGCGTATTTCCGGCGTCAGATTGAGTTTCCCGTGTTTTGACAGCAACTCTGCGGTAGACAGCAGCACCGGATGGAGACGCTCGGCGCAAGGAAAGTCCAGCACTTCCCAGACCAACTGGATTGCCGGCAGCGCTTCGATGTATTCAATTGGGCGTTTTCTCTGTACAGGTTCCTTTAGGGTTGCCACCGGGTTGTTTAAAACCTGCACGGCATACTTCCGGTGGTAGCCCAATACGTTCACCAACTCATCAATAACTTGCGATTTCTCTGCTCTTGAAAGAGCGTTCTTGTAGCGCTTACACATGGTAACCAAGTATTCCCTGCGACTCGACATCGACATACCCAAGACACATCCCCCCGGTAAGATTTCGATGTGAGTGATCCGGATCTCCTTGGGTAAGATTATAGGTGAGTGATCGAACGTCGCGCAGTCGAAAAAGACTACATCAAGGAATTCGAATCCGTCCGGGAGACTTTTGAACGGATCGATCTTTCTCGTAAAGATGACGCCGGCGCATCCGGCAAGGCAAGGAGCGACCTTCAGGC
>PLQY01000047.1 GCA_003160265.1 Peptococcaceae bacterium | reverse complement strand
GCTGAGTGCTGAGTGCTGAGTTATTGCTCATTTTACGTCACGTCTTCTTTCCTTAAGATTGCGACACTCATTACTCATTACTCATTACTCGATTATTCACCGCTGATGGTCAGCCTGGCCACCCGCACCGTGGGCGCACCCTTGCCGATAAAAAAGCGCAGGTCCCGACCGACCGCATCGATCCCTTCCAGCAACTCCAGCATGTTGCCAGCTATTACCATACCCCTTACCGGTGTTGTAAGTTCGCCATGTTCAATCCAAATTCCTGCCGCCCCCACGGAAAAATCCCCGGAAATGGGGTTTACGGTGTGCATTCCCATGACGTCGGTCAGATAGATGCCCTCGTCCGTCTGTTTGATGATCTGTTCCTGTGTCAACTCTCCCGGCTCCAGGTAGAAGTTGGTGCTGCCCAGCTCCGGGGTCGACTTGTAGGAGCCCCGGCTGGCGTTGCCGGTGGAAGCCAGGCCGTCCTTGGCGCCCGTATAGGAGTTCTGCAAGAATCCAGCCAGCTTGCCATCCTGGATCAGGACGGTGCGCCGGCTGGGTACCCCCTCACCGTCGAAGGGAGCGCTCATCAGGCCGCCTGGCAGAGCGCCGTCGTCGATGACGGTGACTCCGGCAGCCGCCACCCGCTCACCCACTTTGTCCGCAAACAGGGAACGACCTTTCTGCACCGCTTCCGCCGTCAGGGCCGAGGAGAGCACCGCCAGAAAATTGGTGACCACGTAGGGGTCAAAAACGACCGCGGCCCGCTTCGTTGGCAGGCGGCTGGCGCCCAACAGGCGGACCGCCTTGGAGGCCGCCTCGCGCCCGATCGCCTCCGGGTCGAGCTCGGCGTAATTCCTGGAATACTGGATGCCGAATCCGGACTGCTGCTCACCGTCGGCGCCGGCCACTAAGGAGGCGCCGACGCCGCAGAAACTGCCCTTATATGAGGCCGACACGCCAAGAGAGTTGGCGATGCTCACCTGGTAGTGCGACTCCTCGTAAGCAGCCTGCTCGGTGATCCGGATGCGGGGGTCGTACGCTCTCCCGCTCCTCTCGATCCGGCGCGCCAGCTCTATCTTATCATCCAGAGGGATCTCCTTCAGGCGGAGATCTGCCAGATTCATCACGGCGTATGCCGCAGGCGGCTTTGGCAGGTTGTTGAAGGGGTCGCTGCTGGACACCCGGGCGTTGGCCAGAGCGGCGCCGACAGCCTCCCGCAGGGCCGGCCAGGACCGGTCGGAGGTATAGGCAAACCCCAGACAGCCGCTCCGGATGATGCGGATGCCCACTCCCGATTCCTGGGCCACCTTGAGATTTTCCACAGCGCCGTCCCGGACCTCGATGGTGAGATCCTCGCTGCGCTCGAAATAGGCCTCGCTCGCCTCGGCGCCGCTGCGCCGGGCCTCATCCACCGCTGCGTTGACCAGGTCCCGCCCGGTCATTCCAGTTGAGGTCCTAATCGTCGCCCTCACCCTCTTCCGCGATCTCTTCCTCGATGATACCGCCCACGACCAGTGACGGTATCCTGATTGTCGGCTGGGCGTCCGAGACCGGAACCCCCTGCCCCTCCTTGCCGCAGATCCCCAGCGAGAACCCGAAGTCGCTGCCCACCAGGTCGATCTGCTTCAGGACATCGGGGCCGTTGCCGGTCAGGGTCGCTCCCCGCACCGGCGCCGTCACCTCGCCGTTTTCGATCAGGTAGCCCTCGGGCACATCGAAGACAAAGTCCCCATTGGTGGTGTTTACCTGGCCGCCACCCATATGGCGCACCAGCAGCCCGGACTTCGTCTCCCTGATAATCTCCTCGGGCGGGGTCTCGCCGGGGGCCAGGTAAGTGGTGGACATCCTGGGGATCGGGCGGTGCTGGAAGGATTGCCGTCGCCCGTTGCCGGTCGGCGCCACCCCGTCCCTGGCTGCAGTGATATGGTCATACATGTAACCAGTCAGGCCGCCCTGATCGATCAGGACGGTTTTTTGGGCGGGGTTGCCCTCGTCGTCGAACCGGAACGACCCGAACCGCCCCGGCAGAGTGCCGTCGTCCACCACCGTCACCAGTTCCGAGGCGACTTGGGCGCCCTTCTTTCCCGAATAGACCGACAGGTTCTTCTGGGCGAGGTCCGCCTCCAGTCCGTGGCCGCAGGCTTCATGGACCATCGTCCCACCGGCCTCGCCGGACAGCACCACCGCCATGCGCCCCGCCGGCGCCCGCCGGGCTTTCAGCATCAGGAGCGCCCTCCTGGCCGCCTGCCGCCCGAGCTCTGCCGGCTTCTCCCCGTCGAACAGCTCTTCACCCCTGGTTCCACCAATAGAGTCGTAGCCGGTCTGGATCACCGTCCCCTCGGCAGCCACGGCGTTCACCGACATCCGGCAGCGCACCCGCTCGTCCTCGACGTAGACGCCCTCGGTGTTGGCGATGGTCACCTGCTGGATCGTATCCGCATAGCCCACCGTCACCTGCCGCAGCAGCTTCTCGTCCTGGCGCCGGGCCGACTCCTCGGCCTCCCGGACCAGGGCCACCTTGTCCTCGACCGGCGTGACGTCCGGGCGCCGGACCACCGGCAGATCGACCGGCGACTCCCGCCGCTGCAGCGCCACCGGCGACACCTCCCCGGCCTGGGCAGCCCGGCTTACCTGGCCGGCCAGTTGGAGCAGGCTCTCCTTATCCAGGGCATTGGTGTATCCATAGGCCGTATTGTCTCCGTGCACCGCCCTGATCCCGGCCCCCTGCTCCCGGCCGGAGATCACCCGCTCGATCTGCCGGGCCTCGCACCCGATCCTGGTCGACTCCGTCCGCTCCATGAAGACCTCGGCAAAATCGCTGCCCCGTTGCGCCACCCGCAAGATCTCCTCGAGTTCCGATTTATCGAGCATCCACTTACCCCCATTATTCTCAGATGCTGTGTATATATTTTCCATAGTACTCCCGCTTATCGATATTGTCTACTTTCCATGGCAGCCCTATACGGAAAGGCCGCCACTGTTTCTTTACCGATGGCTACCCGCTCTAATGCCACCGCTTCTCCGAAGCGGTCGGATAAGAGCCGGGTGCCCTCTGGGCGCGCCCCTAGTTAACTGGGTCTAAGCTTCAGTGGGGGATTGCTTTCCCCCTCTGAAGCCAAGACCCAGTTGAATGGCGACCTTACATATCGTATCACAACCGTAGCTAAGCATTATCGCTCCCCATCTCAGAGACCCGCTCCGGCTACCTTACGGATACGGTTGCTTTTGATATCGGCGATGTAGAGGTTGCCGGAGGCATCAAACGCTACGCCTGCCGGATAGTTCAGTTCAGCGCCGGTGGCAGCCCCCCCATCGCCGCCATAGCCCTGTATTCCGTTGCCGGCCACGGTGGTAATGATGCCGCTGGCGTCCACCTTGCGAATGCGATTATTTCCATCATCGGCGATGTAGAGGTTGCCGGAGGCATCGAACACCACGTCTGCCGGATAGTTCAGTTCGGAGCTGGTGGCAGCTCCCCCATCGCCGCCATAGCCCTGTATTCCGTTGCCGGCCACGGTGGTAATGATGCCGCTGGCGTCCACCTTGCGAATGCGGTTGTTCCTGGCGTCGGCAATGTAGAGGTTGCCGGCTTTGTCAACCGCCACGCCTGTTGGATAATCCAACTCCGCGCCGGTGGCTGGTCCCCCATCGCCGCCATAGCCTTCTGTTCCGTTGCCGGCCACGGTGGTGATGCTGCCTCTGGTGTCCACCTTGCGGATGCAGAAGTTCTGGTTATCGGCAATGTAGAGGTTGCCGGCTTTGTCAACCGCCACGCCTGTTGGTTGGTTCAGCTCGGCGCTGATGGCGGGTCCGTTGCTTGAAGAGCCCTGCGCTCCAGTGCCGGCCACGGTGGTGATGATGCCTGCCCTGTCCACCATGCGGACGCGGTTGTTTTTGGTATCCGCAATGTAGAGATTGCCGGAGGCATCAACCGCCACGCCCATCGGGTAATTCAGCTCTGCGCCGGTGGCTGGTC
>PLQY01000058.1 GCA_003160265.1 Peptococcaceae bacterium | reverse complement strand
CCGCTGTGCGCCGTGGCCGCGGTCTGTCCGGCCATCGACCTGGCCGCCGGCGCCGACGCCTTGCACGAGCCCGCCAATCGCCTCTATGAGTGGAGGTTCCTGCGCGGCCTGATGGCGCGTTACAGCCGCAAGGCGAGGCTGTTTCCGAGCGTTTATGCCACTCCGAAGTCCATCTGGCCGGTGCGCTCCATCCGCCAGTTTGACGACAAGATCGTGGCCCGCTACTGCGGCTTCCACGGCGCCGACGACTACTATGACCGCGCCTCCAGCGCCCACGTGGTAGACCGGGTCGCGGTTCCCACGCTGACCGTGCACGCCCAGGACGACCCCTTTGTTCGCCTGCTGCCTGAGACGCGCGCCAAACTGCTGGCCAACCCGCGCGTGACCTTTGCGGAGACCCGTCACGGCGGCCACTGCGCCTTCCTTTCCCGCGATCGCGGCAACGAAATTCACTGGGCCGAGGCGACGGTGATGCGCTTCCTGCTGGCGGCGACGGCCGAATCTTATGGAAGCTGACTGGGAGTTCGAGGTGGGCGGCGGCGCAACGGCGCCCGAGAGTCCAATTCACGGGGCTCCTATTATTGACGCGCGCTGGCCTGGTCTTATCGATCTGCGCCGCCAGCCGGAGCGCATCGGGGAGATTCAGGAGGCAGCGGCCTTTCCGCCGCTTGCCGCCCTGCTCGAAGCTCTGAATGGAGCCCATTCGCCGCTGTGGACCGCAAAGTGCGACCTGTGGGAGCCGGAGGCAGTCGAGTTGGCCGGTCTGGCGTCAGCCAGCAGCCCAGCCTCGTCTGGTGCTCTCGCGCGGACGGCCTTGGCCTGCTATGTGGATCTGCTTCCGCTGGCGGGCGAGGTCTTTGCGCAACCACTGCAGGCCGAGGCTTACTGCCGGAAGTGGGTCTCCCGTCTGGCTCCCGTCAGGTTGCCGGATTGCCGGGTGGACCTGGTCATTCGCCAGGCGGTTGCGGGCGAGGCCGAGGGGTTTGGCGTCACCGCCTACCTCAGCGCCTTGGGGGCAGACGAATCCGCGGCCGCCGAAGCTCTGGCCGCCGCGCTGTCCGCCTTTGCGAATACGATTCCTGCTTTCGCGGTTCCCGCAACGCCGGCTTCAAAGCTACAATGAAAAAGCACGGGCGAGTAGCTCAATAGGATAGAGCACCGGCCTTCTAAGCCGGTGNNGGGTTGTGGGTTCGATCCCCGCCTCGCCCACCATTTAGAATCAACAACTTACAAAATTAACGGCGAACTTGCGAAATCTTTCACAAGCCCCTGGTTACAGAGCGGCTCGGAAGTCGCCATTGACCAGCTCAGAAGAGCGATGAGGGAAATCCGCGGGAATCTTCCCAACGGGATTGCAAGGACTCTGAAGATTCGCGACTCTCAATGGGGGATTCGGGAACGTGAAGAGTCTCATAGGCTGCTACATCTGGCTGATTTCATTTCAGTTGCTTTCAGGTTGGTCCGATTTGAGGAATCCTGGCAGCGGTTCGCAGAGTACTGCAATGTCCGATAACGGATATTCTGTAAACTAAACGCCGAGTGCAAGATCGCCGTTCACCTTTAGAACGCCTTCAATGCCAGAGGTGGATTCCCCGCCAACGCAACGCCAGTCTCACTCCAGAACTACCCCTCCTGGAGTGAGGACTTCTGACGGCTGATCCTGCGGAGCGACCGGGCAGTTTACATCTTGTAGCGACCCAGGTCCTCGTCGTTCAGACCCTCCAGCCAGCCGCGCAACTGCTCGGCCGTGGGGCCTTCGGGCGGCCCGGAGGTGTTCAGCTTAGCGGTCTGCATCACCTGCTCGGTGACGTAGATGGGACAATCCGCGCGCAACGCCAAAGCGATGGCGTCCGATGGCCGGGCGTCGATGCATACCGCCTCATCCCCTTGCCGGAGCCACAGCATCGCGAAGAAGGTTTCGTCCCTAAGTTCTGAAATCACAATACGTTCCAGCTGCGCATTCAAGTGACGGATGAGGTTTCGCGTCAGGTCATGGGTCATGGGGCGAGGCGCGGCCACCTTCTCTATTTCAAGGGCGATGGCGTTGGCCTCGAAGATGCCGACCCAGATAGGCATGACCGTCTCGGAGGCGACGTCTTTGAGCACCACAATGGGCATGCTGGTGGCTGGATCCATCACCAGTCCTCGTATTCTCACCTCGACATCCATAGCTTCCTCCCTCGCGCCACCTGTTAATCTTAGAGCATTTTCGGAATACATATAGACTTTTTCAGAGCCGTGAAAGGTAGCTTTTACTTCCACACCGCCGACGAAGACCTATCCGTGGGGACCCCGTTGAGAAAAAAGCCACTGGAGTGCGGGCTTTCCGGTCTACACCAATTCCGAAAATGTTCTAGACCGCCTCGCCCGCCAGACTGTTGGGATGGGTGGCGGTTATCTTCACCTGCAGGTAGCTTCCAGGCGCCGGGGTGATCGGTTGCGCGCAGGTGAAGTTTACCGGCTTGTTCTGGCTGCTACGTCCGATAATCTGCTCCCGCGCCGGGTTTACCCCTTCGACCATTACTTCAAGAATCTGTCCTAACTGCTTGGAATAACTGATCCTTTGGGATTCGCGCTGCCGGTCAAGCAGCACTTGAAGCCGGGCTGCCTTTTCGCTTTCAGAGACCGAATCGGCCATGGTCGAAGCCGGAGTATCGGGTCGGCTGGAGTACTTGTACCCGAAGAGGCTATCGTATTCGACCTGGGCAAGAAGCTCCATGGTCGCATTGAAATCGCTGGGGGTTTCGCCGGGGAAACCGACAATAATGTCCGTCGAGAGCGCGATGGGCCGACGCGCGGCCTTGATCCAGGAGACCCGCTCCAGGTAATCCTCGCGGGTGTATCCGCGGTTCATCAACTGGAGGATGCGCGAGGAGCCGGACTGCACCGGCAGGTGAACATGGTCGCAGAGCGTGGGTACGGCGTCGATGGCCTGGACGATCTCGCGGGTGAAGTCGCGCGGGTGGCTGGTCATGAAGCGCACGCGGCGAATGCCGGCCACCTCGCCCACGGCGGCCAGCAACTCGGCGAAGCTCCGCTTCCCTTCCGGGTCGCGATAGCTGTTCACATTCTGGCCCAGCAGTTGAATCTCGGTATAGCCCAGGTCGGCGATGCGCCGCGCCTCGGCCAAAACCGAAGCCGAACCGCGGCTGCGCTCCCGGCCGCGGGCGTAGGGCACCACGCAGTAGGAGCAGAAGTTGTCGCACCCATACATAATGGTGACGTAGGCCTTGATCCGGCTGTCCCGATGGGCCGGCAGCGCCCCTGACGGTGGTTGTTCCTCCAGGTCGGTTTCCACCACCTGGTTCCCGGTGCGCTCATAACTGCTGATCAGCGACGGCAGGCGGTGAAAGCTGCGCGCCCCAAAGATGATGTTGACGTGACCGGACTTGCGCAACTGATCACTGATCTCCTGGTTCTGGGTCATGCAACCGCCGACCGCCACGACCACGTCCGGACGGCTTTCCTTGAGATGCTTCAGCTTCCCCAAAAAGCTCATGACCTTCTGCTCGGCGCTCTTTCTCACGGAACAGGTATTCAGCACTATAACGTCAGCTTCCTCGATATCTTCGGTCCAGACAAGGCCTCTCTGCTCCAACAGGGCGCGTATGACCTCGGAGTCGTGGTCGTTCATCTGGCAACCCCAAGTAAATGTGATAAACTTCATAGGCCTCTTATCTTGCAAGGGTTTTCACGTCCCTATCAGTGATATGATTATTATACCAGAAAGAAAACAAAAGACCCCTTGATGCTCTGTGTTCAATAATCATACTGTCATCTCTCTGTTCTACCAAAGGAAAATTGAAGCTTGACCAATGTACCATTATCTGCTATCATAAAAATCAAGTTTCATCATCAAATCACAAAATATCTATGATCGAGAGCGGGAATTCGGCGAACCGGGCATCAAAGTAAAGGTTGATGGCGCCCAGGGTTAACATCGGGAAGCGTTGCCTCTTGTTGTGCACCCTCGGTTTCATCCGGTAGTCGAACTTATTACGCATGATCGGCCGCTCGCAGGTAACATTTCTCTTGTAGGCCTCATTCGAGGCATCCGAGCCCCGCGTTGAGCGCGAATCCTTAAAAGAACATTTCCCACCCTCTCACCTTGCCGCATACCAGCGGACAACGCCACTTGATGCTTTGGCGGTTCTTACAGTAGCCCAAGTTGACTATCCACTCACCACAGGCGTGAGACGCCCCTACCGTCGATCTTTATCCCTCCCCACAAGACTCATGGCCGCTTCTCCCGGCAAGGTCGATAAAAGGCTCCATCTGTCAGACCCTTGGGATTACCCAACAATCCGAGATCTAAAGAAGGCTTTTACCACGTATGTGGTCAGGATCTGATGTAGCACGTTTTAGCTAGGGATATTGGAGGTGAAACCAAAAGATCTAGAAAGATGCTTTAGTAGCGGAATCAACAATTCGAGGAAGAGGTCAATTATCGGTATGATTGATATGATTGAAAGGAAGGTGAAGAATAACTTGAGGAACAGAGAGAGAGGAAAGATTCTTGCAGTCCTGCTGGCTGTCATGCTAATTTTGTCTTGCATACCTGCGGGTATAGCATTCGCTGCCAGCGCCCCGGCAGCCCCGACGATCAGCCCGAGCGGCGGTAACATCTATTCGTCGGATACCGTGAGCATCGGCAACATCACTACAGGGGATACAGCATACTACACCATCGCCAGCGGCAGCACCGGCACTACTCCGACATTAAACACCGCCTACTACTTGGCGCCGTTTGTCGTGTCAGCATCAGCAGGCACATTTACCGTGGAGGCGGCGGTATATGACAGCGTGAATGGGTGGAGCAGTATGCCCACGGCCACGTTTATGGTAAGTCTGTCTAGCGGCGGCAGCGGCAGCAGCACCCCGTCCATACAGACAGAGGCTGCCACGTCGATCACGGCCACATCCGCTGTCTTGAATGGTGACGTTACCTCGAACAACGGGTATACCGTCACTGACTATGGCTTCCTCTGGGGCACCAGTTCCAGCAGCCTCACCAACACGCTGGATGTAGGCGCCAATAACAACAACGGCGTCTTCACGGATACCCTGAGCAACCTGACGGCAGGTACGACGTACTACTTCGAAGCCTATGCCACCAACTCGTACGGCACGGCAGACGGAGCGGTGATGAGCTTCGCCACTACGAGCTCACAGACAACTACGCCGACGACACCTACAACATCCGTATTCTCCGATGTCCCCACCACCTTCTGGGGATACTATGCCATCAGCAGCCTGAGCAGCAAGGGCATCGTCTCCGGTTATCCGGACGGCACCTTCGAACCGAATGCCGACATCACCAGGGCCGAATTTGCCGCCATGCTGGCGAAAGCCCTCGGGCTGAGCACTACCGGAACAACCGGCACGTTTACAGACGTTACCGCAGATGATTGGTGCTACGGTGCCGTGAACGCCGCTGCTTCGGCAGGCCTGGTATCCGGTATGGGCAATAACCTGTTTGCTCCAAATGCTCTGATTACCAGAGAGGAGATGGCCGTAATGGTGGCCAAAGCCCTGGGAACCAAGGCTCCCGCCATTACCGGCACCGAACTGAACGCTTTCAGCGACAGTTCGACTGTCGACAGTTGGGCAGTCACCAGCATGGAAGAAGCCGTCAAGGCAGGTATCGTCAGCGGCATGACTGCTAATACGCTTGCCCCACTGGCTGACGCTACCAGGGCACAGGCAGCGGTGATGATTTACGAGATGCTCACCGTCTCTTAGGCCAGTAAGTTTAATTTCCAAAAGAGCGTGCTCATAAATCTGTGGGTGCGCTCTTTTCTTTATCCTGGCAGAACCGAGCCTAAAGATACGAAAGTAAATAAAAACAATGGAGCTCGCCAAAGAGCTCCACGATACGTTCAAAAAGAGCATAAATGTCTATGTTGCCGCGTCTTGATCAGGGTTATGGACCAAGGCTCACCGGTTCACATGGAGCAATGCATCGCTTTTACCGGTGAGGTCGCTGAAGAGACAGCCAAGATCATCATAAGAGAATTTATACCATAACTACTGTTTGCTTGGAGCTAGGTCGCATCTTCCAATTCTGGTAACCTCCTGAAATGTTAAACACTGATTTGAAACCGTGATTGAGCAAGATGTTCTGTGAAGCATTACCGCTGGTACCGGCGTTACAATAGGTTACCGTATCTACATCAGGATCGAGTCCCCCTATCCTCTGGCGTAGGTTGGCCAGCGGTATGTTGATCGCGCCTGTCACATGCCCCGTAGTATACTCCTCGGGAGGGCGAACATCAATAATCGTTAAGGGGCGTCCATCCTCTCTTCTTTGTTCAAGTTCGTCCGGGGAGATCAGGTGGGTTTCCTTTTCAATTTCATTGGTCAGAATCATTCCGGTATATGTGACCGGGTCTTTCGTGGTCGAATATGGCGGGGCATATCCCAGATCGATCTGGAACCATTCGTTCGCTTTAATCCCCAGGGAGATGCCGGTGGCAAAAACATCAACCCGCTTATCCACCCCGTGGCTGCCGACTACCTGCGCTCCCAGCATTTTTCCTGTCTGGCGATCCGCTACCGCCTTGATCAGCAATTTGCTACCACCAGGATAGTAGGGCTGCTGGTTAGGCTTGATATTATGCACGGTTGCCACTTCATAACCCAACCTTTTTGCCTCATTCTCCGTCAAACCGGTCTGTCCCACCGCCAGGTCGAACACCTTGAAGATCCTGGTGCCCAGCCCTCCCTGAAACTCCTCCCGTGCTCCGGTTATATTCTGCCCCACTATCCGCCCCATCTTGTTGGCAGTCGACCCTTGGGGGTAGTAAACCGGCCGACCGGTAATCCGCGAGAAAGACTCGGCGCAATCTCCAGCGGCGTATATGCCTTTAATGCTGGATTCCAGATACTTGTCCACTTTAATCGCCCCAGTCTCCCCGATCGCGATCCCAGCAGCTTTAGCCAAGGCCACGTTCGGTTTCACGCCGATCGCCATGATCACAAAATCGGCGCGGATTCTCTTGCCTGATTCGGTCACAACCCCATACACACCGCTCTCGTTTGTTTCCAGTGCGGCTAGTCCATCGGCTAAAAACAACTCCACCCCGTTCTCTTGCAGGTGCCGCTCCACCCACGTGGCAACATCCGGATCGAGCGAGGGGACCACCTGGGCAGCTTTTTCAACAATAACAGTCTTGATGCCCAGGTGAACCAGACTTTCAGCCATTTCCATGCCAATGAAGCCCGAACCGATGATCACTCCATGCGCAGGCTTGGATCGCTTAATAAACATCTTTAGCTTGTCGCCGCTCTCAACTGTACGGATCGGAAAGACATTTGGTGCATCTGCACCTTTGATGGGCGGCACGAAGGGGCTTGCACCGGTAGCAATCACCAATAAGTCGTAATGATGCTTGAAAATCTGCCTGGTAACAAGGTTTTCAACTTCCAGTTGTTTATCATCGGGAAAGATCTTCAATACTTCATGGCCGATCAGAACGTCTATGTTGTATCGTTCCTTAAAGAAGTTTGCATCTCTGGGAATTAACTGCTTCCGGTCGGTGACCATATCCGAAACATAATAAGGTATTCCGCAGGCAGAATAGGAAATATCCACGCCTTTTTCAAAGATGGCGATCTCTGCAGATTCCGTGTTTCTGCGTGCCTTTGCGGCTGCACTGGTTCCGGCAGCCACCGATCCGATCACAGCAATTTTCATCTTATGTCTTCCTCTCCTGTTAAAGATTAACATTACTTAACTTTATCCATATTCCATACCTTGATGAGACCGTGGTTTAGAAAATGGTACATTCTACGACAATGGCAATAAGAGTACCACCCACTTTGAAAAGAATTTATGGGAGCAAGAACCAAGGGTGCCTTTTATCACATCTGACCAAGTCAATCTGTACAAGGGAGGAATTGAGGTAGGAGTTCAACTGGATGTCATTTCCCATTATACTGTATTGTCTATACCATTGAAAAGTTTTTCATTACCACAGATGACTACCCGCNNTCTAAGCTTCAGTGGGGGAAAGCAATCCCCACTGAAGCAAAGGCCCAGTTGAAACCTGGCACTCAGCAATTGGGGATTGAAAATCAAATTATAGTTCTTGGGAAAATTCCAAAAAAATACCCCCGGGGTTGTTGCAATCCTTGTCCCGGGGGTATGTGCAATTTGAGTATTACCACATTCATATTGATTCTTGGCTCTTAACTCGCATCCTGCAGCAGCCGGTCAATCCTTGTGGCTGTCGGGGGATGCGTCCTGTACAACACCGCCCAGATATCTTTTGGCGCTGCGTCCAGGGCTTCGATCTGCCTCAGGAACTTTGCCAACTGCGGTCCGAAACCGATGTTCCTGGCGAACAGATCGGCACGGAATTCCTCGTTTCTCCCGACAGCCCTGAGGCTTACATTCGCTGCTACCTGAAACGTGAAGGAAAACACCTTCATGGCCAGGTTGAATACATTGGCGACAAGCACAGCAAGCATAACCACCAGAGTTATAAAAACCCCGGCAATGCCGCCTGAAACCGCAAGCATCCTTCCTGACTGCAGCGCGCCTCTTCCAAAAGCTTCACAAATTCTTGACCAGAAATCAAGGATTCGATAGGAGGCAACTCCCAACCGGTTGGCAGTAAGGGCAACCGCCAACCGCCCTGAATCCCCGAAATGCAAATGCCCGGCCTCATGCGCCAGAACCCCGGCCATATCTGCTCCCAGGGAGTGCCCGGTGAGGCTTAAGAGTCCTCTGGTCACACATATCGTATTCCTGCCGACAGCAAAGGCATTCGGGAGTTTCTCGTCGCTGACAAACAGCTTGACGCTGGCAAACCTTTCCCCGGTGCTGCTGCCCAATGCCTGTCCGATTGCAGCAACAACTGAATTCCATACTACTGTTATTTTCTTCCGCTCCTCCGTTGTCGCCGGTCTGCAGCCTAAAACAGCGCGCCCGATCTTCTCGTTGACAGGCGAAATTGCAAAAATTCCTGCCGCAATCATCAGCAGCGCTGTATAGATCAATCCGTTCGGGTAATCGAAGCAGATCAGGCCCAGCACGGCGAGAGGAAACCAGTCCAGGAAGAGGCACGCGCACAAAATCAAAAACCCTGCCATCAAA
The DNA here is from genome assembly GCA_003160265.1 of Peptococcaceae bacterium. GTDB lineage: Bacteria > Bacillota > DSM-12270 > Thermacetogeniales > Thermacetogeniaceae > Palsa-1188. The sequence continues at coordinate 9,299 of PLQY01000058.1, read as the reverse complement.
GCACCCTCCTTTTTTAAAGAACGGGGACATGCCGGGCTAAGGAAAGAGGAGCACACCCTCTTCGGGGTAATGTTCCCAGGGCATGTCCCCATATCAGTTTTATTGGACCTTCCTGATTGTCGTTTCGTGAGTCTGAAACCTGGGGATTTTACGGGCGATAACCGCCTGGCCGACCTGCAGTCTCTTGATCTTGTCAGGGTGGATCATGAACTCCTTGACAAACCTGAGCGAGCCAGAACCGGTTCCGCCGTTACTGTCTACCTGGTGAGTCATCATCCAGGTCTCTTCGGTTCCGATGTTCCTTGCCAGTTCTTCTGCATCATCCGAGGCATTCTGTCTCTGAATGATCAGGGTGTTGCAGTTTTGGACAATCTGTTTCTTCAGGGCTGAATCGCATACATCCAGATCAGCAAGACTCTGGGCGGCGATCAGGGCTGCAAACCCCTTGGAGCGGGTCTTATTGATCAGATCGACCACGTTCCTTCTGGCAAAGACATTGAACTCGTCATAAATGGTTAAAACCAGCGGATCATCCTTCGTCCGCCTGGATGCGACCGCCTTCAGATCATTGATGACCAATCTCCCGAGCAACATGGCGTAGAGAGGATAGGACAGGGAATCGAGGGAAAACAGGACGATGTTTTTTGAAGATACAGAATCGACAAGGGAGATCGTCTTGCCTGGTTCATTACAGAACAGATGTCCGATCTGGCTCTCGACAATCAGGGTGAGCCGGTCGATCAGGCCGGAAATGCCCTTCTTATCGATGCCGCTCAGGTAATTCAAGGCGCTTGCGGGAGCCTTGAGCCTGCAGGCCAGCAGTTCCAGCTTTTCAGGGGCGAGCCCGTAGATGAAGGAACTCAGATCGAAGGTATCATAGGTCTTTTCAAACAACGTGAAGGCCATCTGTAGATATCTTTCGGCCATGTACTGGTAATAGGGCTCTCTCCACTCGCTCAGTTCCATCAAGCGGTCTTTTAATTCGGTAGGCCCCCCGTAGGAGAGGGGATTNNGCCATGGAAGCAAGCGTCTTTGCCAGATCCGGATCTCCTTTTCCGTCAACAAATACCAGAGGGATATCATTTCTCAGGGCGTAATCGACGAAGCAGAGAATTGTTGTGGTTTTCCCGCTGCCGGTAGCGCCGCAGAGAAAAGTGTGCTGGTTCAACTCCTGGCTGCCAAGAACAATCGGTTCGCCTGTCAGATTATCATGGCCGAGATAGACACCGTTCACCGGTTTTAAACCTGACGGCGCCTGCTGAGGAACGGGCATTTCAGACAGGCCCAAGAGCTCTTTAAACACCTGTCTCACACCCTCTCCTGCGGAAAAAGTCCCTGGCCGTTTTCAGTTCCTCTTCGATGGCGGCCGGCCCCAGCAGCGCCTTTGCTGCCGTTGGTCTCGACAGATCCTTATATTCCTTCAGATCGGGCCATGAGAACACCTTGAGCAAGGAGAGGGCGGCTGACCGGATTCGTGCAGCCAGATAGTCACAATTGACGAAATACCAGACTTCCTGATACTGACTCCCGGCGTACTCCATGAAAATCTTCTCGATTTTTCCGGCGCCCTTTGGGGACAGTTCCAATTCAACGGCAATCCTGGCGCCACCCGGAAATACCAGAACACCGTCCGGGCTGTGGCCCGGCGTTCCCACACCCTTGAGGCCTTTTTCATGCCTGATCTGCCTGTCGGTTTGCCATTGCGCCCCTGTTCTATGCTCCAGCGTTACAGCCAGGTCAACCAACTGCAGATCATGTTCGTAAGAGCCGAGCACGATCCTTGCAGCCGGCAGACTATCGCCGGCGGCGGCTATGCCTCTGGCCGCTGCCCTGAAAACGCCGGGCTTATCCTGAAATACTTTCTCGTAAACCAGGCAATCCAGACTTTTGAGTCCATACAGCCTCCTTTTTGCTGTAGGGGTGCTCAGGCCGAACTTATTTGCCACCTGTTCCGCTGTTGCTACCCGGTGTCCGTTAATCCAGCGGATCATCTGAAGATCCCGCTCTGTCAGTCTGACGCACTTCTTTTTCTTCTCTGGTTCATCTGCCGTGTTGCCACTCTTTCGCATTTTCACTTCTCCTCCTTAGTTTTATTACCCCGGAAAATGTGAATATGCCCCCCGGGGCGGGGGCTTTGTGACGAGCCGCTCCGCCCCGGGATCGGGGTGGAAACATGGAACTGAACCGGGTCTCTGCTGAGGGGTGAGGCAAGTTGTGATCGGGGATAATGCCCGGTAAGTATCCTCACCGGGCGACAATCTCTTCTCAAGAAGCTTTGGTATCCCCTGGTAGTTATACCAGGGTACGCATGTTCGTTTTGCAGATGGACAAACAAATAGACCCAATTTTCCGGGTCTCCCCTTTTTAGGAACCGGCCAACTGGGTCTGACGCGCCTAGGTATTGGCATCAATACAAGCGCCTGGCTTTTACTGCGGATGTTTCCTTCGTGAATGAGGGCCAACCGCCCGGCGACAGAACTGTCAGCTTCCCTTGTTAAAGACTCTGAAGGTTAGCGACTGTTCTGCAAGTATAACAATTGAAATATTAAGGCCTGGATGCAGCAGCGACGTCAGAAATTCCATCGCTAAAAAGCCCTTCGGGCACAAGTGTCCCGTCCTCGAAACGGAACATGACACATTGTAAAAACTGCTTGGCGACTAGTTCCTGGTCGAGGATGAACCGGGCCGGAACATCGAGGATGGCGTTCAGCCGGGCGGCATCTCCAACACGTTCGACAACCACAATCAAGCGCATAGCCGTAGACGTGATGATCTGACGCCGAACCTGTTCAACATCGTCGCGCAGGACAAGGATGCCGTACTCCATGCCACCGAAGGTAAAAAAGGCTGTCAACGGCCAGTCGGCCTCAGCGTGGGTACACGGCCAGATGCTGGCGAAACCGAGGTATAATTCGCCTGTCACGAGGTGCTTCAAGACGTCGATGAGGGAAAACGAACGCCACCAGTTGGGGATCCACCGCTTACGAACAAGCTCAAAGCCCAGCGGTCCCAGTGTGTATAGGGCGGTGTCACCAGCTCTGCCGGCCAGGGAGTGGCGCAACAGGATACCTGTTCTGGCCATGCGCTCGACGTGCTTTCTTCCATTCTCCTTGCTGGCGTAAAAGTGGCGAAGGAGTTGGGAGCGAGTCGCAAACTTCAGATCTTTCAGGTATTCGAGAACCGGAGGATCTGCCCATTCGACTGCCCGGTAGATGCCGAGCCAGCCTGGGGTGGCGCCCTGCCAGGCGATATCCTGAAACATCCTGGACGAATAGGGGGAGATATACTCCCTGACGGAGTCTGCAGCCATGAAAAGAATCATCTCCTTGTGGTCGCCGTTTAAAGCCGCTTAGTTCTAAAGCCGTAGGAGACACATTCCTCGAAGGGCGCCTCCCTATTCCTTAAAAAAGAAGCCGGATATACAGGACTGTCCGCGTCTTCCTAATCAGATGGCGGCGCTGTTGCCGTAACTGCGGTTGCGCCGTTCGATCAGGTTGACCAGAAGGCGGCGCTTCTCGCAATCCACTTCCCTCACCTCGACCAGAAGGCGATCGCCCTTGGCGTGCCTGACGTAGCCATGTCTCCTCTGACCGTAGAAACAGACAAAACCAGGCTCGACATTGATGTAGATACCCGCTCCCTCCTTTACGGCGGCAACGGCGCCAAGAACTCGCTGCCCCTTGGACGGCAGCTTTTCAGGTTCGTCCAACCAGGGATCGGACTGCAGGGCGCGTGTCGAAACGCTGACCTTCTTGTTCTCCTGGTCGACCTCGATGACCTTGACGTCAAAGGTATCCCCGATGCTGAAGTAGTCCCGCACGTCATCCACCCAGTAATAGGAAACCTCCCGGGCCGGGATGGGTACGGTGATCCCGCCAATATCCACTATAACCCTATACTTGGTGACTGCACGGGCAGCGGCGACTCTCACTTGTCCGGGGGCTATGGTCCTCCAGGTAACACCGGCCATCTGTTCCAGCGCTTCCCTCCGGGATGCCATAAAGGTCTGCCTGTGCTCGTCGATATCCTTGACCTTGAAGGCGACGATCTGCCCGACAATATCGCGGATGTCCCCTGGAGTCTTCAACAATGATTCTTTAAAGGGGATCACGCCTTTCACGCGGTCAATCCAGAGGATGAGCCCATGGCCCTCGACCTGCCCGTCGCCGTGATTACTGCCGACGGCGTTGACCCGGGCCTGGTAGATTGTGCCTCTTTTATAGGCGCTGACGATTTTATCCCAGGCATCACTCACGCCTTGGGCAAGCTTTTCCTGGCCGATATAGCCTTCAGCGAGATTCCTCATTATTCACATTAGCAGCACCGAAAGACACCGGTGCTGCTTTCACCTCTCTTTTTGACATTTTGTTCAAATAGCCCACTGCTGTGGGAGGCACTGCATCCAGGGCGGTCACATCCAACCCGCCGGCTTTGGAAAGAAGGGCTCGCTCCGGCCGGGGTTGTCGCCCCTGGCGATCTCCGCCTGCTTGCTCCCACCTTTTCTGCCACCATACTTCTGGCCGCCGCTCCGCTTGTCCTGACCAGACGCGCCCGGTGTCGCGGCGCTCTTATCGGTATCCATCGGATTGAACTGGCAACCGTCGCTATATTCCTTGGCCCAGGGCGGCAGGTAGTCGTTGATGTTCCGTTCGACCAGACGGCTGGCCAGGGGGTGCTGGGAGTAGTCCATCTTCTTGATGCGCAACGGGTTCTGGCCCCTAATCAAGAGGATTGCCTCGTCCAATGGCAGGCGCAGCACCTCGTCAAGGTTCATCAAATTACGGGACTCCGGCCTGGCCGTCTCCCTCCCCCAATCAAACCAGCCCTTGGGTCCGGCATTCCTGGAGAAGGACTTCGTGATGACGGTACCCTTTCCGAGCAGGGTTTCCACAAACTTGGCCGTTTCCTGGTCGTTGGCGCCGAGAAAGAGGCGGGAGTCGCAGTTGCCGATAATACCCGTCCAGCCCTTGTTGGGATAGCGATCCTCGAGCTGGGAAATATCTTGAAAGACGATACTGGCGTGCATGTTCCTCGACCTGATCGTGGCAAGCTTTTTCTTGAACTCGTTGATCCCGGCAATGTTCGGGAATTCATCCAGGAGAAACAGGCAGGGCACCGGCAGCGTTTTCTCCGGAGTGCTGTCGGCCAGTTCGATCAGCCGAATGAACAGGAAACTGAAAAACAATGACGACAGGTAGTCATAAGCCGAGTGGTAGTCCGGCATGATGCAGAAGTAGGCGCACTTCTGCTTTCCAGGCAGGCACAGGTCGAAATCGCTGGTAGCCGAGAAGGCGCGCACAAGCTCGTTCTGGAAGATCTGCAGCCGGTTCGCCAGGCCGCTGATAATGCTGTCACGGACAGTCTCCGGAGACTGCAGGAAGATGTTGTAGGAGAGACGCGCCGGAGAACTTGACTTCACGCCGGTGAACAGCCCATCCAGGTAAGTTGGCATGCCGGTAGTGATCATGGAATAGAAAGAGCCCATATTCCGGCGCTCCTTCGGAAGCATGGTGACGCAATAGAGGGCGATGGCCTTGATGAGACCCATCTCACCCTGGACCCAGAACAAATCGCTCTTGCCCTTGGCGCCGCCTGGCAAGACGGCGTTGGCGATAATGATGTCCGTCAGGACCTGGGCGTCCAGGTCGGTCTTGACCTCGCCCAACAGGTTGAAGCGGTCGGAGTTCCGCATATTCACGGTGTTGAAGACCCTTACGGTATAGCCCTCGCTCTCCAGGAAAGCGGCGCACTTGTTGTAAAGGACCCCCTTGGAGTCGGTGACGATGATCGAGGCGTCCATCAAGGTGGCCTGGAGAATGGCATTGGTTATATAAGCCCTCGACTTCATCGAGCCGGACGAACCGAAGACAGCCACGTGCGAGTTGTACCTGGTCTCGTTCGGTGGCGGCATCCGGAGCGCCTTGCCGGTGGCAAGATCCTTCCCAAAGATGAGGCCTGGGCCGTATCCGGTACGGAGCACGCTGCTGATGTGATACTGGTCCATCCAGGTGGCGGTGCCGCGGCTGGGGTCGCCGGAGAACTTCAGGAAGCCTTTTCGTCTCATCCAGCTCCGCACAGAGACGCACAGGACAAAAGCAAGGGGGACAGCAACCAGGTTGCCTTTCAGCCAGGCAGTTATCACGCCGGCGGGCAAGCCTCCGGTGATGATGAGGCCTGCAGCCCGGAAGGGGCAGGCGAAGAAGAGCCTGCCCCAGGTGAAGTTGGGTTCCCCTTTCATTCCCCGGGCCAACCAGGTCTGGACTGCGGTCGCTGCGGTGGAGGCGCTGCCGACCGCCCACACGTCCAGGACATAGATTGCCATGCCCAGAACAAGCCAGGCTGCATACCGCCCTAAGTGGCGCCATCTATCCCGCATTACTTGTTCCTTCTCCGGCGTCTGTGATCGCCGGGTCTTCTTGCCAGTCGGTTTCTTCAGGAATATCAGCCTCTGGAGAGAACGCTTCAGCGGAGCCGTTGGCCACCGTGCCTGCCCTGCCCTTCGCAGTCAGAAACTGGACATGCTCCGCAATAACTTCCGTTGTGCTGCGGTTCTGTCCGTCCTGGTTCTGATAGCTGTGCACCTGGAGACGCCCTTCGACGGCTACCAGGCGGCCCTTTTCCAAGTAGTTCGAGCAAGCTTCGCCCTGTTTCCCCCAGGCGGCAATCCGGATAAAATCAGCCTCTTTGGCGCCGTCGGGTTTGGGACGACGGTCAACCGCAATCGTGAAGTTTGCCACTGCCGTCCCCGAAGGCGTTTGGCGCAGTTCTGGATCTCTGGCGAGACGACCGATCAAAACGACGTGATTGAGACTTGACATGCATTTTCCCCCTTGTATTTAGATTTTCCCAGCCCTATGGGCGGGGACTAGCCGACTGGCTTTCAATTACCCACGGTACCTGCAAGCAGGTGCCGCATCACTTTCCCAAAGCCGCCCTCTCCCCGAGGATGCATCCCGAAGAGCAGATCCCCGATCTTCTGCGCTCCCGTGGTGAGCGGAGATCCCTTCTTATAGAACACCCCCCTCTCCATCCGCGTATGCAAGTCCTTGTCCTCCGGTATCTCTACTAACTTGTCAAACTCACTCCTGGTATTTCCACCGCACGCACAACCGTTGGCGACCAGCACAGTATCTTTCTGCGCCCTGTTCCTTCTGGCGTGTACTCTGCTCATTTCCCGGGGAAGCCCGTTCGCCACCATCACTAAAGCATTCGAGTATGCTACCGCCTCCAGGACAAACTCGTCATCTGTGTTTGGAAGATCGAAGATCACTGTGTCGAAATCCCTCCTTGCTTCGGAGGCAAGACGTGAAACCAAGGTTTTATCGATTGTTCCTGTTGTTGGGGGCAGCAGCGCCCAGAGACCGGACTCCACCTGGATTACCGCCGATGATAGGCGCCCGTCCCGGGATAGCGTTTCCAGGTTGGGATACTCCGGCAGGCGCAGGTAGTAACCCAGATCGCTTCCGGAAATCGAGGTGTTGAGATCGACCAGCAGCACGATCATCATCCGTTCGAGACTATATGCCAGGTGCAGGGCTAGCGAGGTGCAGCCGGCCCCACCCCTACCCCTCCACACGGAGATGACCCTCTGCCTATAGACAGGATTCATCGCTACTTGGAGAATTGTCTCTTTTTCGTTGGCAGTTTCTCCAATGGTCACGAGACCCCGAATTATATCGTTTACAGTCTCTACGGGCATCCTGAGAGCAGTGGCAATTGCCTCCTCATCGAGATATTCCGACATCTGCCTGATCTTTTTTGTCAGATCACCGCCGATCATCTCATGGCTCCCTTCTTTAAGAGCCTGTCAAAAAAGGATCTCTTGCTCTTGTTCACTCCTTTGACGTCGCTTTGACGATCGTAGCGATAACCGGCCAGGTCGGCGATCTCTTTCGCTAACCTGTGCCACTGGCTCCCAGCCGCCTCGAGTTCGTCTATGCCACCCTTGTAGGTGTCCATGACCGAGGCGTCCCAGTTGTCCTGGATGACCGCCCCGATCCTGGGGAGTATCTCGATCGGGCAGCTTTTTTTGAAACCGGAGCGGAACATCGTCTCGATGACGCGGGTATTGTGCAGTTTCGGACTGAAACGGTTGACTACGATGCGAATTCTCTCCGGCTTTATTCCCATTGCCAGCAGGGTGGGAGCATACTTTTTCGTTTCCTCTTCGGAAAATTTAGACTGGTCAACCACGGCGAGCGCCAGGTCCACTGTATCGAAAACACTGTACAGCCATTTTTTCGTCCAGGGCTCCGGGGGTGTGTCACAGACCACCACGGGGAACCTTCCCTTCAAATAGTCCAATGCCAACGACAGTTCCCCATCTTCAAAGCGCGGCAAAGTTCTGTTCATCGGCCCCGGTAATACATACAGGTTACTCTCCTCCTTGACGAGGAGCCTGTCGATCTGCAGCGGGTTGATGTTGTGCAGGTTGGACAGGCTTTCGATCCCCGGCACATCCCGGATCTTGAAAAACGTGGCCAGATCGGGCGCCCCCAGATCGAGATCGACCAGTACCGTGGGTATGCCTGCTCTGCCCAAAGCAGTGGCCGTGGCGATCGCTGTCGTCGTTTTCCCCACGCCACCCTTATTTGCCGTGCTGACCACTAAAACACCTGCAGCCGTCTTCTTTACGGGATACTTCTGGTGCACGTCTTCCCGGGCAGAATGAGTTTCGACCGGCTGCTGAACAACCTGATCCAGATCTTCATGATCTGCCTCCCGATCTGGGGTCTGGTCATATTCACGCTCTGGCAATTTCTCTTCGCTCAATTCGTTGTAACCGTCTATCTCCGGTCTTTTTGGCCTTGTCAGAGCCGTCATCAAGTTGTATGGCCTGTCACCGGGAAGCTTTCCGGTCACAACGTTATGTAGCCCGGCTTTGTTTGCGGCCATCACATACGCCCGGCTGGCTTCTGACAGGTGCCCGATCAAAAGGACGATATGCGCAGATGGGAAAAGCGACCGGATCTTTGAGAGCAACTTTATGGGATCGGCACCCTGCAAAAAACGGCTTAGGACGAGCACATCGATATTCCTGCCGGACCACTCGTTCAGTCTGCTGGCAGCAGTACAGGCCTCGAAAGACCAGGTGCTGAACTTGTTCATCCTTTTCAGGTTGTTCAATATCGCGCTCGCGCTGCTTTCTTCGGTAGCTATGAGACAGAGCAACCCATCTTTCCCCTCCTTCTTGCCGGGTTCCCTGAAACATTCAACGAGTTCTTGGCTTCGGTGGTGGATTGTTTTCCACCACTGAAGCTTAGAAATCGTTAATCCAGGGACGTAGCCGCTCTTATCCC
>PLQY01000054.1 GCA_003160265.1 Peptococcaceae bacterium | reverse complement strand
CTGGAGGCGCTGGGCGTCAACGTGATGTTGGCTCCGGCGGAGGCGGAGCGTTGCCTGGAGGAGACCGGGATCGGCTTCCTGTTCGCTCCGGTGTTCCACGCCGCCATGAAGCACGCCGCCGGACCCCGGCGGGAGATCGGTATCCGCACCGCCTTCAATCTGTTGGGGCCGTTGACCAACCCGGCGGGCGCCCAGGTACAGGTGCTGGGAGTCTATGACCCCAACCTGACCGGGGTGATCGCCTGTGTGCTGCGCAATCTCGGGACGCAGCGAGCGATGGTGGTGCACGGCAGCGACGGGCTGGACGAGATCACNNCGCCCGGATTACCCGGGAGGTGCTCGCCGGTCGCCCCGGCCCCTGCCGCGACGTGGTGCTGATGAATGCCGCCGCCGCCCTACTGGTGGGTGGCAAGGTGGACACCATGCTGGACGGGATGCGCCTGGCGGCGGAGGTCATCGATTCCGGGGCGGCCCTGGCCAAGCTGGACAGCCTGATCGCTTTCTCCAGAAGGTATGCCGAGGGAGCAGCATGATCGAACATCGAGAAGGGGTGTTCCAATGTTTTTGGACCGCATTCTTAAGGTAAAGCGGGAAGAGGTGGAGTACCGGCGCTCCCGCCAGCCGATCCAGGAGTTGAAGGCAAAAGCCAAGGACGCACTCCCGGCCCGGGACTTCTTTGGAGTGGTGAAGAGGGGCGAGAGCGCAGCGCCGATTAACCTGATTGCTGAGATCAAGAAGGCCTCTCCGTCCCGCGGCCTGATCCGCCAGGATTTCGATCCGGCGGTCGTTGCGGCGGCCTACGAGCGGGGCGGGGCGCGGGCNNGCTGCGCAAGGACTTCATCATCAGTGATTACCAGGTCTATGAATCCCGCACCCTGGGAGCGGACGCCGTGCTGTTGATTGCCGCCATCCTCGCTCCCGGCCAATTAGAGGACTACCTGGGATTGGCCGGGGATCTGGGCCTCTGCGCCCTGGTGGAGGTCCATACCGCCTCCGAGGCGATCCTGGCCCCGGCGGTTGGAGCCCGTCTGGTGGGGATCAATAACCGCGACCTGCAAAGCTTCAAAACCGATCTGAACTCCACATTCAACCTGCTGCATCTGATCCCGCCGGGCGTGGCGGTGGTCAGCGAGAGCGGCATCCGCACCCACGAGCAGGTTATGCGCCTGGCGGCGGCGGGAGTGGATGCGGTGCTGGTCGGGGAGGCCCTGATGGAGCAGGATGACCTGGTAGCGGCGGTACGGTCGCTGCTTGAAGGGGAGATGGCCTGATGGTGAGGGTTGAGATCTGCGGAATCAGGACATCGGAAGCCGCCAAGAGGAAGGCCGGGACGATGCGACTGAGGCGCATGGCGCCAGGTGCGGAGCATTGGGAAAAAGAACCGTTCCCTGCCCCATCTGTTCCAAGGGAGACTACCAATGGTACGGGTTAAGATCTGCGGGATCAGGACGGTGGAGGCCGCCCGGGCGGCGGTGGAAGCCGGGGCCGACGCCCTGGGCTTCGTCTTCGCCCCCAGCCCGCGGCAGGTGACGCCGCAGGAGGCGGAGCGGATCATCAGGCAACTGCCCCCCTTCGTCAGCAGGGTGGGGGTGTTCGTGGACACACCCCGGCGGGAGGCGTTGGAGATTGCCGGGTTCTGCCGGCTGGATGTGCTGCAGTTTCACGGCGCGGAGCCCCCGGACTACTGCCGGGATTGGCAGCAGCAGGTGATCAAGGGCTTCCGCGTCCGGGACGGCTCCGTGCTGGAGCAGATGGATCGGTATGAGGTGGCCGCCTTCCTGCTGGACGCTTACGTGCCCGGCCGGGCCGGGGGCACCGGGCAGCGCTTCGACTGGGACCTGGCCCGTCAGGCAGCGGTGCCGGGTCCTGCCGGGTGCCCTCCTCCGCATCCAGACCTTCGGTCTGGCCTGAAGAATACGGAGCACATGGGCGCGGTGCGCCGGCGCATCATCCTGGCCGGGGGGATCGCTCCGGCCAACGTGGAGCAGGCCATACGCCAGGCCACGCCGTATGCCATAGACGTGAGCAGCGGGGTGGAGACCGGCGGCGTCAAGGACCCCGATAAGATCAGGGCGCTGCTGATGGAAGTGAGGAGGCTTGATGATGAGCTTGACCAAAATTGAGATGCCTGATACCGGCGGCCACTTCGGGCGCTTCGGCGGGCAGTTTGTGCCGGAGACGCTGATGCCGGCCCTGGAGGAACTGACTGCGGCCTACGAACAGGCCCGGCAGGATCCCTCCTTCGACGAGGAGTTCCGGTATTACCTGAAACAGTACGTGGGACGGCCGAGTCCCCTCTACTTTGCCGAACGGCTGACCAGGCGCCTGGGCGGCGCCCGCATCTACCTGAAGCGGGAGGACCTCAACCATACCGGGGCGCACAAGATCAACAACACCCTCGGTCAGGCCCTGCTGGCCAAGCGGATGGGGAAGCAGCGGGTGATCGCCGAGACCGGCGCCGGCCAACACGGGGTGGCTGCCGCCACCGTGGCGGCCATGTTTGACATGCAGTGCGTCATCTACATGGGCGAGGAGGACATCAGGCGCCAGGAGTTGAACGTCTTCCGGATGCGGTTGCTGGGGGCGGAGGTGGCGTCAGTGACGAGCGGCAGCAGGACGTTGAAGGACGCCATGAACGAGGCGATCCGGGACTGGGTGACCAACGTCCGCACCACCTACTACCTGCTGGGTACCGTCGGGGGGCCGCATCCCTACCCCATGCTGGTGCGGGACTTCCAGGCGGTGATCGGTCAGGAGGCCCGCCTCCAGATCCTGGAGCAGGAGGGGCGCCTGCCGGACTGCATCGTGGCCTGCGTGGGCGGCGGCAGCAACTCCATCGGCATCTTTCATCCCTTCCTGGAGGACCCGGTACGCCTGATCGGCGTGGAAGCGGCCGGACACGGCATCGAGACCGGCAAACATGCCGCCACTTTATCGGCGGGACAGGTTGGGGTGCTGCACGGCGCTCTGAGCTACCTGCTGCAGGATCAGCACGGCCAGGTGCTGGAGGCCCACTCCATCTCCGCCGGCCTGGACTACCCGGGTGTGGGGCCGGAGCACAGTTACCTCAAGGAGTCCGGGCGGGCGGAGTATGTGGCGGTGACGGACGAGGAGGCCCTGGCGGCCTTCGAACTACTGGCCCGCACCGAGGGCATCCTGCCGGCCCTGGAGAGCGCCCACGCCGTGGCCTACGCCGCCAAGCTGGCGCCGGCCATGGGCAGCGATCAGATCATGATCATCAATATCTCCGGGCGGGGCGACAAGGACGTTCCTTCCATCGCCCGGATCTTAGAGGTGAAGTAGAGATGAGCGATCGAGCGAGAGCGGAAACCGGTAACGGCCACGAGAGGGTGGTGGACACCGGCCTCCACAGAGAAACGACATCAACTGACGGCCTGAACCGGATCGACGCCGCCTTTGACAGGTTGCGCCGGGAAGGCGGGAAGGGTCTGATCGCCTACATCACCGCCGGCGACCCCAGTTATGAGGCCACCGCCGACCTGGTGCTGGCCATGGAGCGGGCGGGAGCAGACCTGATCGAACTGGGGGTGCCCTTCTCCGATCCGATGGCCGACGGCCCGGTGATCCAGCAGGCCTCCATGCGCGCCCTGGCGGGGGGAGCCACTCCGGCCGGAATCCTCGGCCTGGTGCGCCGCCTACGGGAGCGAACGCAGATCCCCCTGCTGCTGATGACCTACTACAACCCGGTGCTGCACTACGGTCTGGCGGCTTTTGCGGCAGATGCGGCCATGGCGGGTGTGGATGGACTGATTGTTCCCGACCTGCCGCTGGAGGAGAGCGGACCGCTGCTGACAGAACTGCAACGGAAACGGTTGCACCTGATTCCCTTTGCCGCTCCCACCAGCACCGCGGAGCGCCTGGCCCGGATCGCCGGCGCAGGGTGCACCGGACCCGGCGCCTCCCGGGGCTTCATCTATTGCGTCTCTCTGACCGGGGTTACCGGTGCCCGTCAGGGCCTGCCGCAGGGCATCGAGGAGTTCATGCAGCGGATGCGGGCCTGCACCGACCGGTCGCTGGCCATCGGCTTCGGCATCTCCAACCCGGAACAGGCCGTTCTGATGGCACAGCTCGGTGATGCGGTGATCGTGGGCAGCGCCATCGTCAGCCTGGTGGAGCAGTATGCCGCCGACCGGGATAAGATGTTGCAGCAGGTCTCGGCCCTGGTCGGCAGCCTGAAGCAGGCGATTTAGCCGGCCGCCACCCGCAAACTTCACCCAATTCACAGCTTCTTTGCTGCATCAGCCTTGCATGCGCCCTTAAAGGGTTGGACATGGAATGAAATTCAGGATATAATAAATTATGACCAAGTCATAATAGTAGGTAACATACAATATAAATAAGGTAAGCAGGAGGTGGTCGTCTTGTATCAGGTTAGATGGCACGGAAGAGGTGGCCAGGGGGCCGTGACTGCTGCAAAAATTTTTGGTATGGCCGCTTCCCTGCAAGGCGCCATGTCCCTCCGGATGGGGTTACGACCCCGATCAGACAGTGGAAGTGGGAAGATTGGCAGTCCAGACTGGTTTCTGGGTGCTGGCCGAATATGAAGGGGGAGAATTTCGGATAACTCACCGGCAAAATAGGCCGAAGCCTGTCGAAGAGTATTTACACAAGCAGGGCAGGTTTGCCCACCTGGATCGTAAAGACATCGAGGCTATCCAGGCCGATATCATTGCCCGGTGGGCAAAGTATAAAACCGGAGATTAGTCGCTGCACTTTCCAGAAAGTACATCCAACCTTCAAACCGGGATCGGCCACTCACTCAACCTACCAGCGCATGGTACAGGCCGCCCAGGTTAATCCCGCCCCGAACGTCACCAGCACCACGACCGACCCCTCTCTCACCAGGCCCTGCTCCACGGCCTCGGCTAGGGCCACAGGGCATGTAGCTCCTGAGAAGTTGCCATATTTCTCTATATTGACGAATACTTTGGACTCGGGCAACGCCAGTCGTTTGCGCGCCGCTTCGAGAATTCTCAGGTTAGCCTGGTGGGGTATCAGCAGATCGATGTTTTCAGGGCCGAGGCCGGCCTTGCTCAGGCTTTCCAAAACAGCATCGGGTATGATCCGCACTGCAAACTTGAACACCTCGTTGCCCTTCATGTGAATGGTATTAAGGTGGTTGGCAACATNNAGAGGCGGGACAACGCGAACCGCCGGCGGGAACGCTGATCAGGTCCCCTTGGGTTCCATCGCTACCCAGAACGAAGGAAAGAAATCCTCGGCCCTCAGGTCCCGGCTGTAGCACGGCTGCGCCTGCTCCATCGCCAAACAGGACACACGTGTTGCGATCCTCCCAGTTGGTGATCTTTGACAAGGTGTCCGCGGCGATCACCAGGACGCAGTCATAGGTTCCGGTAGCAATGAACTGGGAGCCGACGGCGCAGGCGTAAATGAATTGCGGGCAGGCCGCCTCCAGATCAAAACAAGCTGCCCGCTTGGCGCCGAGGGCCGCCTGTACCAGACAGGCAGTAGCCGGAAACAACATATCAGGGGTCACCGTGGCTACGATAATTAGATCGATCTGTTCCGGCGCCACACCAGCGTTGGCTAACGCTTGCCTGGCCGCCGGAATGGCCAGGCTGGATGTCGGTTCATCCGGGCCGGTAATATACCGTTCTTTCATACCGGTCCTGGAGGTGATCCAATCATCAGAAGTGTCCACCATCTTTTCCAGATCGGCATTGGTCAGCTTGCGCTGAGGAAAGTGCTTGCCCAACCCCGTGATTTGCACCGATCTTAACCCCGCAGGCTTCATGATCCCGATCATGCCCTTTCGTTAAGAAATCTCGCAGGCCTTTCCTGGCTGTCTTGCCTTTCCGGGCGGTACGGCAACGGCATGATAAGCCTCTCTAAGGCTAATGGCCATCGTAAATGATACTTACATCTTCATACGAGTTTCCTTCGGTATAAGTGCAGTAGTCGTCATTATATACTAATGCATAGTGAGTAAGGGGGCCGGATGCCCAAAAGCTAAGGGTGTTACCATTATCGTCAGAAAGATAACTTTGACTGTAGCGCACATTTTTGAAATATCCACCGGCCTGGTAGTCGGGAGCATGGGTGAAGTCTCGAGTAACAGGTACATAGGAGGTCGCGCTTATTAGAACTGGGGACCCGCCAACACCCTGGTCGGTGATGGCATTGGATGAATAGACTGTATTTGTTGACAGGTTTTTTACTTTTATCGTGAACGAGTCGTTGGCATAAGAATATACCAATTGAAGATTGGCATCGGGTGTATACACACCGCCAGCCTGGGTGGAACCGCAAACAAGGCTGGAAGTTATGGTCGGCTGAGAGTTATCGGTACGCTTATAATACAAATACCAATTGCCGGGGCTATAGGCTGGACAAACAATTCCACCCTCGGCGGAGCCATTGCCGTTTTGTGACGATAGATAAACATAAGCATTATATGGCCGGGCGGTATCTGTTGATTCTCGTAATTTGGCTTGAGTGAAATCGAGTGTTTCGTATACTGCTTTATAGGCGCTCGAAGCATATGAATATTTATAGAAGTATCCACCGGATTCTGGTTCCAAAGCCCAATAATCAGGTTGATTGGTGCTAGCATGGCTATTGTTATAGAAGTTACCATTACCATAAAGGACATGCGAACGTGCAAAATCGTCAATCCAGGCGTTGGCAGTCTCTAGTAAAGTCGTACTGCCATAATAGGTGGTGTATTGATATAGATAAAATGTTGAGACGCTATTCGTTGTTGTAAATACCTGCTCGCCATTATCACTTTCTAAAACATACGCTCCATTTTCCCAGGTGGAGATGGAATCAATCGCTTTGAACAGACTGCTAAAGCCACTAAAAATGAGACTGCCATCGGGACGATAGCCAGAATA
>PLQY01000104.1 GCA_003160265.1 Peptococcaceae bacterium | reverse complement strand
AGTAGTGGATGTCGTCGACCAGGATGTCCTGTGCGAAGTGTTGTTCGGCGGTGAGTTGGCCGACCAGAAGGGGGTCAACCTGCCGGGTGCGCACCTGGACCTACCGGCGGTGACCGACAAGGATATCGCCGATATCAACTTCGGGATCGAGCACCAGGTTGACTTTATTGCCGCCTCTTTCGTGCGTCAGGCGGCGGACGTGATNNACCATCAGGCGCCTGCTGGAAGACAGGGATGCGGATATCCACATTATCGCCAAGATCGAAAGCCAGGAGGGGGTCAAGAACCTCGAAGAGATCATCAAAGTGGCCGACGGGGTGATGGTAGCCCGGGGCGACCTGGGAGTTGAGATCCCCGCCGAAGATGTTCCCCTGATTCAGAAGGAGATTATCAGAAGGTGCAATCATGCCGGCAAGCCAGTGGTCACGGCCACCCAGATGCTGGAATCGATGATCTATAATCCGCGGCCAACCCGGGCGGAGGCCAGCGACGTGGCCAACGCCATTCTGGATGGCACCGACGCCGTGATGCTCTCGGGTGAGACTGCGGTCGGCAAGTATCCGGTAGAGTCGGTCAAGGTTATGGCCAGGATCGCCGAGCGCACCGAGGAGTCGCTGAATTACGCCGAGTTGCTGCGGCAGCGGGCAGCTTCCACCGGCCACACCATCACCGACGCCATCAGCTATGCTACCTGCACAACCGCTCAAGACCTGGGGGCGGCGGTCATCATCACTTCCACCAAGTCCGGCTTCACCGCCCGTAATGTTTCCAAGTACAGGCCCAAAGCCCCGATTGTGGCGGTCAGCCCGAGCGAGCAGGTATCCCGCAAGCTGTGCCTGGTCTGGGGGGCGCAGCCCCTGAATGCGCCCATGATCCACAACACCGACCAGATGATCACGGAGGCCGTGGGTATCAGCCTGACCAAGGGGTTGATCAAGTGCGGCGACCTGATCGTGATCACCGCCGGTGTTCCTGCAGGAGTGACTGGTATGACAAACCTGCTCAAAGTCCACATAGTCGGCGAGGTTCTGGCGCGGGGGACCGGCATCGGCAACCGGGCGGTGGTCGGGACGGTGCGGATCTGCAAAAGGCCTGAGGACGCCAAGGCGAAGGTGGGCACCGGCGATGTTCTGGTTGCCATCAACACCGACCGCGACTTCATCCCCGGCATGCAGAAGGCTGGGGCGATTATCACCGAAGAGGGCGGTATAACCTCCCATGCCGCGGTGGTCGGCATCAACTTGGGTATTCCCGTGGTGGTGGGAGTGGGAGGCGCCACCGAGATCCTGCGTGACGGCGGCACGATTACGGTTGACAGCATGCGAGGGCTGATATACAAGGGTGTTACCACGGTTCTCTAGGGGATGTACTCCGCATTCTTTCCTCCGCGCGAGTCGGGTGCGTCGCTTCTTGCATTACATAGGATTTCCTGGTTCCGATATCCGATGCCGGTGGTAGTCGTAAATAATCTTTGATATCCGGGCGATCTCCTGGAAGCCGGACTTCACCCCGGGCTGATCGCGGGAGAGTATCGCCAGCAAATAGGGGCGATCCGGCAGGAAAATGATGCCGACATCATTGGCGACTCCATCCAGGTCGCCTTCTTTGTGGGCCACCCGGACCGAATCCGGAAGCAGGAGTGGCAGACCATAGTGCCAGACCGGGTGGGCCATGTCGTCCAGCAGCCTGGCGCCCAACTCCGGCGCCCTGGCAGCGAAATTCAACACCCCACGCAGACAACAGGCCATGTCCCCGGGGGTCGTGCAGTGCTCCCCGTTTGGTTGGGGATGAAGCATTCCCATTTGCTTCATGTAGCGCAGAACATTGGGAGCCCCCAGGAAGCGCTTGATCATCCGGTAGGCGATGTTGTCCGACAGGGTGATGGCCATCCCGGCCAGGGTGCGCAGGGTAAAGCGGTCACCCTCTGCCGCGAAGTATTGCAGGTAGCCCGAACCGTCGCTATAATCGTCAACGGCCTGGTAGGCCAGCCGCTGTTCCAGGATATATTGCCCGGCAGCCACCTGTTCATACAGGTAGAGCACATAGGCCAGCTTCAGGCAGCTTGCCTGAACAAACAACTCATCCTCGTCAATCCCGAAGCTCTTGCCGGTATTCACATCCTGGCAGCAGATTCCGTAGCTTCCCGGCTTCTGCGCCAGGTAGCGGCGCAACTCCCCGGCCAGGGGGGTGTAGTCGATGCCTTTGGCGGAGTTCATGATGCCCACTCCCCTCAATGAGGCTACCAATCGAGCCCGGCATTGCCGAGCATGGTTCAATGACCACCATATGCGGGCGCCCCGAAGAATATGATTGCGGCATGCGGCAGATGATGGGCAGATGCCAGGAAAACGGCAGGGCCGCGTAATTTGTGCTTTGGCCGGGATGATGCTATAATTAGCGTACAATCTAGGTCGACGGGCAAGCAGTCTGGATGGTCGCGCCTGCAAGCGCCGAAAGGCGGCAGGTGAGGAAAGTCCGGGCTCCATAGGGCAGGGTGCTGGGTAACGCCCAGTGGGGGTAACCCTAAGGCAAGTGCCACAGAAATGTGAACCGCCCCGCGTGATTCACGCGGAGCAAGGGTGGAACGGTGCGGTAAGAGCGCACCAGCGGTCAGGCGACTGGCCGGCTAGGTAAACCCCACCTGGAGCAAGACCGAATAGGGGGGCAATGGGGTGGCCCGCTCCGCCTCCGGGTAGGTTGCTGGAGGCCTCAGGCAACTGGGGTCCAAGAGAAATGATCATCACCCTCTGACGAGGGAACAGAACCCGGCTTATAGGACTGCTTGCCCAGACGATAAAGCGTGGATACAGCGTTGTTGCTGTCCACGCTTTTGTTTGGCCCTGGGAGTTGCCATTCTGATCGGCTATGCCACTACTGAGGGGAGTTTGCCGAGTCATCTGTGAAGAGGGACTGGAGGCGGCGCAGGGCCTGCAGCTTTTCCTCGCGCCCCAGCTTGGCCTCCTTGATGGCCTGCTCCAGGATATCGGTCGTCCGGTCATAAGTGGCGCGGTTCACCGGGTAGGGATAGCCGTCCTTGCCGCCGTGGGCAAAGCTGAACTTGGCCGGGTCGGTGTAGCTGGGACGCTTCCCGTAGGCCAGTTCGGCCAGCAGCGAGAGTGCCCGCACCGTCTTCGGGCCCACTCCCTTGATGGACAACAGGGCTTCAAAGCCTTGGGGATGCCGTTCGTAGGTCTGCACCAGGACGCGTTCCAGGCTGGAAGGCCGCAGGTGCTCCTCGTAGAGCGAGTGGCGTGATGGCAGCACCAATTGGGTGTACTCCCGGGTCACCGCCTCCGGAGCTAAGGAAGTCAAGGCGGCAACAGTGCTGCGGTTTTCCTCGCTCTCCCGGGCCACCAGGTTCAACACCGTCTTCTCCTTACGGTCACAACAGATGGCGGCGTGGGGCTCATTCACAAAATCATCGACCTTGTCGCCGAGCCAGTGGTAGCGGCGGGCGCGCTTGGCGCCGGTGTTCATGCCCTGCTGGACCACCGCCCAGTTGCCCTGGGTGGTGAAGATGAAGGTGTGGTGATAGAGCTGGTAGCCGTCCTGGACGGCGGTGTTGTCCACCTTGGCGCTCATCCTGCTGGCATAGACCAGCTTTTCGGCACTGCTGGGCAAAGCGTACTTATCCGCATAGTTGAAGATGTCCTGGGGAGTCTTCAAGGCGGTTCTGCCCTTGCCTCCGGCGATAAAGATACCCAATTCCCGCTCGCAGCCGCGAGAGGCCTCCTTGAGCGCTCCACAGACAGTGGTGGTCAGGCCCGAAGAGTGCCAGTCGAAGCCCAGCAGACAACCCAGGGCCTGGAACCAGAAAGGGTCGGCCAGCTTGGTCAGGACTGCCTGGCGACCCTGCTCCCGGACCAGCAAGACAAGGATCGCCCGGCTGAGCTTGGTCATCCGCTCGAAGAGCCAGGGCGGGCACTGCCCGGTATGCAGGGGAAGGTCGACACTGCCGGTGCGCATCCAAATCACCTCTGCTCTATTGTAAGTGTTATATTTAGCCGTAACAAGGGTGTGGTAGAATTGGATCGGCAGAAATGATCGGGAGAGCGGGGAGCATGCTTCAACTGCTGTCTGTTTGGCCTTTTCCAAAATAGCAGTGTACGAAGTGGTATCCTTCAAGTTTGAAATCGAGGTCTGTTTTGGGGGGTTGACGGCATGGAACTGCCCCTTCCCGAGGCGGTCAGGATGGCCTGCGCCTTGCTGGCGGCAGACGGCAGGCAGGCGTATGTGGTTGGCGGGGGGATCAGAGACCTGATCCTGGGAATTACTCCGACGGATTGGGACCTGGCCACTGATGCCTCACCCCGCGAAGCAACCGCTATTTTCGCCAGGGCCGGCTGCAAGGTGTTGCCGACAGGGGTCAAGTACGGCACGATTACCGTATCGATCGGGGACTTTCCGATCGAGGTCACCACCTTCAGGATCGAAGGCGGGTACGGCGATCGGCGACGTCCGGATGATGTCCGCTTTGTCGGTAAGATCGAGCAGGACCTGGCCCGGCGGGACTTCACCATCAACGCCATCGCCTACGACCCGCTACGGTCGCTGATCAGCGACCCCTGCTCCGGGGTGCGGGACCTGGCAGCGATGCGGCTCAGGGCGGTAGGCGATCCGGAGGCCAGGTTCGGCGAGGATGCCCTGCGGATCATGAGGGCGGTCCGCATCGCCGCGGATTACGGTTTACAGATCGAGTCCGGAACCTGGCACGCCATTGTCCGGAATGCCGAACTGATCATCAAGATTTCGACCGAGAGAACGAGGGATGAACTGAACCGGACCCTGCTGGCCGCCAACTACATGGATGGGCTGGGGCGCCTGTTACAGGCCGGGCTGTTGTTCCTGATCATCCCCGAATTGAGCGAGAGCTGGCTTTTTCCCCAGTTCCACCCCTCCCACCAGTACGACGTGCTGAACCACACCCTGGAGGCCATGCGCTACACCCCGGCTGACCTGGAGCTGCGTCTGGCAGTCCTGCTGCACGACGTTGCCAAGCCCCGCTGCTTCAGCCGCGACGCCGACCGGGTGTCCTCCTCCGCATCCGGGCTAACGCCCGGCCTGAAAGAATGCGGCGTACATGGGCGCGGGCATTTTTACGACCATAACCTGATGAGCGCCCAAATGGCGGAGGATATCCTGCAGCGGTTGCACTACAGCATTCGTACCGTCAGGCAGGTCTCCCTGCTGGTGAGGGAGCACATGCTGAATCTGCAGATGCGCCACCCGGCCATACGCAGGCTGATCTCCAGAGTGGGGCGGGCAGCCATTCCGGGCCTGCTGGCCGTCAAGCAGGCGGACCTGCTGGCTCACAGCACCGATCTCATCCTCCAGACCTTGCCTGAGTGGGATGCTTTTCGAGCCCGCCTGAGCGAAGTCCTGGCGGAGGATGCAACATTCAATCTGAGCGACCTCGTCATCAACGGGACGGATCTGTTGGATTCCCTGGCTTGCCAGCCCGGACCGCTGATCGGAGCGGTCCTGAAAGCCCTGTGGGACGAAGTGCTGGTGCAACCCCAAAAAAACCAGCGCAGCTACCTCCTGGCCAGAGCCGGGGAGATCGCAGCCAGCCTTGCCACCCAGCGTTAAAAAAGACCACCGCTTGCGGGTGCCCCTCACTTGGCCGAATAACCTTCTTTGGGGCGAGACGCTGAGTTTTAAGCTCATATGCCGGACGAGTATTTCAGAGGGGGTGGGGTGTTACAATCCCAGCCCCAGGCGCTCTCCCAGCATGACAGGGAGGCCCGCCCGGGCTACTTTCTCCCGGGTCAGGTTGAAATCGTAGGGAACGTGCCTGTAGGTGACGGTGTTGCCGTCCCCGTCATAGATCAGGTATGATGCCCCCGGCTTGCCGTCCCGGGCCTGGCCGATGCTGCCGGGATTGATCAGGTACAGCCTGTCATTATGCAGGCTGAATTCAAGAGGCTCGCTCTGATCCAGAAGCTCCCGGGTCGTCCTGTGGTCATATGAGTATAGGGCGCGTTGGTGGGTGTGGCCGAAGAAACAGAGGGCCAACCGGGGATGCTGCGACACCAGGACGTCAAAGGCGAAACTGGCGCTGGCCGGGGAAAAGATATAGTCGTACGAGTGGCTGGGAGAACCGTGTACTGCCAGGAAAAGATCGTCGACCAGCGCCTGTTCCGGCAATTGTTTCAGCCACGCCTTGTTGCTGTCCGAGAGGTGGCGTTCGGTCCACAGGAGAGCGTCCTGGGCAAGCGGATTAAAATCTTCGATGCCGCAGATGCCGGTCACGGCGTCATCGTGGTTTCCTCTCAGGCAAAGAAAGCCGCGGTTGCGGCAGAGTTCCGTGCACTCGTCGGGATTGGCATAATAACCGACAATGTCGCCCAGACAGACAACCTTCTGAACATCCTGCCGATCAATATCGTCCAATACTACCTGGAAGGCCTCCAGATTGGCGTGAATATCACTGATTATTGCATAGCGCATCCGGTTACCGGCTCCCTTCCGGATTTGCCAGAATCTCCAGGGCACCCTTCTATTTTCGGAGAGATGCCTACCTTTGTCAACCTTAAAGTTGGTTTTATGCAGCTCTATTCCTGAAAAAACCCGGCGTGGCGCGGATCCTGAGCTCTCGATGGGTGCCGGGGCACCTTCAAAGCGCTCACGCCGCGGGACGCGGCCTGATAGCCGGAGGCTATCAGGCCGTACCCTGATGTTCGCTCATGCTCACCATTTAGGAAGCAACCGGGGGCAATGGTGTCATGCACGAGGGGAGGCGCCAGACTCTTAGCTGCCCACCCTCATCGGGGAGGTATGGCGAAGAGGCTGGCCCCCGGTGAAGATCTCTTCAACTGCAGGATACCACGGCATACCGTGTGCCCGACGGGCACCTGCGAGCAGTCAGAGGACCAAAGGGTGTCAGATCAGTTCCTCGTCTACCGGATAGGTCATGCTTCCGTTGCACTGGGGGCACTGCAGCAGGTGGACGCACTGGCCGTCTCCGGTGACGTTCTTGTCCCGGACGGTTTCGACATCCGGTCCTTCATAGGGGCCATAAGGATCGTAGTAACTCTCCAGCCAGCCGTAATCGATCATCTTGGCGCCACAATCCGGGCAGTTATGCTCAAGTTGTGACAANNCCGTTGCAAACCGGGCATCCGGTGTCCATGTCTTACACCTCACTTTTTAAAGCGTAGACTGGCAACTATAGTGTCCGATGATCTCCTCAGGCTTATGCATCCCTGATACTAAAGAGGCGATAGCATTGTANNCAGTTGGAAATATTTCCAACTGGGTTAAAAAGGCGGCCTGGAACTCGTAGCTCTGAGGCGCGCCTTGATTGTGAATATGGGACCGTTGTACAGGTTTTGCGCTGCCGCGAGCGCCAGCAGGACCACCAACAGTATGACGTTACGGAATCTTGTGAAGCGTTGAATGCGAGATATCCCACCTTTCTGGTGTCAGATTTGCCTATCCGTTTCCTTGAAAAGAAGTCGGAAGCCAAAAGTAGGATGTAGGGCAAAGGGTTTAACAGAGATCGGAATTCTGGAGCCATTCAGTGCCATCCATGCAGCATAAAAATAGAATTACACACACTACAGTCGATAGTCTATCACGCAGTTGTTACAAACAGTCGTTCATTTGTTTCATCCATGTTAACGAAGACGTAATTTTATGGTACTATTAAAATTGATCTACCCGGTTCCCAGTAATTGATAGACGTAACCTCGGGTGGGAGGAGTAATGTTCAGGAAGACTATCCTGATTGTGGATGATGATGCGGATATCAGGAGACTGGCCGAGTCTGCTCTCAAGCAGGAAGGATTTGACGTCTTGCAGGCTGATTCGGGGGAAAATGCCCTGGAGATCCTCAGGACCACCGAAGTGGATGCCGTAATCCTGGATGTCTTGCTGCCAGGGATGGGCGGTCTGGAAACGTTGCGCCAGATCCGCTCGGACAGGGCGCTCAATCACGTACCCGTGATCATGCTTTCTGTTAAAAGCAGCGAGATAGACAGCGTGGTGGGGTTGGAACTGGGGGCGGACGATTACATAGGAAAGCCGATCCGCTACCATGAACTGATCTCGAGAGTCAAATCCGTTTTACGCAGGACCAGGATGGAACAGGCGGCAGTTGCCAATGCTGACAGGCTGCCTTTCGGCGATGGGGAGATTGACCTTGTCACACGGGAGGTTTTCTACCAGAGCCGGAAGATTGCCCTTACCTTCAAGGAATTCGAACTACTCGCCCTGCTTGTCAAAAACCCGGGCCGGGCCCTTACCCGCAACGAGATCCTGGATGCGATCTGGGGCAACGAATATGCGCTGGAAACCCGTACCGTAGACGTCCACATCCGGCGCCTCCGAATGAAATTCAAAAAAGCCGGGAGCAATGATTTCCTGATCGAATCCATCAGATACGTGGGCTACCGGTACAGAGGCCATAGCCCGGCACTGGCCTGAAGCAGGTTGCCCTTGCTGAGCTATATTATAACTTCTCTTCATAACTTAGGCAACTGGCGCCAGGACAGAGGCGGCCCGGTGTTTTTTTACTCCGGGCCGCCTCTGTCCTAGTAATGCTTACCTGAGCACGCATCGTGCTTGTGCCGGGCTGGCGCCACCATACGAGCGCTAGCAGGATTACCAACAGCTCCTCCCCAACTGCTTTTTATGGTTGAGAAGGCAGGTTCACGTTGGTCATATCCCTGATCGTTATGCCGGCCGGCACGCTGAAGGTGTCGCTGGGCAGCGTACCCACCGTGATGTTCGTGTAATCCATCGTCGTGGTATTGCCGTTCGCGTTGGTGCTAATCATTTGGACAGGAAAGTCCAGATCCTCGCTCAGCCACATTTTTATCGTCGTAGTCGGCGCGCTTGCCATGGTGTATTGAATAACGCGGCAGGTCTCACCATTTATGACTGCCGTCCCGAGGTCCTGCACAGTGCTCGGGTCGACGCCGTTCAGGTAGCTACTAGCGTCCTGGGACGTGGATGGCAGCTTCATTTTCACTCCCATGTTACGGGCTGGCTGATATTCAATCATGGTATTGTCGGCATAGTTGATGATCATTACAGACTGCTGGCCATTGACAGTGGTTTCGATCTTCGCCATGTCCTTTTGCTTCCATATCGTTCCGTTGGCTGTACCTTTGGAGGTGGTAACGGTGAAGTCGGCCTGCATGCTTCTCCCCTGCTTGGACTTTGCAATTAAATCTGCTAACGTCTGGCTGCCGCTCGACTGGCTCTGAGTGGTAGCCGTCGGGCTCTGAGTGGTAACCGACTGGCTGCCAGCCGTCGGGCTGCTGCCAGTGGAACTGCTTTTGCTGCAACCTGCCACCAGGACACCGACAACAATCAACGACGCCAACAAACACCAGATCACTCTCTTCTTCATGCTTTCGCCTCCTAATATAGCAGTTTCCATGAAACACCATCTGCCCTTTGGCCAGGCCTTTCCCCGACAAGACGGCTTTGCTCAATCAGATGCTTGTAGGTTCCGTTGAAACAAGGCTTTTTAAGAGTCATCCATTAAGCCTGACGCCTCCCAGTTCAAAAAATAAGGGGCATTAGTTCTGGAGCCATACACCGCCATCGTGCAGCATAAAAATAGAATTACACACACTACAGTCGATAGTCTATCACACAATTGTTACAAACAGTAGTTCATTTGTTTCATCCATGTTAACGAAGACGTAAATTTTTAAAATCGTTGCGGGAATACTTACCCCTTTTAAGGGGGTGAGGTGGTACAATATCCCCAGCACATTGACATGAGGGAGAAAGGAGAAGCATATGAGAAGACTGGCCATGATCACCTTGATCCTGGCTGCTTTTTTAACGCTGAAGGCCATTCCGGCCAGGGCTCAGGCGGCGAACCTGGCCTTTACGGCCGGGAGCCCGGCTTGCACCGTGGATGGCCAGGTCTACGAGTTGCAGCCGGTTCCGGTCATCATGAACGGCCGTATGTTTGTTCCCTTGCGGGGCTTGGCCGTTATTCTGAATGCAGGACTGCAGTGGGACCCGGCCAATCAAGAGGCCTCTTTCAGCTGGGTCGAGGGATCACGAAAATTGACAGCCGGTGTCACCCTGGGATCGAACACGCTGACCGTTACCAACGGACCAGGCCCAGGCATTGCTGCCCAGTTTGTCCAGATTTCAAGGGTAGATCTAGGCGCCTCGCCTCCGGATCTGTCCGGATGCCTGTTTCTGCCCCTGAGGCCACTGTTCCAGGCTCTAGGCTACCAGGTTGCCTGGCAGCCGGTCACCTGGACTGCGTTGTTGACCAGATGATTGAGCTGCCATGCTGCTTATTCTGAATGCCGGTTCAAAAATAGTCGACTCTATGTTCGGAGTCGATTATTTTATTTGTGCGCCCGGCATGGGCGCTGTCCATAGGGTGAAAGTCCCGAACGGTGAAGGTAGCAGTAGCCGTAGCTTAAGGCAAGGGTGTCCGCGGCGACGCGGGGGCTAGACGCCCCCTCCTACCCGATTCAATGCAGTCAACATGTATGAGCCAGCCCCGGTTGGCGAACCGGGGCTGGCTTTTGTAGCACATGCAAAAGTCAGGCTGACTGCTTGAGCATCTACCGGTCCGGCGGATTGGTTCAAGAGCCGCTAGTGATGTCTACCCGCATATTGGCAGCGTCATATGTGACATTATATCCGAAGGCCTCACTGACGAAACGCGTCGGCACCAGCGTATGCCCATTGACAATTATTGGCGGCGCGGCCAGGGTGACCGGGGCTCCGTTTTTATAGGCCGTGGTGCTGCCGATCTGTAGCTTGATTATAGTATTGCCCTCGGCGGCGACGATGCTCTTGTCGGCAGGATTCCACTGCACAGTGGCCCCCAGGGCCTCGAAGATCGGCCGCATCTGCACCAGTATGCGCCCGTCGACAATCTTGGGCGCCACATCCATCTGCACGAGAGTCCCGTTGACATACACCTGAATGGCCTTCGCTACTTTTAGTTCCGTGACGGTGTTAGAGTCCCAGTTTGTCACCCAGACATTGCCGCTGGCATCGATGGCCACGCCATTTGGGTAACAGCTGCCATCAATCAAGGTTCCCAGGTTAGCGCCGGAATTAGAGAGCTCGTACACGGCGCCAGTGTTGCTGGTAGAGTCTGTCACCAAAACGTCGCCGCTGGAGTCGATGGCTATACCATGAGCGCTATTTAAGCCATTATAGGTTCCCAGTTTGGCGCCGGATGAAGAGAGCTCGGTCACGCTGTTGCCATTCCAGTTTGTTACCCAGGCGTTGCCGTTGGAGTCGAAGGCTATAGCATACGGCTCATCGCCGACTTTGTACGTTCCCAGTTTGGCACCTGCTGGTGAGAGCTTGGTCACGTAGTCGCCTCCGTAGTTAGTTACCCAGGCATCGCCGCTGGCATCGATGGCTATGCCATCTGGGTCAGCGAAGCCTTTGTAGGTTCCTATGGTGGCGCCGGAATTAGAGAGCTCGGTCACGCCGTCGTATTGGTTAGCCACCCAGACGTCGCCGCTGGAGTCGATGGCTATGGCTTCCGGGCCATTGCCGACGTTGTAGGTATTGCCGACAGTATAGGTCTTTGGAGCAGCCGGCGCGGTGTTAGTGGCGGGCGGTGGCGTTGAACCGCTGCTAGGCGTGGTGCCTGACGTGGTTGCTGCTGTCACGTCCACGGTGACGGAGTCGGCACTCGGGTTGCCTGAGGACCAGGTGCCCACTGTGGTGGCGGTGATGTGCGCATAGCCTGGCGCAATCGCTGTCACCACTCCGTTGGAGTCGACCGTAGCCACGCCTGTGTTATCGGAACTCCAGGTCACGGCCTGGCTGGCGTTGGAAGGCGCTACGGTGGCGGTCAGGGTTGATGTTGCTCCGACATTCAGGTTCAGGGTGTGAGGGCTGACGGTTACCCCGGTGACTGGGATTACGAGAGTGGCGAAAGCAGGTGTGGCCGTCATCGCCAACACGACCAGCAGGGCCATCAACAACAGCAATCCACGTTTCAAAAAAACCTTTCCAGTCATCTACTTGCCTCCGTTCAATTATTAATCACAAAACCTGGTAAACCCTGGATCCATCCATTGGTGTCCGGTCAATCCCGAAAGATTCCATTAGCTGCCCACGATAGCTCCATCAAAACCGCACACGAAAAATAGAATTATACATACTTCCGCTGACAGTCTATCATCCAATTGTTACAAACAATCGTTCATTTGTTACATCCATGTTAATTAAGTCATATTTCATAATATTATTTGCATCGATCCACCTGGTCCCAGAAAATATGCGGTCACCGATTTACAGCATTACTACTGCGGGTAGGTCACCGTAACCAACTGCTGAGCCTGGTTCCAGTTCACCTGGCAGCCCAGGCTCTCGGCGATGAACCTGAGGGGCAGCATGGTGCATCCGGCAACGATCACCGGGGTGACAGCCGGGTTGGTGGGGTCGATCGGCGTGCTGACCCCGTTCACCGTGGCGCTGCCCTGTCCGATCATGAGCTGGATGGTGTTGCTGCCCAGGGTCACTGTGACGTCTTGCAGGCTGATTCGGGGAAAAATGCCTGGAGATCCTCAGGACCACCGAAGTGGATGCCGTAATCCTGGATGTTCTGTTGCCAGGGATGGGTGGTCTGGCAACACTGCGTATATCCGTTCGGACAGGGGGTTGAGCCATGTGCCTGTGATCATGCTTTCGGTTAAAAGCAGCGAGCTAGACAAGGAAGCCGGAAACAATGACTTCCTGATCGAATCCATCAGATACGTGGGCTACCGGCACAGAGGCCCTAGCCCGGAACTGGCCTGAAGCAGGTTGTGATGAACCGGTCAATCTCTAATCTTGAACCTCGGTAAGGATCTGTTCCAGCTCAGTCGCCAGCAGTCCTGCCGATCGTTTCAGGTGCGCAAGGGCTGCATCCAACCCCTCCGTCTGCTGCGCATGCGCCATCTTCTCCAGATCACCGGCTGCCCTGAATACCGGACCGGCATAAAAGCAGGAAACGGAACTGGCGAACCGGTGGGCTGCCGCCTCCAACTCCTGGAACTGATCCTTGTTCGCAAGCTCTTCAATCTGATCAACCTGCGCCTGGTAGGACTTGAGATATTTTTCCATGATCTCTCTCATCAAATCCCTGCCGAACAGGCGCGATTCCTCCAGCAGGACGGGACGGTCAATCAGGCCCTGCCTGCCGATCTGGTCGAGGATACCGGCAAGGTCGCTTTCCCTGATCGGTTTTGAAAGGTAGTAATCCATGCCCGCCTCCAGGAGTTTCTCCCTATCCCCGGTAATCGCAGAGGCAGTAAGCGCCACAATCGGAATATGTCTTCCCGTTGTTTGCTCCCGGGCGCGGATCAGCCTCGTTGCTTCCATACCGTCCATGGCCGGCAAATTTTTATCCATGAGGATACAGTCGTAAACGCCGGTTTTCAGCAGGTCCATGAGTTCCAGCCCGTTTACGGCCACGGTTGCCTCACAGTTATAATACTCCAAAAGGCTTTTGATGTATTTTTGACCGATTTCGTTATCTTCAGCCACAATTACTTTCAACCGGGGCAAACGATGAACATCCGCCAGGCCCGGTTCATCAGCGCCTGCAGGCCTGGCGCCCCGGCTTTCGCTGTCATCGACGCCCAGGCTGAGCGGGAAGATGCACCGGAACAGGCTTCCCTCACCCTCGATGCTCTCCAGTTCGATCCGGCCACCCAGCAATTCGATCAGGCTTTTCGAGATGGTCAGCCCCAGTCCGGTCCCGCCGAATTTCTTGGCAATGCTGGCGTCCGCCTGGGTAAAGCAGTCCCAGATAAGCCCCTGTTTTTGTGCCGGGATGCCGATCCCGGTATCTCTCACGGCAACCTCTACCGTGGCGCAGACCTCATCCACGGATTGCAGCACGGCGGTCAGTGACACTTTTCCTGCTTCTGTAAATTTGATGGCGTTGTTGACGATAATGATCAGCACCTGTCTGATCCGGTGGGCGTCTCCGCACAGGGGCTGCGGCAGGCGGGGGTCGATCTCGCAGGTCAGGGCAAGGCCCTTATTGCTGGCAGCAAACTGGAAAGATTTGAAGATTTCGTCCAGTAGCGATGCCATGCTGAAGCATTGTTCGACCAGGTCGAGCTTGTTCGCTTCTATTTTGGAAATGTCGAGAATGTCGTTGATGATCTGCAGCAATTCCTGCGTCGACGACTGGATCATGTTGGTGTATTCCCGCTCATTTCCGTCCAGCCCGGATTTCTGGAGCAGGCTTGCCATCCCCTGGATCCCGTGCAGGGGGGGTACGCAGCTCGTGGCTGATATTGGCGACAAACTGGGACTTGGCCCGGCTTGCAGCCTCAAGCTCATTATTGATGCGGATCAATTCACTATTCTTCTGATTGAGCTGGTCGGTGCGCTCTTGGATAATGCCTTCCATATCCCGGTACAGTTTGGCATTTTCCAGTGAGATGGCCAGCTGTGAGGAGAGGAGCTTGAGAACAGTCACGCTGTCGTTGGTGAAAGCTCCCGGCAGCAGATTATTTTCCAGGTAAAGTATTCCCTGAATGGAGCGCCTGGCGATCACGGGCATGCAGATGGCCGATCTGGGCAGATCATGCTCATCGAGGCCGAAGAGCGCCCTGTTTTCGGTCTTCAAGACAACGCTCTCTCCGGTTCGTTCCACATAATTGATCAACCTGATCGGGAGGGCGTCATGCTCATCAAGCGGGATGGACTGCAAGACACTGATGGTATTGTCGTCTGCGTTTCCCTCCGCTTCGATGAACAACCGGCCATTGTTTTTCATGATCAAGACGGCCTTTTGAGCGCCTGCATTCTGGATGATGATCCTGATCAGCAGGTTCAACAACTCATCGAGGACAAGGGCTTCCGAAATGGCCTGGCTGGCCTTGATAATGGACAGCAAGTCGAGAGAGGAACTGCCATGGTCAGGCCTCTCCTCAGGCAGGGAATAGGCAGACAGGATTTCGGGAAATTGCTTGATCAGGTCATGCGCCTTGGCATTGCCGCCCCACCTGTTATAACATAGATAGGCATCCGTCAGATGTTTTGCAGCAGCATCCAGCTTGCCTGCGGACAGATATAATTTGGCGGCCAGTTCATTGGCCAGCGCCTCTTCCTGTAAAAACCCGTTGCTGCCCGCCAGTTCGATCGCCCTGTCATAATAGTCCGCCGCTGACAAAAACCTGCCTCTGACACGCTCCCTTTCCGCTTGCATCAGGTACAGTTTGTGGAGATTGTTGGCCGGCGCCGTCCGCGCATATCTCTTCATCGCCCTGATGCACCGGTCCGCTCCGGCAAGATACGAAAATTTCCTGATCCTGCCCGTCCGTTCCGCATTGGCAAGCAGCACCAGGGACTTGTAAAAATGGAAGAGTGGAATGTAATAGATGCCCAAAACACCATTGAGGTATGCTTCGAGGTGCGGGAGAGCCTCCAGTGCGGCCTCCGGCTGACCGAAATAAAAAAACTGCAGCATGCGGTGAAAATAGATGCTAAATACGACTATCCCGTCGTTCGATTTTATAGATTCCGGCAGCAGGGCATCCTCGTCGAAGTACTGTCCGGCCAGCCGGCACGGGTCGCCGGCATCCTCCTTGAAGTTCAAGATGGTCTGCCGGCACAGCTCGCACATGCGGATTGACATCGTATGTCCGCTTTTAAGAAGGGCATGCCAGTGCTGCTGCATCTCCTGTTCGATCACCGGCAATTCCCTGCCTGCAAAATAGGAATATAGAAAGTACTGCATGATGGAACCGCCGGCGTTAATCAGGTCGCCTGCGGCAAATCCTTTCTGATAGCTACCGGGAAAATCGAGCAGCGTATTCCGCAAGGGTTCTCTGGCGTGCCTGATGATAATATTGAAGACAAACCTGGCAAAACATTCAAATTTGCTGCCTCCGAATTGATCCGATAACCTTAGGGCCAGTTTTCCATATTGATAGCCCTCTTCCGCCCTATTGAACATTGCATAGATCATAGACCCGTATCCGGCATAGGAACAGATTGCCTCCTCGGCGATCCCATGCTTCAGGGTATGGATTAAGACGTTAAATGCCAGCAGGACGCAATGGTTGTGCGAGGCCTGAGCACTGGCGATGCTGGTGCTGTTCATGATTCGAAGAGCGGTGAGGCTTTGACGGTCTTTCATGGCGGGCAGGTCGAGCAGGCTGTCGGGAGGCCGGCCGGCCAGGGCGAGCCTCGTCCTGAGATACCCCCACAGGAGATGCCATTTCCCCGGGTTTGCAGGCAGCCTTATGCCCAGCAGCCTTAGAATCTCCCACGATGTAGCCAGCGACCTCTCCAGATCGTTTTGCAAGGCGTAGGCGGCGATCCGGACCTCATATATCCTCGCCCTGTCCAACAGGTCCCTGGCGTGCACCAGGGTTTTGTCCGCAATTCTTTCCATCGCCTCAAAGCGCATACAGACATAAGCCGCTTCGGCGGCCTCGAGATGGAGGTCCAGCATCAGGTCATATTCATTCTCCCAACAGTCCTCGTCCAGCAGGTCCAGCGCCAGCGCCAGGTATTCGTATGTCCTTTCGTAGGCGGCAGCAGACCTGGCCTTTTTGCCCGCTCTCAGGTTAAGCCCTGCCAGCCTGTGCCTATCTTCCCTGTCAGAGATCAGTGCTGATGCGCTGTTCAGGTGGTCTGCAATCTCAAACAGCCTTTCTTCAACTTCCTTTTCGGAGGTGTTATACAGCAGCACCCCTATTTGATAATGCATCTGCACTCTGTCGCTGTCAGACGCCAGAGAATATGCCGCCTGCTGGATCCTGTCGTGCAAAAATCGGTATGTTCCTGCGTCAAACATGATCAGGCCTTCGGATACCGCTCTTGCCAAAGCTTCGTCGATTGACTCCGGAGGCCTTTCCGCAACAATGGCCAGTGTCCTGGCGTCGAAGGTGTTATTGATGCAGGCGGCCAGTTGCAAAACCTCAACCGTCCCGGATGGAAGCCTGTCGATTTTCCTGATCATCAGGTTGACCACGTTGTCGGTTACATCCGTGCGCAGGATCGATCCGTAGTCCCAGGCCCACTTTTTTTGCTTGGCGTCAAACCAGATAAAGCCGTCTTCCTTCAGGGAATACAGGAACTGCGTCAGAAAAAAGGGATTGCCCTGCGTTTTCGCCATACAGGCCCTGGTCAGCCGGTCGGATTCGGGCGCGCTGGAATGGAGCGCTGCCGCAACGATCATGCTGATCTGCTCCTGTTCCAGGGGGCCAAGATTGATCACGCTCATGCCGTGACCGGCTCGTTGCATCTTGCCCAGGGCGCCCTGCAGGGGGTGGCTGGCCCCAACTTCATTATCCCTGTATGCTCCGATCAGCAGGACATTCTTGCTGTCCAGGTCACCGGCCATTCTCTCCATCAGCTTGAGACTGTCCGGGTCCGCCCACTGCAGGTCGTCCAGGAACAGCACGAACGGCCTTCCGTCAGGCGCGAACAACTGGATAAGGCTCAGTATGACTGTGCAGAACCGGAATCGGGCTTCCAGAGGCTCGAGCCTGGGGACGGGCAACTGCGGGCCGATGATTTTTTCCACTTCCGGGATGATCTCGATCATAATCTGAGCCTTCCCCTGCAGGCAATCGAGCATCCGCTCCTTCCAGTCAAGAATCTCGCTCTCGCTCCCGGTCAGGACGCCCCGGATGACGGCTTGCAGCGCCTGGATAAATGCAGAATAGGGCGTACTACTTTGATACTGGTCGAACTTCCCAAAGGAAAAAAGCCCTCCGTCTGCGAGCACAAACCCTGCCAGCTCATACACCAGCGATGTCTTTCCGATACCGGCATACCCGGCTACCATGACCGTCTGCAGGCCGCCGTATTTGGCAGCCTGGTAGAAATCTTTCAGAATTTCGATCTCCTTTTCTCTCCCGTAAAGCTTGCCGGGTACTGCAAATTCGCCGGGGCCATCATCCGTGGCGATGGCAAAAGGCTGCAAGGAGATGCGGCACCTTTCCAGGTCTGCCAGCAGTCCGCTGGCAGTCTGATACCGGTCCCCCGGATTTTTCTCCATCAATTTGCCGACGATATCTGATAAAACCGGGGGAATATCGGTATTGACGCCAGTCAAAGGCTTGGCCTTTTGGGCAATATGAAAATGTACCACTTCCATGGGGTCTTCGGAATAGAAGGGGAGCCGACCCGCAAGCAGTTCGTAAAACGTTACCCCCAGTGAATAGAAATCCGAGCGGAAGTCAACCCGCCTGTCGACGCGGTTGCTCTGCTCGGGAGACATATACAGCAGGGGGCCTTTAAGCTTACCGGGGAGGGTCGTACCGGCCTCATTAACAAAAGAAGCAAACGACTGCTGGCCCACCAGGTATGCCTGCCGGTTATTGGTATGCAGCCTGTCGAGGACCTGGACAAGCCTGATCGCTGTTTCCAAGAAAGGCTGAACATCCATGGCGTCAACCACCTGAATTGGACTTATTTACCCTTGAGCTTTCGGCGCGGGAATTCCCATCTCCTCCAGGGGATCTGTAAGGTTACCAGTTCACAGAAACTATAGTAGGCATGAAAAATAAGCAGGTAAATTGAAAGTTAAAATTTAAAATAACACCGAAGAAATCTCCCGCTTCTACAAGCGGGAGATGAATTCGGCAGCTTAGCTTTAGTGCTAATTCAGTGGGGGTGCAGACCCCCACTGAATCCCCGAGCGAAGCGAGTTGCTTCCCCAGGATCAGCAGAGGGCGATCCAGGTCATCGTGCATCTCCTGTCGCCGAAGCAAGAAACCATAATTCAAGGTCAGTTTCAAGTCGAGGAACCCCAGTGTTGGCAAGCGGTTAGCAAAACTGAAAACCCAAGCCTGGAATACTTGGGGTACATAGGTTTCAGGAACGACAAATTGTATGTTGAATACATTGCTGCGGCCGGTTGACTTTCGAGAACCCTTATTTCATAATAAGTTCCATGAAAGCGGATCGTGGCTGCAACTGGATGAACAGACTCAGCGGGCGAAGATGTCCTCGGCGGGAACCGGGTTCCATGAGGACATTTATTGTTTACCACGAGGCGCCGGGTACGATGGGCCGCCCGCCGGGTGGTTAGCGTTGCGGCTGCTGGCTAGCCAACTGTTTGATGAGAGGTGTGAAGGATGGAACGGGCACGCATACTGATCGCGATGGCAAAGGCCGAGCAGCGGAATAGCCTCAAGCTGTTGCTGGCAAGAGGCTCGTATCAAGTTGTGGCCGAGGCGGGGGAGGGATCGCAGGTGCTACGGCAGGCCCGGAGCCTTGACCCGGACATGGTAATGTCGGATATCGACCTGCCTGGTGTTAACGGTTTTGAACTCTGTAGGGCCCTAAACCAGGATCGGCGTACGGCGGTGCTTCTGATCTCCCAGCAGGTCTTTCTCTTTCAGCAACTGGATGAACGATTCAAGAACTACCCGATCTGCTACGCCACCAGACCGCTGTCGGAATACAACCTGTTTCCGGCTATCGAGAGCCTGTCCAATTGCCATAGATTCATCAATGGCCTGGAAAAGGAGATCACCGACCTGCAGGAGAAGATCGAGACCAGGAAGTTGGTGGAGCGGGCCAAGGGCCTGCTCATGCAGCAACTGGGAACAGGTGAGGCCGAAGCCTACCGTCGGATGCAGAAACAGAGCATGGACAAGTGCCTGTCGATGCGCAAGGTGGCCGAAGCCATCATCCTGGCCTATGATTTGAACAAGTGATCCCCGTCGGTCTGAAAACATTCGAAATGCCGGTTGGCAGACTCAAAAACACGTAAAAACAAGATAATATGTACAGGAGGTTCAGCGGATGATTACCAAGACGAAGGAAGACGTTCTCGGCATCGCTGAGGATCGTGGGGTCCAGTTTATCAGGCTCCAGTTCACCGATATTCTGGGAACTCTCAAAAATGTGGCCATCACGGCGGAGNNCCCCCATCACGGCGGAGCAATTGGAAAGCGCCTTGAATGAAGGAGTCATGTTTGACGGTTCATCGATCGAGGGCTTTGTCAGGATCGAGGAGTCCGATATGCATCTGCTCCCCGACCCCAACACCTTTACCATCTTCCCCTGGCGCGGCCGCGACGGGTCGGTGGGCCGGCTGATCTGCGACGTTTACAACCCTGATGGCACCCCTTTCGTGGGTTGCCCGCGCTATGCCCTGAAAAAAGTGCTGGCCGAGGCCGGGGAACTGGGCTACACCATGAATGTCGGTCCCGAGGCGGAGTTCTTCCTGTTCAATACGGATCAGTCAGGCCGCCCCACCGTCACCACCCATGATGAGGGCGGCTACTTCGACCTGAGCCCCCTGGACCGCGGCGAGGACACCCGCAGGGACATAGTCCTGGCCCTGAAGGAGATGGGGTTTGACGTGGAGGCCTCCCACCACGAAGTTGCCCCGGGGCAGCACGAGATTGACTTCCGCTACGACGACGCCTTGACCACGGCCGACAACGTAGTGACCTTCAAATACGTGGTGCGTTCTATTGCCCAATTGCATGGGCTGCACGCCACCTTCATGCCCAAGCCGGTGTTCGGCATCAACGGTTCGGGCATGCACGTCAACCAGTCCCTCTTTGCCAACGGTACGAACGCCTTCTACGATCCGTCGGCGCCCTTGCAACTGAGCAGCGTGGCCCTGCATTACCTGGGCGGGCTGCTCTCCCATGTCAGAGGTCTGACCGCCATCACCAACCCGATCGTCAACTCTTACAAGAGGCTGGTACCCGGGTATGAGGCCCCCGTCTATATCGCCTGGTCGCCCCGGAACCGGAGCCCGCTGGTGCGTGTCCCGGCCCGCCGTGGGCAGGGGACCAGCCTGGAGTTCCGCAGCCCTGATCCGGCCTGCAATCCGTACCTGGCCTTTGCCGCCAATCTCAAGGCGGGCCTCGACGGCATCAAAAACGGGATCAACCCGCCTGCTCCGGTTGATCAGAACATCTTCGAGATGTCGGAACAGGAACTGCAGAGCCGGGGCATCGGATGCCTGCCCGGCACCCTGGGGGATGCCCTGGAGGAACTCAAGAAGGACCGCCTGATCCAGGAGGCCCTCGGCCCCCACATCTTCGAGAAATTCGTGGCCGCCAAGACCCTGGAGTGGAACGAGTACCGGATTCAGGTGCATCCCTGGGAGCAAAGCATGTATCTGAGCAAGTATTGATCTGCATAGAGGGGTTCAACTGGGTTTTGCTTCAGGGGGGGGGAAAGCAATCCCACACGAAGCCAAGGCCCAGTTAATACAGTGACGTAGCGGTTCTCGGTCGGCCGGGCTGTAAGCCCGGATGCGGAGCGGGGGTATCAGAGCGGGTAAGTCATCTGTGGATGAATGACCAGGGGACCAGCAACCCCACCCTAAGCACGGGTGATTTTGACGGCGTGACTGTCTACATGGAGTCGCCCAGCGCCATCAACATGAATCCATAACTGAGATTGATCTAAGTTAAGAAACCAGGACTAAATCCCTCGGCCCT
>PLQY01000030.1 GCA_003160265.1 Peptococcaceae bacterium | reverse complement strand
ACACAGTGGCTTGTTCTTCCATCCATGCTCCAATTATACCATACGTACAACTGTTTGTAAACATGCTGATCGCCTCTCGGAAGGCTGCCCCTGAAAACCTAACCCACAAGGGGGTAGGTTTTCAGGGGCAAAGATCTATAAAAACGCCTTGCTCTGCAGCAAACCCAGGATCATATCGATCCTGGGTTTGCCTGTGCATACATGGCTGCCGGTACCTCTCTGGCTATTGTTCGCTCACAGAATCGTAAATCATTTTTGATATATTTGCGATAACCGTCGGCGCCTCTTCTTCGTTTACCCCAGTCGACATGACAGCTACAATATAGGGCTTGGCGGCAAATACTATGCCAATATCGTTGATGACACCTACCTCGTTTCCTATCTTATGCGCAACCTTGACTGATTTAGGAAGCAGTGCCGGCAACCGATCATCATAAAGTGTGGTGTCTAAAAAATTATTCATTAGTTCGCTCCCGAGCGCTCCGTTGTTTTCGCAAAACTCATATACCAATTTCATATAAAGCCCCATATCCCTCGGAGACGATACATTCTGGTTATCGACAACCACCTGGCCACCCACCTGTCGCATATAGTCCTTGATATTTTGCATGCCTAAAAACCTGATCAGCATGTTGGTTGCAACGTTGTCACTATCAACAATTGAGAGTCTGGAGAGATCTTCAATGGTATATTGAGTTCCTACCTTTTCATATTGAATTCCACCTGTGCCTCCTTCGTAATCCTCTTGTAAGTACGTCAGAACGCCCTCGGGGTTTACGGCGCCTGATTGTATTCTGGTATACAGGTAAAGGTTGATCGGAATTTTCTCAGTGCTGGCGGATGTATACTGATCTTCATCGTTGATTCCAAACTCCTGGCCGGTTGTAATATCATAGTAGTAAACTCCGTATTGTCCCTTGTAGTTTATTACATAATTAGCTATTTCTGCCTTAAGATCATCAAGATTCTGATTATTTTGTTGAGGAGTTGTTTGAAGTTTTTGAGATGTTGTTTTGATATCGTGAATTATTTTTTTGGTTTGTGGAAATTGCAGAGGCATGTCTTTAGCAATTGACACCAGGCTATGCCAAGAGAACACGACTAAAAACAATGTCAGTAATATGAAAACAAATCTGACTCTTTTAAAAAGTAATCTTCTTTTTCTCAGTTTTACTCTGTTAGAATAATAATACTCATGATAATTTTTCATGCCGTACCTACCATGCTTTGACGAGATTTGTGTTTAGAAGCACTGGCATGTCTGGCCTTGCTTGGTACCATCCGGTAACAGACCCCCGTCTCGACTAGCAATTGCACAACAAAAAGAAATAACCGCCCAACCATCCGATGGCCATTCTGGTCGCTTTCACCAGTTTAGCATGGTACTGTTCTAAGGTTGATCGTTAGGAGTTCGTTCATTGGTGTTCTGGTCTCTTTAATTGGTCTTTATCTCACTTCAAATTATAGTTCACTCCGTTTAAGATAACCTGAAATAAAGATAAATTTTTAAGACATATTTTGGGCTGGCATTTACAGATTTACAGATATACTTTTCGATAGTAATTTGCAATTACCTGCAAAACTTGTTAAGTTCCCTGCAAAACTTGTTAAACAATAGGACAACTACAGTCTGTCCCTTTTTGAACCCATATTTTTCTTGAACGCAAAAAGGTAGGCAAAATGCCTACCTAATTTTCGATGGTGCGGAAGGCGGGACTTGAACCCGCACGCCTATTCGGCACGCGCCCCTCAAACGCGCCTGTCTGCCAATTCCAGCACTTCCGCATTATGAAACTTTTCAAAACAGAAGGGATAACTTTGAAGCCAAGTTGACGCAAAAAACATTATAAGGGGAATCTGGCCGCATGTCAATCTGATCAAACTGGATGAAACCGGGTCTAGCCGCAACCGGAACAGCCGCTGCAACTCCCGCTCGAGCAGCCACCGCCACTTGAAGGAATGCTGCTTGGCCCCACATCTGAATAGACGCCGCCTTTGACAAACCGGACACCCTTGTAGATTTGCTGCAAGTCCTTGCCCTCACATTTGGGGCAGCAGGCCTTATCGCGCCCTGAAACCGTGGTAAACAAAGAGAATCGGTTGTTGCAACCCTTGCAGATAAATTCGTAAGTCGGCATGATGCTGCCTCCTTTCCCCGAGGACAACCCGCCCTTATATCCCCTTTTCTTCGAAGCGGTGGCATAAGAGCGGCTACGTCCCTCGATAGCAATTCCTAGGCTTTGAGAGACAACCCCTCCAAGCTAAGAAATCTGCTGATGCTACCATTTTAATACTTCGAGCAGCTATCTGCAATCGCTAAGACTTGTTTATCTGTGCGAAATCAACCCGTCCCAGGAGATCCACATCAAACCCGGTGATCCCTTTTCGCAGTCCAAAAAGCACCACCTGTTGGAACAGGGGGATTATCGGCGCATCTGCCAGCAGCATCTGCTCCGCCTTGCGGTAGATCTCCTGGCGACGCTCGGGGTCCTGCTCACCCCGGGCCTGCTGCAACAGGGCGTCAAACCCGGCGTTATCGTACCCTGTCAAATTGCCCTGCTGCTTTTCGGCGCTGTCAAAATTAAAATAGAGAAGATTATCCGGGTCCGCATAGTCGGCATCCCAACCCAGGCGAAAAAGCGAGTAGGAACCCGAGCGGATCGAGGCCGCGTAGTTCTGCCAGGGTATCTTTTTCAACTGGAGGTCGACCCCCACCTTGTCAAACTGGTCTCGCAAAAGGTGTGCCAGGTAATCGTGCCCGGGGCTGTCGTTGTATGCATAGGACAACTGCGGCAGGCCCAGTCCATAGGGATAACCCGCTCCGGCCATGGCCTGCAGGGCCTGGCCGGGGTCCTGCTTGACCTGGTAGCCATCCGGCTGCTCATCTGAGGTCAGTTCCGGCGGGATGAACCCGTTTAATGCTCTGACACCGTCACCCAACAACTGACTGGCAACCGCGTTCCGATCAACGGCCAGGCTGAGCGCCCGGCGGATATCGCTTTGATCAAAGGGCGGCTGTTTCAGGTTGAACCCCAGGAAATAGAAGTTCAGCACCGGCTTTTTAAAGATCGTGAACCCTNNTGCGGAGGACAGTGACGACAGTACCTGGGCCGGAGCTTCTGCCAGGACATCCAGCTTTCCAGCCTCGTAAAGCCCGGTAATCTCCTGCGGCCCGTTTACTACCAGAAAAGTCAGGGTCTTCAACTGTGGCCGGGACCCGGCATACCTCGTGTTGCGCTGCAGCACCACCTTGTCCTTGTCCCAGGCTACCAGGCGAAAGGGGCCCGTTCCGGCAACAGCGCCCACTTTCTTTCCGTAGTCCGGTCCATACCTGGCAACGGCCCTCTGGCTTACAATCGCCAGACTGGGGCTGCTGGCTACGGCGGGAAAGATCCAGTCCGGCTCTTTCAGGACAACTCTCAACGTGTACTGATCGACCACCACCAGCCCACTGACATCTTTGGCGCTGCCATTGGCGAGGCCATCACTCCCAACCACGTTATCCAGCAGGTAGCCGCAGTTGCCCATGCCAGGGTTCAGCACCCTTTCCCAACTGTCCTTGACATCCTGCGCTGTTACCTGGGCGCCATCATGAAAGCAGAGGCCTTTACGCAAGTAAAAGGTGTAGACGCTGCCCCCCTGGGAGATGTCCCACTTATCCGCCAGGAGTCCCTGGCAGAGATGCTTCTCCGGATCATAGGCGACCAATGTTTCATACAGAGCGCTGTCGATCAGTTTCTCCCCATAAGAGGAGGCGCTGGCCGGGTCGAGCGAAGCCGGAGGGCTGGCAATCTGGACCGCAAGCGCCGGGCCCGGTGACATGGTGCGGAACATCACCAATGCCAGCAAGATCAAACATCCAACAATTGCTAAAATAAACTTCCAGCGGTTGAACCTGTTTGCCTGAAGATAAACCCTGCGCCACATATTTTAACCCCTCCCGGATACCAATTACTGGTATATCCTATGAGGGGTCTAACCGTCTTATGACCCTTATCTGTTTTTATTTGTAATCAAGCAATATTTGCCGCCCGGACGTCAAGTTCCTCCAGGGAGGGAGGTCTTTGGGCCCTGGTCCGCGTACAGGTACTTGTAAATTTCGTAGTCTCTCATCACCGCCCGCAGGTACAACTGCGTTTCCGGAAAAGGGATGCGGTCGGCGTCGGCTATGGTCCCCTTCCATAAGCCATTATCCAGCCATGTCTGAACATTGCCGCGTCCGGCATTGTATGCCGCCAGCCCGGTCACCTGGTTGCCGTGGAAATCTTTAAACAGGTGAGCCAGGTACCAGCTACCGATCATCAGGTTGACCCCTGGTTGATAGAGCTGGCTCTCATCGTAGTCCCGGATGCCGATCTGCCTAGCTGTCCAGGCCGCAGTGTCCGGCATTACCTGCATCAATCCCCTGGCGCCGGCAGTCGACATGGCATTGGCCTTAAACCCGCTCTCCACCCGGACCAGGGCTACCAACAGGTAGGGGTCGATATCCAGCGGTTTGGCCACCTGGGTAATCTCAGCCCGGTATGGCCAGGGGTAGAAGATCTTCCAGAACCACCTGCTTTGCAGCATGTACAAGACACACAGGACGGCCAACAGTGCTATAATAAACAGCCACAGCCGCCGTAAACTGATCACAATCACAGATTAACCCACCCATTTGACCGTTAGTCGCTACCGCCCACTTAACGCTAATTGAACCTGTCGCTCCGTCTCTTCCGGCAGACCACGATTGTCAATCACCCGGTCAGCCCGGGACGCCTTTTCCTCAAGCGGGATCTGCAGCCGGATCCGGTGTTTGGCATCCTGTTCCATCAGCCGGTCCCGCTCCATCAGGCGTTTGACCTGCGTCTGGTGGTCGACCATGACCACCCAGACCTCGTCAACGAACTTGTCCAACCCTGTTTCGAACAGCAGGGGCGCATCCAGCACCACTACCTTCTCATGCCCGGAGCGGTATATCTGCAACAGCTTCTCTATCTCCGCCAGGATCAGCGGGTGAGTGATCCGGTTTAGCCTCTCCAGTTCCCGGGAGTCGTTGAAGACCAACCGCCCCAGGGCCTTCCGGTCCAAACCGCCATCGCTGTCGATAAAGGACCTGCCGAACTCCCCGACGATCATCTTCCAACCCGGCCTGTCCG
Organism: Peptococcaceae bacterium; assembly: GCA_003160265.1. Classification (GTDB taxonomy): domain Bacteria; phylum Bacillota; class DSM-12270; order Thermacetogeniales; family Thermacetogeniaceae; genus Palsa-1188. The sequence continues at coordinate 11,077 of PLQY01000030.1, read as the reverse complement.
GCTGTACCACGTCACGGGCAATCCGGTCGGCATCGATCACCACTGCTCCCAGCCCCTGCAACTGCCGGCTGACCAGGCTCTTGCCGCTGGCAATACCCCCGGTGAGGCCGATCAGGCGCATCCCCGCCACCCGCTCTAACTTCGCCTTAATACTCTCACCTCAATAGTTGGCAGGATCGATCTTATTGGTAAATCAGTGAAAATTATCCTTCTTAATCGGCGAAGTTAGAGGGTAATTGCTATTGCTCCGCTCCGCAATCGCAATTACCTGATTTATATGCCGTGCCAGATGTTTGCTTCCTCCGCATCCGGGCTAACGCCCGGCCTTGTACTCCGCATTCTTTCAGGCCAGGCCGAAGGCCTGGATGCGGAGGAAGTAATGCGGAGTACAGCAAACAGGCACATGGCTTTCAAACTTCGCTTCGCTTCGTTTGAGGCTGGCAGTCGGCGCAGACAAAAGCGCTGCGTCCCCCGGTCTTCAGCCTGATGATCTCTTTTCCACACTCGGGGCATGGCTCGCCCTCCCGTCCGTGAACGGCCAACTGGGATTGAAAGCTGCCCGGGTTTCCTTCTCCATCGACGTAATCCCGCAGCGTGGTACCCCGCCCCGCCACTGCCTCCTGCAGCACTGACCGCATCGCCCGGTACAACTCCTCCATGTCTACAGAGGCCAGCGATTGGACTGTCCGTTCCGGATGAATGCGCGCCCGCCAGAGGATCTCGTTGGCATAGATATTACCAATCCCGGTCACCAGCGACTGGTTCAGAAGCAGTTTCTTGATCTGGCCGCGCCGGCCTTGGAACCTCTTCTCGAACAGTTCCTTGGTCAGGTCAGGATCGAGGGCATCGGGGCCCAAGTCTTTTTGGGAGCAAAATGCTGCAAACTCGTCAATCAGCATCAGGTTCATGGTGCCAAATTTCCGCAGGTCATGATAGTGCAGTTCGTCTCCGTTGTTCAGGTAAAAAACCAGGTGAGTATGCTTGTCCCGTGGTGTATCAGGGTTCGAATAGACAAGCCTTCCGGTCATCCGCAGGTGTACCGCCAGGAGGTGGGTCCCGTCCAACTCCAGCAGCAGGTACTTGCCGCGCCGCCCCAAGCCGGTAATGGAGCGTCCCTGCAGCCAGGCAACAAACTCCCGGGGGTGTGGGGACTTGATGATCTTCTCCAGAAAAACCTCCACCCGCTCGATCCGTAGTCCCAAGAGCCTGGGTTGCAAGGTTGTCAATACAGTTTGCACTTCCGGAAGCTCAGGCATGGCGGTCCACCTTCGCCAGGTCGTACCAGTTAGGTCCGATCTCGATGTCGACGTCGAGCGGCACATCCAGGTCCACCGCCCGTTCCATCCCCTCGCGCACCAGCCTGATCAGTTCGGGCTGTTCCTGTTTCGGGAACTCGAATACCAGTTCATCGTGCACCTGCAGAAGCATCCGCGCCTGCAACTTCTTCTCTTGTAAGGACCGGTCGATGCGCAGCATGGCCAGCTTGATGATGTCTGCAGCAGTCCCCTGGATCGGAGTGTTCACTGCCGTCCGCTCTCCGAAGGACCTGATCTGGCGGTTGCCGCTCAACAGGTCCGGCAGGTAGCGGCGCCGCTTGAACAGGGTCTCCACCCAGCCCCGGTCCCTGGCCGCGGCGATGGTCTCCTGGATGAAGCGTCTGACATCCGGATACTGGCGGAAGTAATTCTCGATATACACCGCCGCATCCTCGCGGTTCACCCCGATGTCTCTGGCCAGCCCAAAGTCGGTGATCCCGTAAACAATCCCGAAGTTTACCCCCTTCGCCCGGCGCCTCAGGTCCGAAGTGACCTCATCCCGGGGCACCCCGAAGACCTCGGAGGCCGTGCGGGCGTGAATGTCCTCGCCCAGACTGAAAGCTTCCTGCAGTTTCTCATCCCCGGACATGTGCGCCAGGATCCGCAGTTCGATCTGGGAGTAGTCCGCTGCCAAGATCAGCCAGTCCGGCTCCGAGGGCACGAAGGCGCGCCGGATCTTGCGCCCCAGCTCCATCCGGATGGGAATGTTCTGGAGGTTTGGCTCCGTGCTGCTCAGCCTGCCGGTGGTGGTGATGGTCTGGTTGTAGGTGGTATGCACCTTGCCGGTGGCCAGGCTCAGAGCGCGTAGACCGTCAATATAGGTGGATTTGAGCTTCAACAACTGCCTGTACTCCAGCAGCTTGGCAGCGATCCCGTGGTACGGGGCCAGTTCCTCCAACACTGCAGCGTCGGTGCTGTAGCCTGTCTTCGTCTTTTTGATCACCGGCAGCTTCATCTTTTCAAACAGGATGACGCCCAACTGGCGGGGGGAGTTGATGTTGAAGCCCTGGCCGGCCAGGTCGTAGATCTCGTTGGTCAGGAGTCCCAACTGGCGTCCAAACTCAGTCGACATGGCATCCAGTTGGGAGACGTCCAGCTTGACACCGGCCAGTTCCATCCTGGCCAGCACCGAGGACAGGGGCAGTTCCAGACCATAAAACAGGTCGCTCATGCCCTGCTCCTGCAACTCCGCCTGCAGCACCGGCCAGGCCCTGTATACCGCCAGCGCCTGCCCCGCGACCGCGGTTTCGTCCTCATTCGGCATCAGCACCTGGTTGAGGTGCTTCATGGAAATCTCCTCGATAGTGGGGTTGGTAGCGGAGTGCAGCAGGTAGGAGGCCAGTTTCGTGTCCCCGGTTATGCCCTCCAGGGTGATCCCGCAACGTCTCCAAACTGTCATCTCCGCCTTGGCGTCATGACACCACTTCTCACAGGAGGGGCTTGCCAGGAGGTCCTTGAGGCAGGCCAACACCTCGCTTCTTTGGACACTATCCTCGGGAACGGTAATAGCAGCGCTCTCTTCGTCGCCCCAGGCCAGGCCCACCCTCAGCGCCCGCAAGCGGGCACCCGGTTGGGGCCCGGGGTTTTCAACCGGGGTCTCCGACGCCCCCGAATATAGGGCGAACCGGCCCGCCGCCTCGATCCTGGACCTTAGCGCCAGCAGATCGCCGGTCTGGCAAATCGTGCCCGGATCCGGTCCGGCCGACTTCGCCCCGGCCGGGTGCCCTTTGGGCGCGGCCACTCTGTCGTCGAGTGACAACTCGTTGCGCAAGCCCCTGATCAGGTTCTTGAATTCCAGTTCCTGGAGGATCAGGAACAGTTCCTCATAGTTCGGCTTCCGCAGTCGCAGGTCTTCAAAATCAACCTCACAGGGGACGTCCAGGACGATCTGCGTCAGTTTCTTACTCAGCATTGCCTGATCGGCATACTGGTCCAGCAGGGCGGCCGCCTTGCCGGAAACTTGCATCCGGTTGGCCAGGCAGGCCTCGATGCTGCCATACTGCTGCAGCAGCTTCACCGCCGTCTTTTCCCCGATCCCGGGCACCCCGGGCACGTTGTCGCTGGAGTCGCCGATCAGCCCCTTGAGATCCGGTATCTGCTCCGGTTTAAGGCCGTATCTCTTGAACACTTCCTCTTCGGTATAGCAATCCAACTCGCTGATACCCTTACGGGTGATCATCGTCCGGGTGAGCCCGGAGACTAATTGCAGCATGTCCCGGTCGCCGGTAATCACCAGCACCTCCAGGCCCCTCTTCTCCGCCAGCCGGTCCACCGTTCCGATCAGGTCATCCGCCTCGTACCCGGCCATCTCCAGCGTCGCCATGTTGAATGCCCGGAGCACCCTTTTGATCAGGGGAAACTGCGGCCGCAGCTCCTCCGGCATGGGCTTGCGGTGGGCCTTGTAGGCCTCGTAATCCTGGTGCCTGAAAGTCTTTCCTATGTCAAAGGCCACCGCCAGGTAATCCGGTTTTTCCTGCCGCACCAGCTTTTGCAGCATGTTGGTGAAGCCCAGCACGGCATTGGTATAGAGACCGGTGGTGGTTGACAGCAGGGGTAGGGCATGAAACGCCCGGTATGCCAGGCTGTTTCCATCGAGTATCATCAACTTCTCCATCCGGATAGAACCCCCCAAACCTTCTTTCCGAAGACCAACAAGCATTGGAGCGCCTGTCCACCACCCATTATAACAGATTAAAACCTTGAAAAATAAACAAACCACCAGCGCAACGTCTGGTGGCATCTGGCTGACCAGGTTTGAAACGACTGACAGGTTTTCCCAAGAGCTGGCTCATCTCATTCAATGCTGTTCAGAACCTCGTCGGGGATGTCAAAGTTGGCGTAGACGTTCTGGACATCGTCGTTCTCATCCAGAGCATCCAGCAGTTTCAGGATCTTCGCCGCGGTATCGGCATCATTGACAGGAACGGTGGTTTTGGGAATCATGGTCAGGTCCGCATTACTGTATTTTATACCCTGCTCATCCAGGTAGGTCTTGATGCGATCGTAATCCTGCGGGGCCGTCACTATCTCGATCAGATTATCCTCTTCCTTGACGTCCTCTGCTCCAATCTCGATCAGGTCCAGCATCAGTTCGTCCGGATCGCCGGGGACATCCTTGGTGGTTACTTGAAGCAAGCCCTTCAACTCGAACATCCAGGCCACGCAGCCGGATTCTCCAAGGTTCCCGCCGTTCCTGGAAAACAGGTAGCGGATCTCCGAAGCGGTACGGTTGCGGTTGTCGGTCAGGATCTGCACCAGCACCGCCACACCGCCGGCGGCATAGCCCTCATACAAAGCCTCCTCGTAATTGACCCCTTCAGCTTCTCCGGTTGCCCGGGTGATCAGGCGATTGATGTTGTCAACGGGCATGCTTGCCGCCCGGGCATTGGTAATCGCCAGCTTCAGATTCAGGTTGGCGTTGGGATCGCCACCCCCCTGGCGGGCTGCGGCGAAGATCACCCTTCCCAGCTTGGTGAATACATTGGCACGCTGCGCATCGACCTTCGCCTTGTGGTGTTTGATGTTTGCCCATTTAGAGTGACCGGACATGTGATCTCCCCCTGTTGACGTTCTATAGAAAACTTCCGGAAATCTCCGCAGGTCGCTTTTTATAGCTCTTTTTTTGGCTTTAGTTCCTTTAAAAGCAGCACCAACTTCTCCACCAGATGCGGCAGCGGCTCGGACTGCACACCCACGATCTCGATCCGGCTCCTGCCGATGGGAAGCAACAGCTTCAAGGCCTTGCTGCCCCCGATAGCTACCGCCATCCCGGGGGTGACCTCGCCCAGCATGGAATTGGCAACCAGGATGGAGATCGGGCCGGTGATCACGTCCACTTCGGCCACAGTCTGTACCACGGCATTTTCACCGGTCGCCCCCTCGTTGGCGCCGGCCCGCAACATCAGAGCCGTGGCCGCGCTGTTTGTCCCCAAAGCGATGATCTCCACTTCGGGCCCCAAACCCTTTCTGATCCGCTCGGTGATGTGTTTGCCAATGCCGCCCCCCTGGCCGTCGATCACGGCAATCCTCATGGCTGGCCTCCTAATAGCGCAGATGCATCCGGTGCTCAAAACATATTGATACTCTGGTGGCCGCACACTCGTGACTTGAGTCGTGAGTTAGGCCATAGAAAATATGTTTGCAATTTCCCACATGGTCTGGTATAATAATCCAAGGGAACGATCTAGTGACAACCAAGCTAGATCAAACTTCCGGAACCGCAGGAACTGCGGNNAGTGGCTTAGCCATGAGAGGTTCAATGACATAATTACTCTTATACATTCGCACCGTTAATTCCTTCTATATCTACCTGAAAGACTCCCCTATATCGAAAAATAACTTAGTACCTGGCTGATTCGCGCCGCCCTCAGCCCTATCGTAGTTTACCGCGCTCTGATGGCGGTACCGGTAGCGTCGCGTTACGGGATGGGCGGTTCACGCAACTCTTCCGTCCAGCACCGCAGCACCTCGGCCACTCCCCAGGCCTGGGCAAAGCAACCCCTCGGCGTGAAGGGCTGCTCACCGTCGAAGACCTCCGACACCGAACCGACCCCGTGGTCGCGCAGGTGGTCCCTGAAGGGCGCCAGCATCCGGCATGCCGTCTCCAGGCTAGCTGGCGAGCGATCATTGACCCTGCGGTAGGCGGTGATGAAGTGCCCGATCAACCAACTCCAGACCGTGCCCTGGTGGTAGGCGGCGTCCCGTTCCAGTTGGTTGCCGAGATAGCGCCCCTTGAACTCTGGATCGGAGGGGCTGAGACTGCGCAAGCCGAAGGCTGTGTACAGGTCCCGCCAGACCTTCTGCACCACGGCACGCGCCTGCGCCCGGGACAGGGGACCGTACGGAAGGCTGACGGCGAGAATCTGGTTCGGCCGGAGCCTAGCGTCCCTGTGGGCGCCATCCACCACGTCATAGAGGCACCGGGCCGCCTCGTTCCAGAAAACTACCCTGAAACTGGCCTGCGCCTGTTCCGCCAGCCTGCCGTACAAGTCCGGCTCGCCCAAGGCAGTGGACAGTTCGTTCATAAACATGAGGGCGTTGTACCAGAGGGCGTTGACCTCAACCGGCTTCCCGTCCCTGGGCGTGACCACCCAGTCGCCCACCTTGGCATCCATCCAGGTCAGTTGCAAGCCGGGCCCCCCGGCCTCCACCAGTCCATCCCCAGCCATCCGGATCTGAAAGTGCGTCCCCAGCCGGTAGTGTTCGATGATCTCCTTCATGGTAGGATACAGGCGATCCTTTACGAATGCGTAGTCAGAGGTATACTGCAGCAGTTTCTGAACAGCGTAGAAAAACCACAGCGGAGCATCCACCGTGTTGTAGAACGGCTCTCCACCGGCATCCTGGAACATGTTGGGGATCAGGCCGTCCCTGGCGTAGGCGGCGAAGGTGGCCAGGATCTCCCTGGCCTCGGCGTGGCGTCCGGTGCACAGGGTCAGCCCCGGCAGGGCGATCATGGCATCCCGTCCCCAGTCGTTGAACCAGGGGTAGCCGGCGATGATCGTCCGCTTCCCGGTGGACTCCCGCCAGACCAGGAAATCGTCTGCCGCCAACACCAACTGCCGGGCAAACTCATCCTGGCAGCCGGCAGTTGAAAGCAGGCCCGCCTGGCGCTCCACGGCCTCTTTCTCTATTTCCTCATAGGAGACCGGCGAGATCGGCTCCGCAGAAACGATCATGGTGAGATCTTCGCTGGCGTCACATTGCACAATGAAGTGACCTGGCATAAAATGGTCTTCGTGACAGGGCAGGCCGCGCTGCCGCTCCACCCGGTAGTGCATCCCCCGGTACCAGGCAGGCCCCCTGGTGTAGCGCCCCCGGTCACTGGCGAGAAAGATGTGCGGCGCTCCGGAAAATGGCTCGATCTCCACCTGGTGGTCCTGGGTCCTCTGGTCGAACGGCCAGCCGTTCTCTAAAATGGCATCGTGAAAATCCCGGCAGTTGACCAGTGGAAAGATATGCAGGGTCACCGGGCGCCGGGATTCGTTGACTATCCGATAGTGGATGACCGTGGTATTGTGGCCGTAGACCATGAAGATCCGCTTGATCAGGAACAGGTCCTCGATCTGGTAGGTATAAGCCGGAAAGGGTTGCCGCTGGAAGCGCTGTAATAACCGGTAGCCGTCCTGGGCGTAATAGCCGTCCTGTACCTGGTTGGTCGCCAGGGTGTACCTCGTTCCCTCGATGAAAAGATCCTCGTCCAGCTTGGCCACCAGCAACCTCCGGTCAACCGGGGGATGCAGGGATGCCACCAGCAGTCCGTGATAACGGCGGGTGTTGAGGCCGATGATGGTGGACGAGGCGAAGCCCCCCAGGCCGTTGGTCAACAACCACTCCCTGGTTGGTCCAATCTCAGGGCCCAGTTCGCTTTTCCCGAAACTGAGGTTCATCATTGCGGTGATTGAAAATGGAGTGGTGTGTTCGCTATTTTAGCGGACTTCTCATCTATTGCGAACAGGTCGTCGCGAGAAACGTTCCGCAACGCCGTCTTGCCTGGTCCCCTGGTCATCATCCGCATCTCCTCGACACAAGCCCGCAGGTAATTGGCGAGGCGCCTGGCTCCTCGTCTTTTTTGTCAAGCATGGAGCAACACCTCCGGTTTTATAATTCCTCGCCTCTGAAAACCTATTCCCTCGTGTGATAGGACGAAAGGGGATGTTCACCCTCCCCTATAGCGAGAAATAACCATTGGCTGCCCCTGTCTTCTTAATATTTACGGATTTTGTCGAGGGATCGGTATAGATAGAGGTATCAAAATCAATATCCAGCGAAATGCCGCCGTATGTCAGATAACTATCCCCGACGAACTGCCAGGCGCGGGCAAAAGATACCCCACTGTCCGCAGGACTGGGGATGCATGACGGAAGGCTATAGCCGGTATAATGGGCTACCCAAAACTCGACATTGCCGGAAAGAGCATTGCTGATCTGGCTGGCGCTGCATGTGTTGCAGTATATCCCGGCAGCATACCCCTGGTTTTGAATTTCGTTCACCCAGGCGCTGACGTAGCTTAGATACCCGTCGGTCAATGAATGGGATGTTTCGACGTCAAGAAATATTGCGGTATTGCTAGGAAATCCGGCACTGGCCGCAAGACCTGCGGCATCATCCGCATCTCCCGCCCCTGCCTGGGCGCTCAGATAACTGCTTCTTGCCTGACGCCCGACGTAGACAGGGAGCAATCCCCATCCCTGGCTGACTAAAACCTGTCGCTTATCCATGTAGCTTGCATCCGGGTGCTCTGGGGCAGGGCCGAGATAGAAGCCCGTGTAATAAAATGGTGAGTCATTCCACCAGGTCTGCATCACATCATCGCCTGGATACGTCGCCAGGTCCATTCCGTAGAAAGAGGAGCCATTACTGAATGTGGATGACCCATAGGACGGAGCCGTGTTATTATTCGCAACCGTGTTATCATCCGTTATGGTGGAGATACGCAGGACGAGTTGACACCCACCGTCGCTGGAATCAGATGTGGCGTCGATATCCAAAGTGCCTAACACTGCCAGCCTGACCACGTCAGCCTGGCCCTGGCTGTTGTACTGGCTGATCAGGACACTGTCGATGCCTAGGGCATCTAACTTCTGCTGCCAGGCCTTCAGCGAGGGGTTAAGGGTGAAGCCGCCAAAATCTAAGGCCAGCCCCGGCGCCGGATCGCTCACCTGCGAAGTCTGATCATTGAGCGGCGCTGTTCCCCAGAGGTTGACCGCCACGAAGTCCGAGACGGGGGCGGCCTCAACCTTGTAAATCTGCGGCGGCACGGTGATCAGGAGTTCCCCGGGGCCTCCCGGAGCTGCATTATAGACGAGCGGGACGGGCGCATCAAAAGAGATTTCCACGGTCGCGGCTCCATATAATGTATCCGAAACGCTGGTAATGATCTTGTCCAAGCCGCCTTCTCCAACGTCAATCTCTAACGGGGTGCGGACCACCGTGATTCCAGTCACAGTCACATCCAGGCGTTGCGGGTCTGTCTCCTCTACATTCTGACAGGTGCTATCTGGCGCTCCCTGGATATCTACCGTGGTCCCGGTGTTGTCCTGCCTTACTTGCACATCCAGTGCCCCCGGGTTGCCCCTGTCCGATTCCAAGGAGGTGCTGACGGTCGCCGTTGAATTCGATGCCTGCGTTGAATTTGCTTGCGTTGAATTCGATGCCTGCGCTGAATTTGCTTGCGTTGAATTCGATGCCTGCGCTGAATTTGCTTGCATTGAATTTGCTTGCATTGAATTCGATGTTGAGTCCGATGCCGGTGACGGCTGATAGGCCTGAACATACCATCCGGCGATCCAGCCGGACCCTCCTTGATAGTCAATCTGGTACCAATCGTCGACATTCTTTGCCTCTGCTTGCAGGATGTCCCCGGAATTCGCCTGTCCGATTATTTGCGCACTCGTGCTGGGACCTGAACGCACGTTGACAGCATCCTCCGTTACCTGCAATTGGTCAGTCACCGGGGTAGGCGATTGGGAAGCGAGCGCCTTGTTGATCATCACCACCGCTTCAGCACGGGTGATAACTTCCCTGGGCCTGAAGGCGCCATCGGGATAGCCGGCCATGATTCCCGCGGCCACCAGATCGGACACGGAGGGTTTTGCCCAACTGGCAATATCTCCGGCATCAGAAAAACCAGAGGTTGTTGCGCCACCCAACTTCAAGAGCTTGTCCAGCATGCAGGCGGCTTCCTGCCGGCTAACCTCATCCTGCGGCCGGAAGGTCCCATCCGGGTAGCCGCTCACAAACCCGTCGGCAAGGGCAGACTTCACATCCTGTGCAAACCAGTCCTGGTCGCTCACATCCCCAAGGCCGCTTCCGTACTTTCCGGCCGGCACTTGATATGCGCTGTCCAGCAGCACCACGAACTCGGCCCGGGTTACCCCGGCGTTTGGCCTGAACTCGCCATCGGGAAAGCCCTTCACGTAACCGATGGAGACCGACTTCTCTATCTCCGCAGCAGCCCAATGGCCTCTGACATCTTTCAGGCCGGCGGCCCAGGCCGCTTTGCCGGGAATAAGGCCAAAGAAGATCAAGACAATAATGGTGGCCAGTATATTAAACACACGCAAACTGCAGACAACTTTATTATCTATATAGGTTGGCGTTTAAATCACTGACCTCTCAGCGCCCTGGACTCATCGGGAGGATGTGCCGGTTTATCCCCAGTGAGGGAGAAGAGCGCATGGAATGGCTAACAATGAAGAGCTTGCTGGTTGCCCGATGGCTGACCGCCACCAGACTCCCGCTTCATTGGGAGAGGTGGCACTGGGCCTTGAATCGGGTCAGCCAAACCCCATCTGGGGTTAAAAACCCCAACTGAAATAAGTTTCCTTTAATGACACACGCATGGTTACTTCGACACTAACTGTCAAGTCTCCTGCCAGACCAAAGTGGTAAGATCAGGAATCGGCGAGCAGAGGATATCGGTCAACATAGCGCCTGCCAGCCTCAATCCCTGATCACATACAACCGTTCCGGAGGCAGGTACAGGTAAGAGGTCCGGCCGCCCGGGATCGTATGGGCGTCCGCCTTGGACAGGCTGGCTTCCAAATCATACCCCGCAGGCGGGTCTCCCTGCACATGAAAGCGGTAAGCTATGGCTGCAATCCCTTCAACAGCCTGGACAACTGTACCCGGAATAGCATTTTCACCAGTACGGTCGGTCATCCGGACATACTCAGGCCGGATGCCGACAGTCACCTGCTGAGCGACAGCCAGTGGTGGGGAATCCTTCAGGGTTGCCCTGATCCTCCTCCCCAGCACGG
>PLQY01000089.1 GCA_003160265.1 Peptococcaceae bacterium | reverse complement strand
CGGCCTGATCGGCGGGAATCTCGATCCCGACCGCCACTGCAACGCCGCTTCCCATGGCTGTGGCGCCTGCAGACTTGCCTGGTTCGGTCTGATTGGCGTTGGAATCAACGGTGTGCAATACCTTTGCTTTCGCAACCAGCAAAACGCCGGGGTTGTCCTGGACAGCCTTCTGCCACAGATCGACGTAATCACCTGGCNNCCAGGCGCCGCCGGGCACGGTTACGGGAACGTAGACTTCGACACACCCGGGGTCCCTCCCCTGGGTGTCCAGATCATCCTGCATCAGATACTGGTCCTTCAAAATGGACACCGTGACGGACTTGCCTGCAACCGCCGCAATGTCGGTTTCGAGACCCTGCGCCATCTGTGTGGGCACGTCAACGGATTTAACCATGCTCGGATCGATATTCTCCCCCACGGGGATAAACTGAGTCGATTCAATAACCTTGATCATTTTTGTTGCTGCAGCATACTTTCTGGTGGCAGAAACGTTGATCGCCAGAGTGAGAATCACGGCGAGAACCAAGGCGATGATTATACCGGTCCTACGGTTCGTATTATCAACCCCTTTACAATAATCCAGCCAGAATGAGGGGAGGACGTCACGCGATAATTGCGCCGTGCTTCACGCGGCCCTTCTTCAATTCCAGTTCTGTGAACGGGAACCTTGGTACCGGCCACCCCCCATTTTTCAGAAAGGCTGACCCATCGGCGGAACCTTGACGAACCAACCTTCTGACGAATAAGGGCAGGGGGGCCGATGTCTCCCAGATGAAAACACTTCCTGGTAATGTTCTCCTGGCGGTCTCCAAGTCAGACGTGAATAGCTTCAAGTAATCGCCCAGAGCATACTTCTCGCCATTCTTTATGTGCACCTCATAGGCTCCACGGAAAGACATCCTCTCCCCGTCCAATTGAAGCAGCAGCCTTGCCAGGAGAGCGTTCAGGGGGATCAGGACGATCATGCTCAGGCCCATGTTCCTGCTCCTCTCGATGGCGCCCGGCAGATACCAGGTATAGTAGTACAGGATGCCCATCGCCATCAGCAACGCCACCGCAAAAATGACTATCCTGGCTATGCCACTGAACAACAGACAGGCCACGATCAGCGTGAAGAACAGCCAGAGACAGACATCTCTACCTTTTGTCCCCATGTTGGCGCCTACAGGAATGACGACAGGGATTTGCCTATCCCCTTGATCGGGCTGGGCAGTGTTGAGGGAAAACCGAGCAGGCTGATCTGCATGTTGTCGTCGACCTCCACGGTGATCGGGGATCCCCAGGGAGCGGGGCTTTCTTGCGTGTACCCGGTAAAGTTGCTTTCTGCCTGGTTGATCGTGGCTTCATCCTGGCAATACTCAGTGTTCCAGCCGTCGAACTCGGCTTGAATGTTCGAGCTTTCATAGCCGCTGTCTGCGATGCTTGTAGCCAAAAACTGCGCCTGGTCCTGAACCTTGTACCACTGCCCCATCACACCCATGAACATGGCTGCGCCCATGAGGACGATCAGGAAGATAAAAATCATCCCGATGGTTCCGATCACTCTTTCGAGCATGTGATCCTCCCTAGAACCCGATTTGACCCTCAATCCAGGTCGTTGCGTCACTCCACATGCTTTTTACGGTTGTTCCGACCAGGCCGCCATTGCCGCCCGTGATGGCAAGGGCAACAATGATCAGGGCTACCACAACGGCAGAGCCGACCACCCAGGTCATATCCGACAAGGAACCACGCTCATTCCTCATGAACGATCTGACTATCATAATAAACCTGACTACCAATGCGTTTTCCTCCTTAACTGTTATTGATCGAATGCAGGGTTGCAAAATACCACATGGGAACGTCGAGATTGCCGGTGAACTCCTTGCCGATCAGCGGCAGTTTCGCCTCGTTCAGCGCAGGAACGCTGATGCCGATCAGATATCCGGGCTGGCTGGCTGTGCTGCCGTCAGGCAAAGAGTTCCCTGCGCTCTCCGAGTCAATGTAGTTAAGCGTGATCGGCCCCGGGTATGAGGATCCGGCAAACTCATCACTGGTGAAAGTTGTATTGGTGAGGCTGCTGAATCCGGCTTCGAAATACTGCTCGACCTGCGGCAGAGCCGCATCTTGAGACGTTGTATCAGTGATGATCCCACCCATGTTGGCAGACCGGACCGCAAATTCTCCTGCTTCATGGAGATACATGTAAGTCTCCACGGCGTTTTTCCTGACCGCCACTATGGTAGCACCCAACAACCCGAAGACGATCACCACAAACACGGCAAAAATGGTGAGGATGTAGATGTCTAAAAACCCCCGCTCGTCTAGAAAGCGGTGAACCAGCTCCTGATCATCGCCAGAAGGATGGCGATTCCCAGGACCAGCACAACGGCGCACAGGATAAGATTTAGCAGTTTTCCGCTGCGCTGGCTGTTCTTCAACCTTCTTTCGATTCGTCTTGCCAACTGCTCTTCGTCCAGGTAATTCAAGCGACTCCAACATCCTCCCTTCTAGGCGCCGAACCCCATGGTAAATTGAGAGGCCATATAGAGCCAGGCGGGGTAGGCGAACACCAGCAGCGCCCCGAGCAAGCCGAGCACGCAGATCAGGGCCAATAAGCCCGCCTTCCCGGCGGTGGTCCCAGCAGCAGCGATCTCTTCGACATCCTGTACCTGGTCGCTCAGATCATCGAATAACTCCGGTGATGGACTGGCGTCCCAGGCAGTGGACAGTCTGATACAGATCGAATCCATGGCGGGGTGATCGATCCGGTCGGCCAGCTCATTGAAAGCGTCCCTGGTGTTTCCGGTGCGCCTGATCTTGTCTAAGGCGGTCCAGACCTCATCACGGAGGGGGCCGCTCAGAAAAGGCACTGTCATCGAGATGGCGTCCCGCAGCGTTATGCCCCCCACTTTCAAGAACGATGGGGCAAAGTTGATTATGGTGGGCACCTCTTCAAATACTCTTGCCTGCCACCGCTTGAACTCAGTGTTCACTCCGGCCTGAGACAACATGAACCCGACGACGAAGCAGGCCAGGCCCACAATTAAGGCCAGCCAGTGCAATCTGAAGAATGCCAGCAGGAAGCCGAGCAGTCCGATACCAGTGCCGATAAAGAGACTGGACCTGATCACGTCGCCGACCGTCTTACCCAGGATCTTTAATCTTGTTTTCTTATTTCTATCACCGGCAAAGCGCCTCTCGAGACTTCTTCGGGCCTGGTCGATGGTGACGCTCGCCGGAGACACGGCGCATTCCCTGTCAGGAACAAACAGCAGCAGAAAGAGCGCCAACAAAGCCACAAGCAACAAAACGGGTAAAATTGAATTCAGCAAGCAGATCCCCCCTACCCCAGCAGGTCCTTTGGATTGACTGCATTTAACACCACCAACACCATGATCAGGAGCAGCAGCGAGGCGCCGGACAGCACGATCCTGCCGGCCGGATTGCTGAAGTAATAGTGCGACAGTAAAGTGACGTCGGCCAGAAAGCCGAGCGCGGTCAAGAGAATTACCACCCCTGCAGCGATCAGCGGTTCCAGAGTTGCCTTGCGTCTCTCCTGAAGCCTGCGGTCGCGGGCCCTCAGGGCTGCCGCCAATTGCTTCAATCCCCCGGCGGCGGCCTTGGGGCCGCCGGCCCTCTCGGAGGCGGCGACGATGGCCGCCACGGCCTTGAACTCCGGCAGGTCATACTTGGCGGCCAGGTTCTCGAACATGAGCGGGAAAGACGCTTTCCGGTCGGTATTGTGTCTGCCGAGCATGACCTGGAATTCACCGGCCAGGGGTTCCGGGAACCTGGCCAGGGCCGTCCTGACCACGTCAGGGGTTACCTGTCCTGCGGCATAGAGCCCTGCTGCCGCGGTGATAAAATTCTTCACATCGCTTCTGAGCACCGCCCTCTTTCTCTCTGCAGCGAAGCTGATCGCCCAACCGGGGATGAACCATCCCCCCACCGCCCAGATAATACCGGCCAGGGGCGTCCGGCAACTGAACGTGCCGAGCAGAAAAGCGGCGCCGGCCGAGACAACTGGTAAGGTGAGACGCCTGAACCAGTCTTTGACGCCTCTTATCTCTTGCTCCATATCCCTGACAAACAGGAAGTAGAAGAGCATGAAGAGGCATAAGAGCAACAGGATAACCAGCAAGACCTCATTCCCTCCATTCCTCTACATCCGGGCTAACGCCCGGCCTTAAAGAATGCGGAGTACATGATTGTTCATCTTCCGAGTACAGGGGCGTCGACCTGGCAGTCTCATACTCCGGCCGGATGTCCGCCCCCCTGAAAGCTAACCGCGACAGACGAGCGCCGGTGATGGCGTTCTCGTATAACCAGCGCCTCTTCCCGGTGCGGGCGAACTCATCCTCGTCGAACCTGACGATTGTTCTGTAGCCCTCATCCGTCACTTCGATCAGGGAGATCAGGATGCGCTGGCCGGCAGAGTCTTTGTCCAGGAAGATCAGGAAATGAAACATGCAGCGGATCTGCTCATCGACATACTCCCTGGCAAGGTTCATGCCGCCCCGGGCAAACATCTTGGGGATGCGGCTCCGCAACTCGTTGACGCCCCCGGCGTGACCGGTAGTCCAGAACCCGCCCGACGTCGATTCGGCGATCTCGGATGCGGCTACGATCTCGCCGCCCCGCACCTCGCCCACCAGCGCCCGGTCAGGGTTGTTCCGGTTAATTGCCTCGCAGATCTGGGTCATGTTGACGATCTTGTTGGAGCCGTAAACCACCTCCGTCAGATTGATGCAGTTCTTTAAATGGGGAAATGACAGCTCGTAAGAGGTCTCGCCGATGATCACCCGCTCGATGGGATCGATATGCTGCCCCAACGCTCTCAAAAAGGCAGTCTTGCCCGAGTCGGTCCTGCCGAATACCCCCAGGTTGGCGTGGCCTTTGACAAGCACGTCAACCAGGAGATCGGCGATCAGTTTCGGCAGTGTGCCGAACTCCACCAGCTTCGAGAGCGGCAAGGGTGGCCGCACCAAGGGAGACTTCCTGATTGCGATCGCCACTCCCAGGGGAGAGACTTTGTAGCCCATCACGGTGATCCGGGAGCCGTCCTTCAACCAGGCGTCCACCATCGGAGAATCTGTTGTGAACGGACGGCCAATATCCTCGCAAACCTTTTGACAGTATCGGGAGACTTCCTCGTTATCCTTGAAATACACCCCACCGGCTGGACAGCTTCGCCCGTGTTTACCGTAAAAGACCACCGGGCCGTCTATCGTGGGGTTGACCAGCACCTCCGTGATCTCGCTGGCATCTGGGCCGACAAAGAACTCCAACAGGGGGCCGTATCCGGATGCCTGCCCAGTGATGGCCGTCACCACGCCGTCAATCTCGCCGGGCATCAAGTCCTGGCGGGTCAGAACGGCGCTGCGGACGATCCGCTCGACATTCGCATAGGAATCACCGCTCAGTGAACTTGAGAACAGGCCGGGGTTGTCTCTCGAAAGTTGTGAGGCGATGTCTTCGATGATCCTCTCCTTCTCCTGTTCGACCTGTACAGCCCAGTCGTTGCTCTCTACTTCCAGCGGCAACCAAAACACCTCCTGAAAAAGCGACAGCGTCCGGATCCGTTTGGTCCGGACGCTGTCGCAGGCGCTTTTGTAATCCTTTGCCCTACTCTGTTGACTTCAATTGCCGTTATTGTTATTGCCCAGGCTGTTGACGCCCGACCCGTCAACCGTGAGCACCCCGTCGCAGGCGCCGGTATAGTTTTGAGATTCAGTTTCCGTACTGAATATTGGGCTTCCATTCATGTTTTTTCCCTCATAGACCATGAGTGTCCAGTTGCTTTGGACAGTCCACGCCGCCGTGATGTCAAATGGTGTCGCGGTAGCCGCCATGATCCCGGGCGGATTTTTGATGATGCTGTAGATGCCTCTTCCGTTGCCTGCTCCGTCCAGCGACCATGTTTCCCGGAACGACGCATTGGCCGTGCTGCTGCTCTGGATCGCCATGGATACCGGGGTCATGGTAGTTGCTACATATACCCCATTTTCCATCTGCCCGGGCGGGTCAACCGCGTAGCCGAACGAAAAGCCGCCAGCGCCGTTCGACCCCGGTTGGGCCTGGGTCGGGTAACTCAGCGTCACATTCGATATGCTCCAGGTCCAGCCGGTTATATAATTGGGGCTGGAGGCTGTTGGCTGTGGCGGGGCATCCGATGTCAGACTGGCCGTCACCATGTCGGTCCACTCTGCCGTGTCTGCCGGCCTCACTGTTCCGGCCTGGCTCACCGCGGTGAAGCTGAGGGCGCCGGAGACCTGGCCGGTCGGATTATTGCCTCCCGATGGGTTGTTGCCCCCCGGAGGGCTGTTATTCCCCGGTGAGTTATTGCCACCGGTCTGGCTGTCACCGGGCTGCTGCTGCGCCTGTACCGTCAAGGTTGCTGTCCCGGTTAAGGTGGTCCCTTCTGGAGTCGTATAGGTTGCCACGATGTTTGTTGTGCCCGCCGATGCTCCCTGGGCATCCCCCATATTGGCTCCTATGGTGGCTACAGACGTACTGCTGGACGACCAGGCTGACTGTGTCGTTACATCGTTGACCTGGCCGTTGTCGTAACAGATGCCGTCGAATTGCTGAGTGCCGCCAACGTTAATGGTGGCAGAGGGCGGAGTTACGGTCAGCACGGGCGTATCTACGACAACCAACGGCGGCAGTGGAATGGTGACGTACCAGAGACTGCCGTTCACCGAATGCCACATTCTTCCCATTCCCCAGGTGTACTCTGTCGGAGGCATCACGATGTTGACATACTGGTAAAGGTTAGCCCATAAAGAGTTGCCGTCCCAATCGGTTATGGTGTAGCCGGTGCTGCTTCCAATGCCGCCCACTCCGGTGGTGGTGTTGAGCCAATATACGCCGGCCATGATAGAATCCTGATACTGAGTGCTGCCATCCCATCCGCCCAGATTGTTTACATTAAATTCACTCATAACTTGAGGGCTAAGCCACGGTGTGCTAACCCAATCCTCGTTTTCAAAGTTGGCCCCGTCGGGGTCCGCGTCAGGAGGGAAGGCCACGTTGTCGATTGCCTCACCAAATTGGTTATAACCTATGTAGCGGTCGACGCCGTTGCTGTTGGGATCGAAGGGACTGCCATAGGCCAGATAACCGTAATCCATTCCCGGCATGATCTGCAATTCCGTGGGCGGGGCGATGTATTGCAAGCCTTCCCCGTTTGCAGTAGCCGGTATGCCTGCCTGTTCTGCCGTTGCAACGGCGGTGCTGGAGGCGACACTGGACGTATCTGCGTAGGCCAGAGACGAAAAGGCGGTCAAAAGAAAAAAGACCGCCGCGATTGCGGAAAGTCTTTTCAATAGCATTTCGGGTTTACCTCCGTTTATTCTATCGTGTAACCCGTGGACGGTTGCAGATGTTCTGGGAAGACCTCAACTCCAATCTGGCAGTTTCCTTTGAACATATCTAGCGGCCCGGGATAAACATATACACTGCCACCATTTGGCGAGTTCCAGACAACACTATTTGCAATAAACATAGTTGTCTGCAGCGTTGTCAGAGTGTTGATCTTGACCATGGCGGCGGCGACAGTAGCCGGGTCTAAATATTTCGTCTGCGAGAGAATGCTCTGGGCATCGGTAACCTGACCCTGAACGTCTCCCTTGGATCCTTCAATTGTAAAGTCCATTATGGCATCATAGCCATCTCCCGGATCGGGACCTGCTGGAATGAGAGTGAGAGCCCCTTGTGATAGTGTAGCATCAACATCCAAAAGTGTCCCCGCCGGGATGTTGAACCCGTTTACCACGGTCGGCTTCTGCTGCGCCTGGGTGATCACGTTGCTGTAGTCCGGCTCCGTTGTGCCGTTCGGCCAGATGATCACGATCTGGTACTGGGCGTTCCAGTCCACCTGATATCCCAGAGCATTGGCTACCCACCTTGCCGGCAGGTACGTCCGGCCGTTGTTGATCACCGGGGCCTGGTCCAACGCCTGCGCCTGGCCATTCACTGTCAGGGTAGCACTGCCGATGGTCATAGCGATGTTGTAGACGGCAGTAGTCACGGTGACTTCCTGGGTATTGGCATCCCAGTTAGTCGTGGCACCCAGGGCATCCCCCAGATACCGGACCGGAACCAGAGTGCGCCCGCTGGCGACGTCGATATACGGCGCGGCGTCCATACTAATGCCGGGCGTCTGGTCGTTGACGAAATACTGGGACATGCCAATCACGAACTCAGCGTTATCGATCGGGATAGTGCCGGCGCCGGTGCTTCCGGTAGTATCGGCAATGGCCTTGTTACTCCATACAAAAGCGGGAAAAACGATGATGGAAAGAAGCATAGTCGTGAAAAGCATGATAATTACGGTCTTACGGTTAAGGTTCAAGTTTTTCTCCTCCTGTTCTTTGCCCCTGACATAGAAAATGCCGGAACACCCGGCGTGTCACTTAACAAATCAAAGCTTGTTGCGTGAATCCAGCTTTAGAACGTTTACAATGGGAGACCACGGGAAGTTATGGGTTGTATTGTTATTTCGATGCAGAACAGTTTTTCCTGCTTTCCCACTTCTGTTATAGTTCTCTAAATACATTGCCAGCGCCGGTCGGAGCCAACTGGTTCAATACGCCCTCCCACGCCCTCCGCCCATCTACCCTTAAGCACTGCGGTTTCATGGCAGCACGGTCGATCAGGTAGGTCATCCAATCGAACGCCACCGAGCAGCGTTCCTGGCAGAAATGAAACACTTTTCTCCCGGGCGTCGTGAACAGCAGCTCGATGAACCGGGGACTGTAACCCAGCCGGTTCAATTCCTCTATCTGCCTCTTGGTCACTTCTGCAATGGCCGGAGAACCGTCAGTCGGTATCAGGACTACCGCCGCCTGCCGGAGGGCGGCCATCGTTGACGCCTGCTCATAGCTTCTACCGGCGTCCACTATGGTAACAGCCGGTTTGCCACCGGTGTTTCTCTGGTAGACGATCTTCAGCGTCTGCTCCAGAGCCTCCGTATCAAGACCCGGGGCGCAGATATTGCCCAGCTTGTTCCCTGCCGGGAGGTACTTGATCCCCCAGGCGCGCTTTTTCAAGAAACGCGACGCCAATTCCGGCTTGAAACCTTCCCCGAAGGTCATCACGCCGGCGCTGTTCTCCTCGAAATCTCCGATGCCGGTCTGCTTCACCCCGAACCAGGTATCCAGTTCCAGGCATAACAGGTCGTAGTTTACCAGGGCGGTATCGAAACCTTTTGCTGCCGCCAGCGCAGCCAGGTTGAAGGCGGTGTAACTCTTGGCCCAACCGTCAGGAGACCAGACGGCGATCAACTGGTGGGGCAGATAGCGCAAGCTGTTTTTCTCCGGTGCTGCTTTGCGCGCCTGAAAGAATATTGCCTTTGCGCCCTGGTATTCCGGCTCAGCGGGTATCTCCCAGTTTTCATGTTCGGATTCCGCTGTCTGTTCTTCTCCAGAGGGAACTGATGGGAGTTCTTCGCCCCAATTCAAGCTTCCGGTGGTATTAATCTCTCCTCTAGGAGTTTCCCCTCCTTTATTAACTATATATGGATTTAGGGCTGCATCCGGCTCCGGGATGCATACTCTACTAACCGGTTCCGCTGCCTGCGCTTCACCAACCGGCTCATGTGATTCACTAGCCGGTTCCGCGGGCTGCGCTTTACTAACTGGCCATTCAGTCTGCGCTTCGCCAACCGGTTCCGCGGTCCGCACTTCACCAGCCGTATCCTCGGTTCCTTTTGACTCTTCGATTGCAGTCTTTTCTATGGTTTCTGGTTCCGGCCACGGATCTTGCCATTCGTCAACACCGCCATCCGCATCGGACAATTCTTTTTTTGCCTGGGGGTGAGTAGTCTCAACTGATTCGACAACACTTTGTTCTGGCGTTGGCTCTGGCGTTGGCTTTTGTGTTTCCAGATAAAACGGTTCTGGCTTCTTGATATCATCAGTTCCTACAATCATATCGTCCCACGCCGAATCGTCCCACGCTTCTACTTTATAGTCTTCCTCGCTTTGTATAGGCTCCGGTATCCGGTTTTCAGGCGGTTCGGGTTGGTTGTTTTCAACCCGCTTTTGGCTGAGGATGGTTTGAACATGTTGACCTAGTTGCGCCTGCACATCCTGGATTGGTACATCTTGAGCTTCTTCGGTGCTCCGGGTGAACGCCTTGCCTTCATCTTCTGGTTGATCGTCGGCACGTTTCCTGTTCCGCAAGAAATTAAGCCATCCGGATTTCCGAGGTTTTTCCCCCTCGAATTTTTCACCGCCCAAATCCGTCTTGTCCAGCAAATCTGCGGCATCCCCCGGACTTGTCGGGTTGTTTACGCAATACAAGATGGCCGCAGGGTTAGCGGGGAAGAACGCAAAGTCTTTCACTCCTAGCGCAGCAGCAAAGGTCACCAGCGGATCTGCCTTGTCCCCGATAAGCACGATCCGGTAGCCCTGCAGAGCCTTCAAGGCATCACGGTGCGATACAGGTGGCACCTCTGGCACATCAGCCAAGAATATCACAACATCAGGCGCATATATTCCAGCCATGCGCCCGGCCATGTCGGTTGATAGGCATTCCCGCACTTCGTGCCCGGCTTCTTTCAGGTAATCCGATATCGCTTCCGGTCTCCCCGATACTATCAGCACACGCATCATCACTATTCGCCGCAGGAAGCGCCTCATTTATATGAGGAAAAAATGCGGCAATCCCCCTTCTGTTGTTTAGCTATTCGGCGTCGGACCTGTATATATCCCCGGCGTGTTATTCAAATCCTGAAAGATCATGTTCACGCCCTCCCACCAGCCGGGGGTAGGCTGTCCGTCTGTTACAGCGTAAAGTCCATCATCACCCGTGTTGTTCGGGTCGTTAATCCATTCGATAGCGCCCTCGCCGACAGGCGGGGTAGTAGACAGTCGTCCTGCCAGCTTGTTCGCAGTATCATTGGCAGACTCTGCCAAAGTGCCATCCCATTGATTNNCCGCCATAATTGAACGGATCTTGAGAGATTAGGTAATCATCTGTTGGAGTATCTTGATTGACAGGGTCGAATGATTGTTCCTGGCCGGTTATGGCAATCAGCAGCAGAGGGTTTAATCCATGCGCCTGGGCAGCATTGATAATAGTTTGAATGTCTCCCGGTTGTTGAGCAAGATATGAACCGCCTTCAGCAGCTACATATTGATTCATGAAGACAGCAACCACGTCTGCATGGACAGGTTGGTATTTCAACTCCTGAGGTGAAGTGTATATTCTGCCGCCCCGGTACACCGCGCTGTTGGGGTCGGCTTCCAATGCTTCGAATTCCTCTTCCTCAGCCGTGAAACCTTGTGCCATCTGAAAGGTCGCTTGAGTCACAAGGTCAGCATTGTTATCATCCGGGATTTGATATGCGGTCAGCAAATACTTCTTGAGGCAGTCCATGCCGTCCGAGATCTCCTGTGACCCAGACAGTTTCTCATAGGTCTCCGAACCGCCATTCGGCAGGGATCTCGTCGTCCAGGCGTAGTGATACTGCCAGTGTCCTCGTATTGTATAAGCCTCCACTAGCAGGTACACGGTGGTTGTGGTTGTAGTTGAATGTCCATTTCTACCCACGGTGGTGGTCGTGATCTGTGACTGCTTGTAGTAGAACCAGGGTTTCAAGTTCTGCGCCGCGGCGTCCAGTTTATTATCCGTCCAGGCCTGATCTTGCGTTGCGTTCTCGCTCGTCACTTGAGCCGCCTGATATAAAACTGGGGCGTAGATGTCGCCCCACTGGTTTTCCAATTCTTGATCCTGGCCGTATTCGTCCATGAGTTTTCCGAAGTTCTGCGAACCCGTNNGTTCTGCGAACTCGTTCCGGGGTACCAGGGTTTCTTGACGCTGGACTCCCCGGAGACAAGCCATGTATTCTTGACATTCCAAGCACTAACATCGTTCACCGCCTCCTGATGGATTACCTGATCATACTGACTGGCATTGACTCCTGTAAGGGTTGCTGTCGCCGGCATGGAGCCGTAAAAAGCAGCCATCAGAATAGACATGATCAATACTATCAGAATAACAATGACAACCGGCCAGCTTATCAAACCAATCAGATATAGCGCAGCACGCCCCGCGAGTTTGACGCCGGCTTTGATCGCCGCTTTGGCAAGCCTTTTGGCGTTCTGCTTCGCTGCCTCTTTTGCCACGTTTTTACCTTTGTTCGCAGCACCGCTTAAAGGGTTATTTTCTTCTCCGTCGATGGCCAACCATCCCCTTCAAAAAGAAAACGCCCCGGTTCCGGGATGTTCACAAAAGACTGTAGTCACCGTTATCCCTGTATCTCGCTTTCTGCACTGCGCTTTTTGGGTGGACACCAGCATGAACCACTGTGGCTGCATGCTGGGTAAATGGATGAGATATGACCTTTTGTGACATACTGGAGATTTTTTGACCAGCCCCGATTGCCACCCGGGCAAATTTATTCCCTCCCCGGGCGGCCTTTTGCAAACTCTGGCCGGCCTTGCTTGCCACATGGCCACCCGCCAAATGCGCTCCTGTGGCTACGAATCTTGTGCTGACACCAATAACACGGGACACTGGAGCTGCTAAAACCCCTGCTCCCGGAATACCTATCGCCGCCATGCCAAGTACGGCTGCGGCGCCTATGCCGGCTACCGTCCCCACAGCATTGCCAAACCTGACTGCCTTCTCATGCCGGCCGGCGGGGGCAGGATCAGATTTGCCCTCAGCACTCTGGGCATTGCCTTGGAAATGATAGGCGCCCATTTGCTGTGGCGGTCCACCAGAGATGTTATCCCCTACCAGGCAAGCACTACCGTCGTGCGGCGCCAAACCAGCGCTTCTCGAAGAACTATTGCCTGGCAATTCCGCGCTGCTTGCGCCTGCACCGCCAGAAGATTCACCCGCAGGCCCGGTAGACCATCTTTCCCGCGCCCCGAAATCGATCTGGCGGCTTGTTGTGGTCTGAGGCCCGTTCTGTCTTTTTACAGTCGGTGTATTGCCACCAGTTCTTATCGGCGTGCTCCCAAAGGTTGCCCTGCCTACATTACCTAAACCCATGAGAGCGCCCACGCCCATCATGGTCGCCATCGCTCCTAGAGCGCCACGTTCTTCGCCACCACCTGCTCCCTGCGCAATTACCGATTGCAGGGCTTTTCTAATCGTTTCTGCAATCGGAATACTGGCATACAGCATGACCACAATAGTTATCCAACTCGTTGCTCCCAGGTTGATTATCAACATGAGAGTGGTAAGCACCAAGGCGTATGCCACCGGCAAAAACACGTTCGACGCTATTTCCCCCAGCCAGACTACCACGGCAGTGGTCCTCTTGTTCATTGCCCAGAAAAGAGCCATGATCGGCGTGAAGGCAAACATCACGGTAAGCGCCAATCCACGGATGATGAAGATAACGTTGATATACCCAAAAAGAAACGCCAGAAACAAACTGACGATGGCGTTTCCCAGAATCGATCCGGTGTCGATCTGCACTCCGGCCAAGCTGATCTTTCCCGAGAAAGTCATCTGCGCCCAGGAGCCGGTAGTAAATGTCGCCCCGTATTTGGTCGCTACATCTCCGAACGCCCCCGTAATGCCGGTGATCATAATGGACGACGCCCACATCAGCACGTGTAACAACAACGGAGTTATGACAATGATCCCGATGGCCAGGAACCAGCGCTGGATTGACTCCATCGCTTCCGACCTGGCGGCTGGGTTTGCTGCTCCGTAGAGAAATCTGTAGGCGCTCACGATCACGGCAATCAGGAAAAATGGGATGGTGATTGCGCACATCGCCAGGAACCAGTCAGACACTATCTGCGGTGGCTCATTGCTCTCCCATGGCAAGCTCTGTATTTGCTGAGCGGTCAGCCCCTGCTGGAAGATCAGCTTGTCCAGTGTTTGAAAGCCACCTGCTTCAAACAAGCTCTCGATCATATTGACAGGAACATTGACGAGGTCAGCGATAATGGTTTCAAACAACCCCCCGGTGTCCTTGGAAGTGGTGGTGCCAGAACTTGAAGCGCCACTGCCTACGGGAGCGGTTCCCTGTGCCGTGCCAGAGTTTTGATCTCCCCAGGTTACGGTAGCCTGCCCCCCGTAGCCGGATATAGTACCGAGATTATTTACAAAATAGACCTGCACAACATACTGATTTCCAGTCGCCGGCGCCCCAATCCCCAGTGCTTGCTGAATCATGGTCGAAGTGATGGAAAGAGTCAATGGATTGGCATCGGAGTCCGCCACAGCAATCTGCATGTTGTCAGCATTCGCAGCGTCCCACCATACCACTGTGGTTCCGATATTAGGCCCGGCGGGAGGAGTGGCAGCGACATCGATGCAGTTGTTGTTCGAATCATAGCTGGCCGACCAGGTGCCGGTTCCAGCGGCAAAACCGGGCAGGGCGGCAGAGAACAGCAGCAGCACGGCTATGACAACAACCAGACAGATCGCTGATGCTCGCCGCAAGATTATGACCTCGCTCTCAGCTTCGTCTCCACAAAATCCCACTCAAACGGCGCCGGCTGTACCTGCAAGGCAGTCGTTTGTCCAGAGGCGCATAAAACGCCCTGGCCGGGCTTGGCATGAGTCAGCATCCCTGCACAACCGCTAGCCAGTTTGAAATAGTCGATCACCGCCTGCACGGCATGATCTTCCTGCTTCAGTATCAACCGGGTTGCGCAAGAATCAATTACCGCCAGGCCTTCCTTGGTGTCGGAGAACTCCTGGAATTTCTGCGTGGCAATAGTCAACCCACAACCGTGTTTTCTGCCGCGGCGCGCCAGGGTCTCCAGGTAAAGCGCGGCTTCAGGCTGGCGCATGAACATCCAGGTCTCATCTACGGTAATAGATTTCGGCACTTTCTTCCCGCCCTTCTGCGCGAATGTCTGCCAGAGCCAGTTCAGAGCGGCGCAGATCGAAATCAGTCGCGGAAAGTCTCCGCTGAGAGCGGATAAATCAAATCCGATGGCCGGCACATCCGCCAGGTGCGCTGATGTCTGCCCGTCAAACATCCCCACCGTACCGCCCGCCAGAAGTGGCGTCATCGCATCCGCCAATCTGCTTCCATTGGGCTTTTTCATGATCTGCTCCCGGACGCTGCTCAGTGTGGGCATGGGCTTTTTTAATCCATGCTCGAAGAGAGATTCCGGATCGTCAGTAATGCCCCGCTCACGGTAGTCCTCACGGACCGCTTCTTCCAGCAGAGCCGCTTCTACCACACCCATACCGTTCTGCTGATAATAGTTGAACACCGAACCCACCAGAGCGCGGGCGTCTTCGACCTTTGATAAGACATTTACCGTCAGGCGTTCGTTCTCGTCAAGCTCCGGTTCCACTTCCAGGGGATTCATTCCCGAGAAACGCCCCGGACGTAAGGAAATCACCTGTCCGCCGATAGATTTGATGAAGTAGGTATCCTCGCCCTCAGGATCGATGTCGGCGATTTTGGTGCCGCGGTATGCTTCGAGCAACATGATCTCCCGCTTGCTGACGCTCTTGCCCGACCCGGTCTCTCCGCAAATGAACATGTGCGGGTTGCTGATCACATGCTCTCCGGCAAACCGATCGAGGAACACCGGAGTTTTCGTAAACAGGTTGACACCAAGCATGACCCCGGTAGAATGCCCACCGCTGGACACGGCCATTGGCAAGCAGCAGGCTGTCGCTCCGGAGGTCAGGTTCCGTTCGTAATCATGCAGAGAATTTCTCGCCAACGGCAATATCCCTCTGAACCCTTCCACCTGCCTATTCATTATCAGCATCCGGGGCAGCACTCCGCGCCTGGCTAAGACGGTCTCTACCACATCGCAGCGTTTGCGCAGCTCCTCCGGAGCGCTGCCATGGACAGCGATCAGAAAAGTCAGGTAGTACAGCCGGTCTTGCCCGAGTTGGATCGCCTCCCGCAAGGCGCGATAATCACCCACCTGCGTCTCTAACTCCGGCAACCGGGAGATGTTCCCGGATTTCTGGTCCAGAATAAGCTGCGATTGCGCGGTGTTCTCCTTGCTGATCAGCGTTCTGATCACATCTCTGTCAGGAACCGGCACGATTTGAACCGATAGATCGACATCTCCGGCGTCGAACACTTCATCAAGCCACCCCACCCGCACTCGACGGGGGATAGCATGCAGAGCATAGATACGCGTGTATCGGTGGCCCAGCCTGAGGTGGTCGTACTCGATCGAAAGACTGTCCGGAGCGAAGAGGTCGTGAATGCGCAGGGTATGCTGCGTGAGAGTGTCCTGTTGAATATCTGCTATCTTCTTTTTCCTACCCATTGGCGGCGCTGCTCCTCTCGCTAACGTGATAGAAGCTCATTGCTCCGTTACGGACAGCATCGCTGGGCCTCCAGGTCCTGCCGCGGTTGATCAGGTGTCCCAGCAGATCCACGGCGGCATCGCTCGATAAAACTTCCATGCTGACTTTGGCGCTCGTCAGGGCGCTGGCCAGGTTAACCACGCGAGCCTGCAACTCTCTCAAAGCATGATCGTAACCCTGCACCGTATGGTAGGGTATCACCAGGTAGGCCTGCCGGGCCGAGGCGGCCTTTTCCCGGGCGATGGCGTTTAGATAGTCTGCCCGGGCATTGGCCATTTCTTTGAGCATGCCGGGAAGGCGGTCCGCACCCTGACGCAGTTCCTCTACCGCGGCGCGGGTATCCAGCACCTGAGAGGTTACCAGACACTGCACCGGAAACGAGATCTGCCTCATTGCCGCCGTAGCGGCGTCTTCAACATCGTCCTGCTCGAAATCAGCGAGGAGCCAAAAATCGGCGGCGGATACCCGGCAGACTATGCAATAACCATTGCCTTCAAGAATGAGCACCCCGAGTTTTACGTCCTCGATGCCCCAGATATTTTTGACGTTGATCTGCTTCTTATTTCCCGCTCCAAGCGTAACTACAGGCGCGGCCTCTCCCAATTGCCTGGCGGCATCGAAGCGGAGGTAGAGCCAGGTCCCGACACCAACCAAAACTGATATAGTAAGTATCGTTATCGTAAACGCCAGCATCTACTCATCCCCTCGAAAAACAAGCTGCCTCGGAGAACGCCACCATCGCCAGGCATTGATCAAATAATTGTCCAACGGCGTGTAGCTTACCTGGCATAACGCCAGGGCAAAACCAAAAGCCTGAATGACAAAATAAATCACGAATCGCATGATACCAGGCAGACGGAAAACGCCGGCGGCGGTTCCCCCCAAAGCGAGACCGGCAAGCATATAGCCAAGCTGCTTCAGCGTGAGAACGCCGCCAACCATCTTTTCGTCTTCCGTCATTTGAACAGGCACCGGCCAGGATCTCATGATGATGATCAGGCGCAGATCCCGTATCTATAGATGAGAGATCTGCGCCTATCCTCCTTTCGCGCAATTGGTGTGAGCGGCCATCGTTAAGATGTTGGAAACACTCCCCACATATTCACAATAACACCCGCTACCAGCAGGGCTGCGCCCAGCAGCAGGCCGCCACCGATGATATACGGGAGTGAGCCCATTGCCTTGGCGCGCTCCTCCGGCTTGTGAGCAGAGAGGATCATTAAGAAAGCGGTCCAGATCAAAGTTACCAGAATGCAAATTGCGCCGAGCGGCATCAGATACTGAGTTGCAATCGTCTTCAAATCGCTGCCCAGCGTATCAACCGTTACCGCGGTTATGCCACCGGTATCGGCCCATGCAGGAGCGGCAAACATCAGGCAAGCTGCTGCCGCTGCAGCAAAGATCCAAAAATTGTTCAGCAGCGCTCGCCACTTTCCCCAGAAATACGCTACCGTGTTCGTTGTGTTAAGGATTCGCATTTTTATCTATCATCCTCCCCTATTGCTGCAAGCTGAAAGCAACATGCTTGATGACCTCTACGATCCAGGGCGCGCCGTAAAAAATCAAGATACCCAAGGCCATCGCCAACGCTGTTCCTAAAATCCAACGAAGGGCTTTAGCGCCAAGAAAGATGGCGACTATCAAAAATATGCCTATCGCCGCGAAAGCAAGCTTTGCAACTACGTCAATTATTGGCGCGGCGCTGTTATACAGCCTGTTTCCCAGGCCCTGTAGCGATGCTATAAAGTGCGCTGCCGATACTGGCGCTATTCCACCAGTATCGGCCTGCGCCCAGGCAGGAACGGTTGAAATTGATGCAAATACCATGATCGCCAAAAACAAGATTACAAGTTTCTGACAAGATCTCTTCTGCCACCTAAATGTCATTTAATTCCAACCTCCTATGCAGATTGCCGGCGTTCAACTGGGTCTTGGCTTCAGTTGCCCCCACTGAAGCTTAGAGCCAGTTAACTAGGGGCGTAGCCGCTCTTATCCCACCGCTNNGTAGTCATCTGTGAGAAACGGTTACTCTCAAATACGGGTAAAACTCTTCGAACTCGTCGTTGGGCACCGTCAAGTTTCCATAATTCCCGGCAAACGTACCGTCTGGCATGACATTATCCGGCGCTATAGCCGCTTCGACCAGGGCTATGTGGCCTACCGCCTCGCCTCCCCGCATCTGGTAAAAATACACGATACCGTCCTGGACCTCATCGGAATCCGCAGAAAAAACTACCCTACCTGCGGTGTATTCCATTGGATCCACGCCCGGCTTGACCGTAAACAAGCCCACATCATGCGGCCCAGGTTTTTGCGCTAACCATTCAGATAGTTTCACAGAATCACTCCTCTCTGGCTACTTGACGCGTTTGAGGTGCTCCCCCTTCCTGGAATGCCCGGGGTCTCTCGGGGCGCCGGCGCGCCTCGTGCATGCATCTCTTCAAGGTAATCCTGAGCTATCCGGCCTGCCACCGATAAGGCCGAGTACCAGGGCGCAATTGAAAAAATTATAAAAAGGGGGAGCCGCTGTTGGGCTCCCAGGTATATCTCGATTATTTCCATATTTCTTGTTTTCAGCACCCCTGCTGACTATTTGATGAAGCTTAGAGCCAGTTGAAGCCTCGAGCGACGCCGGAGGGAAAACCTCTAAAGCCGAAAAAATACTGGATTCATGAAGGAATGTTATGGCGCTATCATCTCTACCTCTGAAGGGGGTGAGTACTCCAGCTCCCTTTTATAATAATCCTGCCAGACCGCAATCAGTTGCTCATCGCGTCGAGCCCTTAGAGATGCCATCCGCGAACGCGTATCTTTTAATATAGAATCGGCATCCCTATTGAACTGGTCGTTGATCGAAGATATTCTTCTTTCACGTTCTCTTACGGCGACCTCGATTCCTGGGCGGGACGATTCTTCGGCGCTGAGAACACTCATTATACTACCCTCCCATCCTCCATGGGACATATTTTATCACATTAATTGATAAAATCCAACTATTATATCATTAATATACATATATAACATTTATCATCAATTTTCGACTAATATTACTATATTTCATAATAACAAGATCGAAGAAGTCATGGCGATATGCCGCGGGAGAGCGCCATCAGACCCATCTCCCGCCTCAGATTTAGCACTCCCCAATCTCAGAAGAACAACAAACTACAAATTGAAATGAGCCTCGCCGACCTCAGGGTTTGGACTTGAAAAGAAAAAACCCCTCGCATTTTGAGGGATTTGAGCGCATGAAAAATCTTGGAACTCCCAGGTGAGGAAGTCAAGGTCCATGCATTATGCATTTTGTTGCTGGATATTCAAAATTTCATAATTCACCTTAATCCCTTTGATGATCTCCAGGCTCACGCTCTCTCCCTCTTTCAGCCCATAAATAGCTTCCGCCAGAGGCGCTTTGGGGGAAAGCACGTAGCGCTCTTCTTTCGATGACGGCTGGGCGGCGCCTGCCAGGCATACGTGGATCGTCTCGTTCGTGTCCGTATCACGGAGAACCACATAACTGCCCCGTCCCACGGAGCCTTCTTGGCATCGTCGGTCCGGGCCTTGGTCAGAGTTTGCGGCGGAAGAACCACCTGCTGACGCCTGGATCGCAGGCCAGAAGCAGTGGTCGACCGCATAGGTGTGTGTGAAGCTCGTCCCGCCGGTTTCTTCCTCTTCCTCGGCGTAGCGGTTGACCAGGATGAGCAATGCCCTGCTGTATTCGAGAATGCTGCACTTCATTCCTTTTGGAATTGCCCGAAGGGCAGCCTCTTCCCTGGACGTGACGTGGAAAACCCTCTTTCGCTTCTGTACGCTGTGCATGTTGAGCAACTGGCCATTATTTTTCATGATTGCCGGAACTGACCGGATCAGCCCTGTGGAGCGAAGGACTATTTCGGCCTCAACCATCTCCCGTGCGGTAAGGCTTCCCGAATAGTACCGTCTCATGAGAGCTATCAATTCTGGATCCGGCGGGCTGTAATAATTATTCTTAAACCGGGGCTTGCTCATTCTCTGCTCTTTAAGGGTCTTCGCGCTGATACCGGAACGGGACATGACCTTCCTCACGCTGCTCTCACTGCTGCCAAGCTTATCGGCCGCAGCCTTGACATTCATCCCCTTGCTCAGGTATGACAGCACCTGAACCTCTTTGACGCTCTTGCGGCCGATGTACTCGCAAGCGCCGACATCATCAACCGTATCGCCGCCGAACTGGACCCTCTTGATCTCTTTGACGGCCTGCTCCATGTTGTCCTGGACTTCCCTCGGCGTGATGCCGAGGCAAGCGGCGACGGCCTTGGCGCCCTTGCCCTCTGACTTGAGAACTAATACCTCTTTTTGCTGGGGAGTAAGGCTCAAACCTTTTGCGAGTTCGAGTTCCCTTATAAGATCGCTGACTGCGCTTTCCCCGGGAGCCTCGACCGGTGTCTCAAAAAGGACAAACGGGTACTGCGAGCACTTTTTTGTGTCATTTTTGTTATCATCTTTGGCTTTGTTGTCTCCCAATCTCATAAGTTTTTGTTTTATCCGGAAGACCTGCACTTGGACTGTTCTGGCTGAGATGCCTAGCGCGTCTGCTACCTGTTTCTGGTTTAAACCCTGAGAAAGGAGCCTGTAGATCTCCCGCTGCTGCGGACTCAGTGTGCACCATAACTCGGACAGGAAGCCGCACCTCCTCGTCTTACAGCACACTACGTAATACAGGTTATTATTGAGAGAGTTCACTAAATTATATATCGGTATTTTAGATTATTACAATGCCTCAAATAGCTTTTAATAACCTATGTTACGTTATTTTACTGACTGCATCTTACTTTATCTCTTCTTCTGATACGTTCATATCGATTTTTTCGTATTCCGTTTTTAGGTAAATTGTGTTACAATAAGCACCAAAAAAATGAGGGGATCACTCACATGCCGATTCTGGTAGATAAAGCTCAGGCCAAGATAAAAGAAATACTGGAACGGGAAGACCTAAGCGTTAAAAAAATATCTTCCGAAAAGCAGTTGCCGTATACAACCGTTCGTGATGTTCTACATACGCCGGGACGGCTAAACGTACCCTGGCTGGACTGGTACGCCGGCTTTTTTGGCACGACAACTGACTATCTCCTGTCGCGGGACAATCCGAACAAAGAGACTGGCGAAAACTTCAGGTTGGCCAGGGAAAACGCCGATCTCTCGCTGAAAGAGTCCTGCGGACTGCTAGGCATATCGGAATATGCCCTGAGAGCGATCGAGGCAGGGGAGATGGAAGCCCCCCTGAGCATTTTTAAAAAGGCGATCGGGGTGTACCAGGTTCCCCCCGAGTACATTTTGGGAACGGAACAGGATGGCCAGGGCAATGACGCGGAAATTTTCACTTCTATATTCCGGGACATCAAGTTTCTGCTGACCTGCCAGGACATCCACAAGAGGCCGCAGATGAAAAAGCTCTTTTCAATGCTTCGTGTGCTTTCAGATGATGAGTTGAGCCGGCTGTCAAGGGTTGTCGAACCTCTCTTACACGAATGCTTCATGGTGAGGTAGCTATTTTATTTCGGTTAACATTAAGCCAGGGAGATGATAAGAAAGGGAGTCCGGCATGGGGAGCGCTTTGACCAGCTAAAGGACGGCGCCGTGTGAACTGCTGGCATCCCTTTCGGGGAGTTCAGATTGGACGGCTGCCTGATCGGGTACCGGACCGGCCTCCGGCGCTGATCGACCGGCCCCGGCTATCTGATGTCCTGACCTGGCTCTCCTGATCAGAAAGGACGGCCTAAATCCCGAAATAGAGAAAAATGAGCCTCTCCGGACTTCCGGAAGAAAGCTCATTTTCGTTTTTCTATAAGGGACCGCTGACTATATCCACGCTAAAAAATGAATAGTAGTAATGGAAATACTAACGGTATAACCGTTAGTAGTTATGACGGTAACGGGATCTATGTCCATGAAGAGGTCACCACCCATCAAAACCATGCGTGATAGGTTTAGATCATTTTGCAAACATCCGGGAGAATCAGTGCCGACCAGGTCTCCATGGAAGGCAGATAGGCAGCCGCGCCGGATGCGGGCAGCAGGGCGCCAGTCAGTTTTTCGGTCTCCCGGACTCTGATCTCCGGAGTGGTACACGTAACCAGGTAAACCAGGCCGAGATGGTATCTTCCCACCTCCGACCGGTCATCGTTGACGGTCCCGATCGGGTGATAGGAAAAATGGCCTCTGAACTGCACCTCTTCGGTGAGTTCCCGGTGT
This sequence comes from Peptococcaceae bacterium, assembly GCA_003160265.1. Classification (GTDB taxonomy): domain Bacteria; phylum Bacillota; class DSM-12270; order Thermacetogeniales; family Thermacetogeniaceae; genus Palsa-1188. Next base: position 51,505 of record PLQY01000089.1, on the reverse strand, counting down.
AGGTTGGCGCTGAACAATTGACTGCCATTGCGGTTCACCATGATAGTACCCGGTGTAGTGCCTGTAAGCGGGTTGATATGGCCGCCCAGACCAATGGAATACATGTGCATCAACCTGGTTTCCGTGGTGGCATTCACCCGCTGGTAGACAAAGAGGGATTGGCGATACCGCAGCACCAGGTAAATGATGATCTGTTTCAGGTCGGCACAGTGCTCAGCCTCTTGACGAAGAACAAAAAAGCCTTCATCAATTATTGATTGCGACAGGCGGGAACTGGCGCCGTTTTGAAAACCGCTGGCGGGAATGGATTCCTGCCGGGCCAGAAAGCTTTTTCGTACAACCAACACATGTTCCGGTCTGGGAGACAATGGCATAACCTCTTTCTTTCACGTCATAAATAAATTGATTTCTGCAACTGCCGACCGATTACCTGCTAATCCCGGGAAAGAAAATAAGCCCCATTGTAGAGGCTTTTTCTGTTCAGAGGAGATGAAACTCTATCATAGTTGGCTAGCTGATCCCGGTGAGCGACCTTNNCCATTAGGGAGCGAGCGGGATCAGCTAGCCAACCTGGCCACTTTCGGGCTACGATAATTTGTTTTTAAATCCTTTTCAGGTTGAGTAGTTACGGAAGCAACAAACCATTCTAGGCTTCCTTCACCCGGTACAGGGTCGCCAGGTTCTGGTGGATTGCCTTCTCATAGAGCATGACATATTCCTGGGCAGATCTGTTCCAGGAGAAATCGCATTTCATGGCGTTGACCATGAGCTGACGCCACTGGTCTGGCTGGTTCTGATAGAGCGCTACCGCCCTCCGGACGGTGTCGATGAGGGCGCCGGTCTCGTAGGGTTTGAATGAAAAGCCGTTCCCCTTCCCCGTGGCCTCNNNCGAGGTAAAGGGCGACCTGGTTCTGATGCTTCATCTTCAGTTCAGCAAACAGCTTCTGGTAATGATCATCGCCGCTGCCGAGCAGCACCAGTTGGATCCCCAGGTCCATCAGTTGCTCGAAGATTCCGGAAATCAGGTCGAGACCCTTCTGGTCAACCAGCCTGGAGACCATGCCGAGCAGCGGCGCAGGGCCGGGCGGCAGGCCCATATCCTGCTGCAGCCGGAGCTTGTTCACTTTTTTGCGATCGAGGGTTTCCAGACTGTAGTTCTGAAAGATGCGCTTGTCAGTCTCCGGATTGTATTCTTCATAATCGATTCCGTTGACGATCCCGTACAGGTCCTGAGCCCTTTTGCGCAGAAGTCCGTCAAGACGTTCACCATACTCGGGCGTCTGGATCTCCAGGGCATACTTCTTGCTGACCGTACTGATCAGATCGGCGTATATGATGCCCGCCTTCATAAAGTTGATCTGCCCATAGAACTCCAGGCGTTCCGTTGTGAAGTACTCATCCCCCAGCCCCAGCAGAGGCAGCGTTTGCCTGGGGAAAAGACCCTGGTATTGCAGGTTGTGAATGGTGAGCAAGGTACCCATGGTCTGGTAGTAGGGATCGTCCGCATACTTTGTCCTCAGGATCAGGGGAACCAGCGCCGACTGCCAGTCGTTGCAGTGAATCAGGTTGGGCTGCCAGCCGATCCTGGGGAGCATCCCCAGGATGGCCTTGTCAAAGAAGTTGAAGCGCTCAGCCTCGTCAGGAAAGCAATAGATACCGTCCCGGTAGAAGTATTGGTGGTTGTCGATCAGGTAGACGGGAATCTCTATGGTTCCGGTGTGCAGGCTGGTCTTTTTAAGAATTCCCGATTCAACATGGTGGTTCATTTCCACCGGATAATCGACCAGGTAATCCCCTTCCATGATCTGCTTATACTTGGGCATGACGATGCGCACGTCGTGTCCCATTTTAGCGAGGACCTTGGGAAGAGAGCCGGCAACATCGGCCAGGCCTCCGGTTTTGGCGAAGGGCGCCACCTCGGCGGCAGTAATCAGTATCTTCAGCGGTTTCTTGGGCAACTCGCATCTCTCCTTTTGAACCATTCGTAGTTGGCCTTTGATCGTAAGCCAGTGGTTGTTGGTGAGCCGCACCCGCCGGCACTAGATTGCTGTCTCCCTGAGATACTTGGCTGCACTTTCCGGCGAAGTGGGATTGATGTAGATCCCGGTTCCCCATTCAAAACCAGCCATGATGGTGAGTCGGGGCAAGATCTCCAGGCGCCAGTGATAATAAGGAGCCTCTGTAAAGCCAGCGGGAGCGGTATGCAGCGTTAAATTGTAAGGAGGACGGCTCAGGGAAGCGGTCAGTTTTTGCATCGTAACCTTGACGATGACGCTTAAATCCTCGAGCATCGAATCATCCAGCCCGGAAAAGTCGGCCAGGTGCCGCCGGGGAAGGATGGTGATTTCAAAAGGAAATCGTGAGGCATAGGGACAGAAAGCGACGAACTGCTTATTCCCGGCGATCAGGCGATCCCCCACCGCCTCCTCGTGGGCGATCATCTCGCAGTACGGACAAGTGCCCCTATCCACAAAAAAAGACTTGGCGCCTTCAAGTTCGTTCTCAATGACGGTGGGGATCAGCGGTGTGGCGATCACCTGGCTGTGCGGATGCTCGAGAGATGCGCCGGCTATGGCGCCTTCATTCTTAAAGATCTGAACATACCTGATCGGCGCTCTGGCCATCAGGGCACGGTGCCGGTCCCTCCAAGCCCAGAAGATCTCCCGCATCTGCGCCGGGTCATGCTGTTCCAGCGATTGATCGTGCTCCGGCGATTCGACGATCACTTCGTGGGCGCCGGTTCCGTTCATGCCCGTATAAAAGTTGTGCCTGATTGCCAGGTCTGCGCTATTGTTATCCAGAGCCGGAAATTTGTTGGGGACAACCCTGATCCACCAGCCAGGTTCGTCCGGGTGTGTTCCCGGCTCCCGGTAAGCTGTTATTTCAGGAGGCGTCAGCTTCTCATTGCCCTTGCAAAAAGGGCAGGTACCTCCATTTCTCTCCTCGTGCCTGGCCGGAAAATCAGATGGCCTCTTGTTGCGCTCAGTGGCGATAATAACCCAGTTTCCGGTAATTGGTTCCTGCCTCAACTCGGGCATTAAGCGGCGGCCTCCCTAGTATTTCGAAAAGTCTGCACTGATCATTCTGCTCTCGCCGGCCCTGTTTTATTCAGGTGCCGGAGTCAGTAATTCGCGCAGAAATAAAATACCGAAAAACAAACCTTCTTTAATCGGCCACTGGATTTTTTATATTTTTGGTGAATATGAACCGGAAGAGCAGGGCATAATTAAAGTGGAAGGTCGCTCTTCCTGTCGAGTAAACGGTCATTACTTGAATAGCTTGACCAGCAAAAAGAAGAGAGGCGACCTTCCACTTTATTTTGTTGCTTTGGCCCCAGGGAATGCCAGACAATTGTAAGGTGAGAAGTGAGCGGGTCGTCCCACCGCTTCAGCGGGGGGCATTAGAGCGAGTAGTCATCTGGCAAACGGCCAATGGCCATCTTGCAGATTTCAGGACCAGGATCTCCATTTCCGGATAGCCGTCGGGCAAACCGGTGGCCGGTTGCAGGTCACGATACATGGACCTGACCAGCCGGAGGCACTCATGACGCCGGGCCAGCAGGGAAAACCCCTGCTTGGCGCATTCATTCGCCAGTAGTTGCTGGCGTCTGATCTCTTCCTCTTGAAGATACAACCAGAAGTCCACCCAGCGCCTGGCCCTGGTATCTTTCCATAACTTCACGCCGGGACAGAGAAACTGGCGGCACACCATGTTCCGGTAAGACATCGGGATCCTGCATCCGACTTCCGGGTGATGAAACCTGCAGACCAACTGGCTGCCCTCTCCTGGATCGATGGCATTCACCATGAGCTGATCTGCCGATATATCCACATAAGGGCTGTCCAGGAGGTCATTGACGAACTCATCGCCCCCGTTGTTCAAGAAATAGCCGATATCCGTCAACAAAAAAACAGGGCTGATGGTGCAGCACCCCTGGATGCGGTCCCTGGGACAGCGGACACACAGGCTGCACTCGATGCCGCTCCTCATTCCTGCATGGTGAAAGACCACTTCGATAGCTTCCGTTGCTAGCCCTTCTTCATAAACGGAGTGATGAAGTGCACTTACTTCTTTTTTTTAGACTCATTACTTTTTTGTTACAGGATGGCTTCTATGACCTCTTCCAATTGGCGCAGGTTCCGGCATTCAAAAACCTGCCTGCAGTAAGGAGCATAGAGGCGCATGATGCTGTCCTCTTTGTCCCAGTTGTCCCTGGGTTGGGGGTTGAACCAGATGATCCTGCGCACATGTTCAGAGATCGTCTGCAGATAATCCTTTTCCGCCAGTCTCCAGTTGTTGCGGGCATCGCCCAGGATGATCAGGGTGCTCCTGGGAGACAGGCCGGCCAGATAGTTGTTGGCGAACTGGGTGAATACCCGGCCATAATCCGAAAACCCGGAATAAGAAAAATAGGTCTTGGCAAAGGCATCTCCCAGGGCGGCCTCGATGTCCTCGTGCTTGAAGTAGGGTGTTGCCTCATCCACTACGTCCACGAACAGGAAGGAACGGACCCAGCGGAACCGGTTCTGGATGGTGTAGACCAGTTGCAGCATGAACTCGCTGAACACGGCGACAGAACCGGAGACATCGCATAATACCGCCAGTTCCGGCTTGCTGATCTTCTTCTGCCGGTAACGCAGCCGCACCGGCGTGCCTCCCGTCAGCAGCGCCTTCCTGGCGGTTCTTCTCAGGTCGATCTCGCCGCGCTTGGCCCGCCGGTAGCGACGGGCGTATTTGGAGGCCAGCTTTCGGGCCAGCTTGGTGATCCTCCTCCGGATCTCATCGATCTCCAGGTTGTCAAGCCGGTAAAACTCCTTCTCCTTCAGGTTGGCGGCCTCGGCCATCTCTTCAATGGCCTCGCCTCCAAACATGCTGACAAAAATGTCCTCCAGCAGTTGTTCGATCCTATGCTCAAGCCAGCCCAGGCTGTCTGTCCATCCGGTATAGACTGTTTCGCCGATGTTTTCCAGCCCCTTGGCCCTTTCCAGGCGGTTGACCGCTTCATACCAGCCAATGGCAACCTTGGCCTGGACCACCATGGTGTCCATATGCTGGAGATTCGTCCGGGACACCGGCTCCAGGCTCTTCACCGCCACCTCGGCCAGGCGTTCCAACAGCAGCCGGTTGTGTTCCCTGACTGCCTTGATCAGCAGGATGGCCGGGGAAGCCCCGGCTCCCCGGCCCATACCTGAGCCGTCTGCCTGCTGAGCGAGTTCAGCAGGCAATCCGTCAGGGCTAGATTTTTCTTCCTCGGCATCGCGCCCAGAGAGCACCCGCCCCTGCTTATGCAGGGACAGGAAAAAAAGACGGAACAGCTTGTCAAACAGCGGCTTATCGGCGCGGTCGGCGATCAGGATGGAACAGAGAGCAGTATGGAAGTCGTTCTGGCAGAAGCCAACCTCCGAAACTGCCCGCAGAGCATCTGCTATCTGTGTGAAAGAGATGTTGACGCCGCCCCGGCGCAGCAAGCGGCAAAACTCCAGAATCTTTGCCTCCATGATCTTCCGCCCCTGTATTAGTCTATTCGGGGATATAGGACGAGACCTTCGAGGAGATCTTCTCGATATCGCTCTGGTATTTCAGTAAGATGCCCAGGGTGCTCCGGATAATCTCCTCGTCGATAAAACTCACGCCCATATTGAGCAGCGCCCCGGCCCAATCAATGGTCTCAGCGATGCTGGGCGCCTTTTTCAGCTTCTGTTTCCGGATGGTCTGTACAAAACGCACGATCTGGCGCCCCAGAGCCTGCTGGATTTCCGGGACTTTCAGGTAGATGATCTCCAACTCACGCTCGAAGCTGGGATAGTCCAGGTACAAGTGAATGCAGCGCCGTTTCAAGGCATCCCCGAACTCCCTGAAGCTGTTGCTGGTGAGGATGACGATGGGAATCCGATTGGCCTTGACAGTGCCGAGTTCCGGGATTGTCACCTGGTAATCCGACAGTATTTCCAGCAGGAAGCTCTCGAACTCTTCATCGCTCTTGTCGACCTCGTCGATCAACAGGACGATGCTCTCATCAGCCAATAGGGCCTCCAGCAGCGGACGGCTCAGCAGAAACTCGGAGGAGAAGATGTCCTGCCTGGCCTCTTCCCAGGACTTGTTCTGGACCTGGCCAATGTGCAGCCGCAGCAGTTGCTTCTGATAGTTCCACTCATAGAGGGCCTTGGCTTCGTCCAGACCTTCGTAACACTGCAGACGGATCAGCCTGCTGCCGGTGGCTCCGGCGATAACTTTGGCCAACTCCGTTTTCCCAACACCAGCGGGGCCCTCGACGAGAAGCGGCTTCTGAAGCTTGAGAGCCAGGAAGATGATGGTGGCCACGGTTCTATCGATAAGGTACTTTTGTTCGGACAGCTTCTGCTGCACCTCGGCGATCGACGAAAACATCTTTGTTTCTCCTCACTCCCCCGGAACTAATGTAAAGTATTCATGCTATGCTGCCATATTTTTACTTACTTGTTTGCAGCTATACGGGTCTGCGATGCGGCGCCTTATCAGAAACTGTAATTCGGCGACTCTTTGGTGATATCGATGCCATGCGGGTGGTTTTCACGCAGCCCGGCGCTGGTAATCTTGATAAACCGGGTCTTGGTCTGAAGTTCCTCGATAGTCCTGACGCCGCAGTACCCCATCCCGGACCGCAGGCCACCGATCAGTTGGAAAGCCATCTCCGCCAAGGCTCCCCGGTAAGGCACGCGACCTTCGACCCCCTCCGGCACCAGCTTCTCCGGATTGTCCTGGAAGTAGCGGTCCATGCTGCCCTCTTTCATGGCGGCCAGAGACCCCATGCCCCGGTAAACCTTGTAGCTGCGACCCTGGAAGATTTCAATATCCCCGGGGCTCTCCTCTGTTCCTGCAAGAAGGCTGCCCAACATGACTGAGCTGGCCCCTGCTGCCAGGGCCTTGGTGATGTCGCCGGAAAACTTGATGCCGCCATCGGAGATCACCGGAATATTACTCTTTGAAGCTTCCTGCGAGCACTCCAAAACGGCGGTGATCTGTGGTATGCCGATCCCGGTCACGACGCGGGTGGTACAGATCGATCCGCCCCCCATGCCNNCGACTTTCACGGCATCTGCTCCGGCTGTTATCAGGTCCCTGGTGGCATCGGCAGTGGCCACGTTGCCGGCGATCAGTTGGATATCCGGATACTCGTTCTTGATTGCCTCTGTCGTTTTGAGCACGTTGATTTGGTGGCCATGAGCAGTATCCAGGGCGATGACGTCCACTCCCGCCCCGATCAGAGCCATGACTCTATCTCTTGTGTCTGGGCCGACCCCGATGGCGGCACCAACTCTGAGGCGTCCCCGCTGGTCCTTGGAAGCGTCCGGGTACTGGCGCGCCTTCTCGATGTCCTTGATGGTGATCAGTCCGCTAAGGTGGAAATGCTCGTCCACTATAGGGAGTTTCTCAATCTTGTGCTTCTTCAGGATGTTCTTGGCATCTTGCAAGGTTGTGCCTACGGGCGCCGTGATCAGATTATCCCTGGTCATGGCCTCGGCAATCGTCCGGTTCATATCGTCCTCGAAGCGGAGGTCCCGGTTGGTGATGATCCCCACCAGGAGGCCGTCTACAGTTACCGGCACGCCAGAGATATGGTAGTGCTCCATGAGCTTCAGGGCATCCCTGATCAGGTGCTGGGGGCCCAGAGAGATCGGGTCCATGATCACGCCGTGCTCTGAGCGCTTGACCCGGTCGACCTCCTGAGCCTGACGTTCGATACTCATGTTTTTGTGAATAATCCCGATGCCGCCCTCNNCCCTCGCGGGCCATGGCAATCGCCATGCGCGCCTCGGTGACAGTGTCCATGCTCGCGCTGAGTATGGGAACGTTCAACCTGATCTCCCGGGTCAGGAAGGTGGAAACGTTGACATCCCTTGGCACCACCGAAGACTTGCCAGGAATCAGGAGCACATCATCAAAGGTGAGGCCGGTTTTGGCAAACCTGTCATCCATAGCTGCCACTCTCCATTCATTGGTCCTGAAATCTTTGAACCATTTTACCATCACCTGCTAGGGGATACAACGTGAGAAGCAAGGTGCATGCTATTTGTTAAAAACGCTGTTGGGTCCGGAACCGGGCTCCGTCTCAAGGTGGTGGGTATCGTTGAGCAGGTTTAGGATGCCATATCCATCGTAAAAATCGATGATATTCAAGGCGGCGTTATCCTGCCGGATTCGGAACAGGTTGTTCAGATCCATGCCCAGCAGGGCGGAGATGATCGACCTGATTGCCCCTCCGTGGGTGACCACGGCTACGGTACCCGGATCATTACTCTTTGCCAGGTCCAGCACTGCACCATAAGCTCTTTCCATCAACTCCTGGAAGGTCTCCCCATCCGGAATCCGGACACTGCCAGGTGAAGAGTGCCATTTATTAGCAATTTCAGGATAACGCGCCTCGATCTCCTGGAAAGTCAGGCCTTCCCAGGCTCCGAAATTGATCTCCCGTAATTGCGGCAGCGCCTGTACGTCCAGTCCGTGGGGTTCGGCGATGATGCGGGCAGTGTCCAGAGCGCGCTTGAGATCGCTGGCGTAGACAGCCTGCAGCGATACAGTGGCCAGCCGCAGAGACAACAGGTGCGCCTGGTTGCGCCCGGTATCGCTGAGGTCTATATCCGTGTGGCCCTGGTAGCGGGCAATATGGTTCCAGAGCGTCTGTCCATGCCGCACTAACAGTAGTTTTGTCAACAATCCTGCCTCCTGATTTAGTGGTTAGCCGTCATACCTTCTGCGCCACGTAAACGATCCTGGGAGTCCGGTCGTGGGGCTGCTCGAAGGTGAAGGCCTGAAAACTGCTAAGACTGGTAAAACCCTGTGCTGTCAAAAGCGACCAGATCTCGTGGGGTTCGTAGATCCGCTCCAGGTGTTTTTCCAGATAGTCATGCCTGTTGCCGTCCCCGTCCTCTATCGTCCCCTTCGCCTCAATCNNTCCCCCACAGCCTCTCCTCATCCATATATTCGGCGCTCCAGCGCAGGGTAAAACCATCTTCCCGAACCACGGAAACGGTCTGGTCAGGAGGGACGATCCGCGGTAGGTAGTTGAGGTCGAAGATAAAAAAACCTCCGGCTGAGAGATTCTTGTGGACAGCCCGAAACGCTTGGCGCAGATCCTCAATGTCTATGATATAGTTGAAACCGTCCTGGAAACAGACCGCCAGGTCGACCGGAGCCCCAAGTTTCAGGCTGCAGAGATCCTGCCTGAGAAAGGTTACATCCAGCCCACTGACAGCAGCCTTGACCCGAGCGATTTCCAACATCTCTGCCGACAGGTCGACTCCATAAGTGCGATAGCCCCGATCCGACCAGGGGAAGCTGGAATTTCCCGTCCCGCAGGCCAGATCGGCGACGACTTTGACATGCCCTCCGTATTTTTGGACAATCTCCTCGATATAGCTGACCCAAGCCGCGTAATCGATCCCCTGCATGAGCCGGTCATAGAACAACGCCAGGTGCTCGTAACTGCGGTTAGTCGGTGACTCGCCATCCGTCGGTGATACACCCCCCTCGCTGTCCGCTCTTGTCCATTAATGGAGGAACTGTCTCCTGAGGACTCTCTCGAGATGTGCCAGGGTATAGCACTCATACACCTGGGCAAACTTTTGAAATATGTTTACTGAACGCAGGTCTTTCCACTCATCGTGGGGAAGAGTGTTCAAGAGCAGGATCTCCTTGACCGATCTTCTCGTGGTGGCGAGCTCATGTTCGGCCAGCTCCAGGTCCAGGGTTTTCGTGTCGCTGACCACGATGATCACGGTGTGGGAGGTCAACAGTAATGGGAAGTTCGTCCGTAGCGAGGCCAGCGAGGCGCCAAAATTGGTGCCTTTGCCCCAGATGCGGCTCTTCCCGATCAACTCCACCATTGTTTCTTCAAATGGTCTGATTTTCTTGAAGTAAGGTGTCACGCGTTCCAGCTCTTCCGCAAAGATGAAGCTTTCAATATGGCTGATCACGGCGCTCAGACCATAGATGAACTGGATTACAAAGGCGGCATAGCGGGCCATTGACCCGGACACATCGCACATAAGCAGGATGTTCGGCTTCTGGATCCGTTTCTGCTTGTACTTAAGATTAAAAATAATGCCGCCGTAGCGGATATTGGATTTGATGCTGCGCCTGAGGTCAACCTTGACCACCTTCTTGCTCATCCGGTAGCGCCGGGAGATCTTCGTGGCCAGCTTGCGGGACAGTTTTTTCAAGATGTTAATCACTTTAGGGAGTTGCCGGTCGCCGATCCTCTTCATGTCCTCGTAGAGCAGGCTGCTATCCTCACTGGCCGAGTTCTGGCCGATTGCGGCCAGGACCTCGTCATCAACATCTGCGCCAGGTATGACGGGCAGGCCGTCCTCCTCTGCCAGCCTCTGCTTCCAGTAGCGCAACGAGCCACGCACCTGGAACTCCAACATCGGCTTGAAGGCGTGGTGGCGGTCATCCGGGAGAAAACTCGACTCCAGGTACTCCCTGATCCTTTTCTTCTCATCCTCCGCCAACTGTGAGTAGAGAAGTTTTTCCTCATCGTTGAGGTCCAGCTTTTCCCCCAGGTAGGTCAGGTCCTGCTCCGCCTCGTCAAGGAGGCGCACCCTCTCCTCCTTGGCCTCCTGCCAATCCTGCTGTTGCTGCCGCTTTATTTCTGGCACCGTGAAGAAGCCGCTGAATGCCCGGTCGAAGACCGGGTCATCCTCGTGATTCTTGACCAGAGTTGCCTGGAGGGCATACCTTACGTGCTCCCTGTCCATGATGTTGACCAACTGAAGTGCTTTCAGGGCGGTGACAGTTTCCCCTGTGCTGACGGTGACCCCCAAGTGTCGCAGGATGTGCACGAAACGCGCCAGGTTGTTTTCCAGGTAGCTCTCCATCGCGGTCCCCTTTTTAAGTCAAGCTTTTAATGGCGTTTTGATTGCTCGCTACGCACGATCTCCACCAGGCCCGCCGGTCCCACCTGGCTGTTGAACAGATCGATATCATCCTTATCCTTCAGCAAGAGGTTGACAGTCTTTTTAACGAGATCGGGTTCCAGTCTGTCGGCTTCAAAGAGGATCAATGCCCGTGTCAGGTCCAGGGTTTCGGAAATCGATGGCTTTTTCTTGATCTCCAGGTTGTGCCTCAGATAGTTCATCGCCAGGGCCACCTCTTCGGCCAGCCGTTCCCCCGCCTCCGGGACCTTGACCCTGATGATCCTGATCTCTTTTTCCACACTCGGGAAGTCGATGAACAGAAAGACGCACCTGCGCTTCAGGCCGTCGGAAAGCTCCCGCTCCCCGTTACTGGTCAGCACCACCACGGGGATGTGGCGCGACTTCAAGGTGCCCAGCTCCGGGATGGAAACCTGGAAATCGGATAGCACCTCGAACAGAAAGGCCTCGAACTCCTCGTCGGTTTTGTCGATCTCATCGATCAACAGGACTGCTTTCTTCGGAGCCTGGATCGCCTTCAAGAGCGGGCGCTCCAACAGGTATTCCGGAGAGAAGAGATCCCGTTCCATGCTCTCCCCGGAACCACTGTCCCTGATCAACTGGATTTTGATCAGTTGTCGCTGGTAGTTCCATTCGTAGAGAGCCTTGTTTTCATCAAGACCCTCATAGCACTGGAGGCGGATCAGGTCAGTCTCGAACACCTCGGCCAGTACCTTGGCGATCTCGGTCTTACCCACACCAGGAGCGCCGGTGATCAGGACCGGTTTCTCCAGCCGGAGAGCCAGATATACCGGTACGGTGATCTCGTCCTCAGCGATGTAACCGTTGCTTTCGAATCCTGAACGAAGCTGTTCGATCGTGATTTTATCCGGTTGCATCTTTTTCTCTCCTCACAAGTAAATGATACTGTAACAAGCTAAATTGGCCAATTCCGGGCGCCCCATCGTTAATATCTGCATTCATGTTTTTCTAACGACTAACCGCCAATCACTATACGTTCTCCGTTCGCCCGGAGATTCCTGCCTTCTGGTCGATGCTGCGCTGATTGCGCAACTGTTTCAACTGTAGAATGGTCTCGTCCGGAACTGTAACCGTCCCCAAGGGGGGATAGTTGAATCCAGGTCCGTGGCAGTCGGTCCCGCCGGTCATGACCAGGCCCTGCTCCAGACAGATCTTCTCATACCTGGCCACATCGCCAGGCGTATGAAAAGGATAGAAAACCTCGATCCCCAACAGACCCCTGGCAACGAATTCCGGGATCAATTCATCCTTTTTAGCAAGGCCGGGATGCGCCAGCACAGGTATTCCCTCAGCCTTCAGGACGGTAGCGATCGCCCTGAACGGGTCCAGCCTGTGGTGAGGCACGTAGGCTGGCTTCCCCCTGGCAAGGTAACGCTCGAAGGCCTCCCCCACCGAGGTGGTATACCCTGCCTCGTACAACGCCCGGGCGATGTGCGGCCTGCCCATGGTAGCCCGGCTGGCCACCTGTTTCAAGCGGTCATAGTCAATCCGGATTTGAAGCTGATCCAGCCTGGCGATGATCATTTTAGCCCTGTTTTCCCTGGCCGCTCTCAGGATGGCCAGAGTTCCGGCAAGGCCGCTGTCCAGGGTCAGGTAGTAGCCCAATATGTGTATTTCTGCGCCGTCCAATTCGGTGTTGAACTCGATACCCGTGATTACCTCCAGCCCGGACGAGCCTGCGGCCTGAAGAGCGGCCTGGATACCATCCACCGTGTCATGGTCTGTCAGGGCAATGGCGCTGAGGCCGGCAGCACGCGCCTGCTTCACGATCTCTTCCGGTGTCAATCTGCCGTCGGAGGCTGTGCTGTGTATATGGAGATCCGCTGGCATACCACCGCTTCCCTTAAATAGATCGGATGCCGGCAGTCTGACGCCGGATGAAAAACTTATATGCCCTCTATTTCATGTCTCAGACTTCTGATTCCGGCAGCACCGCTTCGAGCACTCTCAGACAATTCCGGCCGCAGATCCTGGCGACCGACTCCTCGCTGTATCCCCTGTTCCGCAGACCTGCAACAAGGTCGGGGAAATCGGTGACATCATTGACTCCGCAGATGAGGTCTTTTGCTCCATCGAAGTCAGAGCCAAAACCCACGTATTCATCGCCTACCAGGCTGCAAATGTGGTCAATATGCTCGATCAGGGCACTGTGGCCGGCGCCTGGAGGCCCCACGAACTGCGGTATCAGGTTGACGCCTACCACGCCCTTCAGTTCTGCAATGGCTTTTATCTGCCGGTCTGTCAGGTTGCGCGGATGATTCCAGACGGCGCTACAGTTGGAATGAGAGGCGATTACCGGAGCGCTGCAGAGCTCTATAACATCCCAGAAGCCTGCTTCTGAAAGATGGGAGATGTCTATGAGCATACCCAGCCTGTTCATCTCCAGCAGCACCTGGCGGCCAAACCTGGTCAGTCCGCCTCCGGTCTGGCCTTCGGCAACACCATCTGCCAGTTCGTTCCGGTTGTTCCAGGCCAGGCCAAGTCCGCGCACCCCCAGGCGGTACAGCGTCCTGAGGATCCGGATCTCCCCTTCCAGGGGTTCTCCCCCCTCCACCGTCAAGACCGCTCCCAGCGCTTCTGTGGCCAAACAACGCTCCAGATCTCGCCTGGTCCTGATCACTATTGTCCCGGCATCTTCCCGGAATGCTTCCGTTGCGTAATCCAGCAGGCGTAGGACCTGATAGAGGGTGCGCCCGGGATGGTAGATCCGATCGGGGAACAGGGCAAAAAACTGCAGTTTGATTCCCGCCAGCCGCAGCCTGGGTAAGTCGGCATGGCCGTTCACGCAGGGCTTGGCCAGTGAGCGCCCGGTTCTATATGCCTCTGAAACCGAGTCACAGTGCATATCGACGCAGATCAAACCAGTGACCCCCATTATGGCCGCGGTCGTTGGCCGTTAGCGCTGATCTAAGGACGGCTACCGATGAAAAGGAGAAACCCCCGGGCTTGTCTCGGGGGATGTTTTCACTTCGTTGGAAATAAATAAAACTATAACTTCCGGTGAGCCTGCTAAAGCAGGTACCCGGCCAACCTCCGGTGTCTACCGCTAGCAGGCCTCAGATCCACCGTTATTATCTCGGGCCGACGATCAACTTGATGGCAGTTCGTTCCTCTCCATCGATGACAATGTCGGTAAAGGCAGGAATACAAACAAGGTCGACACCGCTAGGAGCTACAAAGCCTCTGGCAATAGCTACCGCCTTAACAGCCTGGTTTAGAGCGCCTGCTCCGATCGCCTGCAGTTCTGCGGATCCTTTTTCCCTCAGAACGCCGGCCAGAGCACCAGCTACTGAATTGGGACTGGATTTTGCCGATACCTTCAATACATCCAAGTTTGCAACCCCCCCCGTTTAGATTTCTATCTGTTACAAGTCTATTTAGCAATTATGATTCTCTTCGAACACCCCCTTGTACAGCACTACCCTAGCTGGTGGCTACTACCAATAGGTGCTCCTATTATGAAGTTACTGGTACGAATAAAAAGGTAAATTAAAACAAATAATTGTAATTAATGATAACACTGCCAGGTTTATATTGCAACCTAAAAATGCCTATTCTAAAAATGCCTATTCCTCTTTAAATACTTGAATTCTCTGTATTTCTTGCGCCCTTCCGCTTCTCTCGTCCACTTCTATGGAAACAGCATTCAACATCAAAGCCCCTCCCGCCACTTCAAAGCGCACCGGTCTTAGACCGATCAATTTGTCCAAAACCTGTTCAACTTTTACACCCAGGATCGAATCCCTAGGGCCGGTCATACCCACATCGGTGATGAAAGCCGTTCCCTTTGGGAACACTTTTTCGTCGGCGGTCTGGATATGGGTATGGGTGCCAATGACTGCGGTCACTTGTCCATCCACGTACCATCCCAGGGCGTTTTTCTCCGAGGTCGCCTCAGCGTGGAAGTCGATGATGATGACCGGGGTTTTCTTTTTAAGAACCGGGATAATCTGGTCGGCTGCCCGAAAGGGACAATCCAGGGGTGGCATGAAAACGCGCCCCGAAAGATTGATAATTCCGATGGCGCGCTCTGCCTTACGTGCTATGGTAAAACCGCTTCCCGGGGCATCTGGTGGGTAGTTTGCCGGCCTGACGATCCGATCGTCGCCGTCAATAAAAGTATAAACATCCTTGTTGTCCCATACGTGGTTGCCCATGGTCAATACATCTATTCCGGCGCCAAACAGATCGTCGGCCACATCGCGGGTGATGCCGTTGCCTCCTGCGGCATTCTCACCGTTGGCAACAATAAACCTGGGCTCATATTCTTTTTTCAGGGAGGGGAGCAGTTCATGAACGGCACGGCGTCCGGGACGGCCGACGATATCACCTAGAAATAATATTCTCAAGTATGATGCCTCCCCGGAGCCGGTGATCACTTATTGAAAACGAGGACTCTTCCTTCGTCGCGCAGAGCGATCAGCCTGCTATTATCGCTCGTTTCTATAGTATGCTCCAGCATATGTCCGATCAATTCCTCGTGCAGGGAGAGATCGTCGACCAGCAGATCGTCGTCTTCATCGGTGATCAGATTATCGCCGAACTGCTCCTGGAGCAGGGCGATGATCAGGGCTATCTCCTTCTGAGTCAGGGTGAGCACATCCCTCTGGAACTCTAAAATCGTGAAGAAATCTTGGGTTTGAAATGAGAAGGAACTGATTTCAACGTCCTTGTTTACTAAAAAATAATACGCATCCAGCGACTGCTGCAGGCGTTCCTTGAAAGCATCAACAGCATCGCCTGCCAACGAAGTGGACAGATAAAAAATGAATCTGACCAGGTTGGTTTTGGGATCGAGATTGATGGTGGCAATCTCCGGGTAGCAGAGTAATATGGATGTGAGCAGATTGGCGGTATGGGATACGCTGTTGTCCTTTCTTTTCAATGGCGTCATTATACATTTCCTTCCTGAAGAGCAATTTGATCTGTCTAAATCTTTAATTGGAACTATTCGTCAACGCCTCAATAAATCCTGCTCTGTTTGAATTTCCTTTTCCTAGCACGATAATGAGATAAAACACAGAAATGGCATAAAAAAGCCCGCCTGTCCGGGCGGGCGCCTTGTTCATCAACTTATTTGGCATAGTCTATATTGCGTGTTTCTCTGATCACGATCACTTTGATCTGTCCCGGGTATTCCAGTTCGCTTTCAATCTTTTTGACAATCTCGCGGGTCAGCCCCGCTGCTTGAAAGTCGTCGATCAGTTCCGGCTTGACCAGGATCCGGATCTCCCTGCCTGCTTGGATGGCGTAGGATTTTTCCACGCCCGCGAAGGATTCTGCAATTGTCTCCAGCTTTTCCAGCCGCTTCAGGTACGTTTCCAGCGTTTCCCGCCTGGCGCCCGGCCTGGCCGCCGAGATCGCATCTGCCGCCTGGATCAAAACAGCTTCGATCGTCTCTGGATCCTGATCGCCGTGGTGGGAGGCGATGCAATGGACCACCTCGGCATTCTCACGGTATTTACGGGCCAGGTCCACACCGATGGCAACGTGCGTCCCCTCTACGTCATGATCCGCAGACTTTCCAATATCGTGCAGCAGGCCGGCCCTTTTTGCCAACAGGACATCGGCCCCCAACTCAGCGGCCATGGAGCCGGCCAGGAAGGCAACTTCCAGCGAATGCTTCAATACGTTCTGGCCGTAACTGGTTCTGAACTTCAACCGTCCGAGCAGTCTGATCAGTTCGGGGTGAATGTTTGGCACCCCAACCTCAAAGGCTGCCTGTTCCCCTTCCTCCCGGATCTTCTGTTCAATCTCTTTCTGGGATTTCTCCACCATCTCTTCGATGCGAGCAGGATGGATACGTCCGTCGGCGATCAACTTCTCCAGGGCGAGCCGGGCCGTTTCCCGACGAATGGGATCGAATCCGGACAGGATCACCGCTTCCGGAGTATCATCGATGATCAGATCGATACCGGTCAAAGTTTCGATAGTCCGGATGTTCCGGCCCTCTCTTCCGATGATGCGTCCCTTCATCTCGTCATTGGGGAGAGGCACCACAGAAACGGTAGTCTCGGCAACGATATCGGCGGAACCCCTCTGAATCGCTGCGGTAACGATCTCCCGCGCTCTCTTTTCGGCCTCTTCCTTGGCCTGGTTTTCCGCCTCTTTGATGATCAACACGGCTTCGTGCTTGACCTCGTCCCTGACGTTGTTCAGCAGCAGTTCCCTGGCCGCCTCGGTCGACAGGCCCGAGACCCGCTCCAGTTCTGAAGTCTTCTTTTGGGTCAGCTCGTCCAACCCGGCCCTGATCTGTGACAGCTCCTGTTCCTTCTTACTCAGGGAATCCTCTTTCTTTTCGAAGCCTTCCAGCTTGCGGTCAATCGACTCTTCCTTCTGTTGTATACGCCGTTCGAGGCGTTGCACCTCGTTGCGCCGCTCGCGGGTCTCGCGTTCCGCCTCGGACCTCAACTGGTGCACCTCTTCCTTGGCCTCGAGAATAGCCTCCCTCTTTTTACCAGCTACTTCTCGCTGGGCTTCCTCGATGAGCTTGTTGGCTGCCTCTTCTGCAGAGGCAATCTTGGCCTCAGCCAGGTACCTCCTCAAAAAATACCCTGACAAGACTCCCACAAGGAGGGCAATCACAACTGATGTTACCAGAATTAAAATATGATTGATACCGGTCACCTCCCTTCTTATATGTTTACCTGTGTGCAGGCGTTTTGCGCTAACTGTGCTGAGCGCCTAACGAAGCTTCAGAGCCTGCTAAAAATAAAACCGAGTAGAAACTCGGTTTTAGTCGATAGAAACTTCTCCACAAAAACAATATTCACATGTACCCAACAAAATTAACTTTTATTGTATATTAAAAAAGTTAATCTATGGCAAACAAGTGGCAGAAGTTCTATTCAGCGTTTCCACTATTAGATTTTATTATCATTTATACTGCATGTCAAGGTTTTTACCAGATGGCTAACCGCTCTAATGCCCCCGCTTCCCGCGCCCGCATGCAGATGCCCCGAGTGCGGTTTTAATCTTCCGTTACGCTCTCGGCACCAGCAGTAGATTTCGCTGCAGGAAGCTGGTTCGCCTGGATCATCGCCCTGATCTTGGATTCGATCTCCAGGGTGGTCTCCGGATGCTCCTTCAAGAATTCCTTGACGTTCTCCCGGCCCTGTCCAAGCCGTTCCTCGCCGTATGACAGCCAGGACCCGGACTTGTTGATCAGGTTCAGGCTGAGACCGATGTCGATCAACCCGCCCTCGCGGGATATTCCCTGTCCGTACATGATGTCGAATTCCGCCTGCTTGAAGGGAGGCGCCACCTTGTTCTTCACTACCTTGGCCCGGCAATGGTTGCCGACTACCTCGGTGCCCTGCTTGATCACGTCGATCTTTTTGATCTCCAACCGTACCGAGGCATAAAACTTCAGGGCGCGTCCGCCGGTCGTAACCTCGGGGTTGCCGAATATGACGCCGACCTTCTCCCGGATCTGGTTGATAAAGATCGTCGTGGTGCGGGACTTGCTGATGACGCCGGTGAGCTTGCGCAGCGCCTGGGACATCAGGCGGGCATGCAGGCCGACGTGAGCGTCCCCCATCTCCCCTTCCAATTCGGCCCGGGGCACCAGGGCGGCCACCGAATCCACCACCACCACATCCAGGGCACAGCTCTTGACCAGGGCCTCCACGATCTCCAGGGCCTGCTCCCCGGTATCCGGTTGCGAGACCAGCAGGTTGTCGATGTCAACGCCCAGATTCCTGGCGTAGAGTGGATCCAAGGCGTGTTCGGCATCGATAAAAGCTGCCGTGCCCCCTGTTTTCTGGGCCTCGGCGATGATGTGGAGGGCAACCGTGGTCTTTCCGGAAGATTCCGGCCCATAGATCTCGATTACCCGGCCGCGGGGCACTCCGCCAATTCCCAGCGCCAGGTCGAGGGCCAGGCTGCCGGTCGGAATAACATCATCGCCCACGACGGCCGGTCTCTCTCCGAGACGCATGATCGAACCCTTGCCGAATGCCCTTTCAATCTGCGTCATGGCTAATTCCAGGGCTTTGGTCTTCTCAACGCTCATTTTTCCTCCCCTTCCTAATAGTGACTCGGCACCCAAAACTACTTTAGTGCCGGGTTTGCTGGCGCGGGGCTTACCTTAAAACACTAATTTCAGGATAGTTTACAGGGACCTGGTTTGTCAATCTAATATCTGAGAATCTCTCTATTTATTGACTTTGGCTTTGAATTCATGGAAGGACTGCGGATTATAGCTGGGGCCTACCGGGTTCAACCGGCTCTCCATCAGGGAAAGACCAGACGCCGTAAAACTGCCGATGTGGTCAAAGGAGGGTGTTTGCTGCAGCCGGGCGTTCAGGCTGTCCACGCGATCCGGCGAACGAAACCGTCCCAGAGTGATATGCGGGTGCCACTGCCGATCGCGGGGATAACTTGCAGACAGGCAGTCATCCAGATCCCTCCATACCTGCCGCAGGGCCTCCAGCTCTCCGCCAAGGCCTACCCAGAGCACACTGGGGCGCTTGGAGTTGGGAAACATGCCCCAGCCCCCGAGCGACAGAATGAAACACTCCCTGTCAGCCAGGGCTTGCAACTGGGCGTCGAGGCTGCGGATATCACCCGGAGCGATGTCCCCCAGGAACTTGAGAGTGAGATGATAGTTGCTCTCCGGCACCCACTTGACATTGAGCGACAGTCCCTGCAGGGGCAGGGCCAGCTCATGGAGCACCGACCGCAACTCCCGGGGCAATTGAATGGCTATAAAAGAACGGATCCCGCGCTCTGTGATTCTAATCATCCCCCACAATGCGAGTCATGAGTGATGAGTGGTTGAGTGATGTAAAGACAGAGAAATTCGAGCGAGGACTCTCATTACTCATTACTCATTACTTACTTGATGATCGATCAGATATCTTCGCAGCAAGTCGATAGCCTTTTTGGAAGCCATGGTTTTAACCAGACCACGGCTCATCCGGGGCATAAAAATCTTGGAGGCGGACTGCCCATCCGGCGTTGCCAGGCCTGCATAGATCGTTCCCACAGGAAGCTCGGGAGTGCCTCCGGCAGGACCGGCGATGCCGGTGGTGGCGATCCCGAAATCCGCCCCCAGGGCCGTGCGGGCGCCAGCTGCCATGGCCATGGCAGTCTGCTCGCTGACAACGCCAAAATTATCGATGGTCTCCCTGCTGACCCCTAACAGTTTTTCCTTGATCTCGCTATGATAAGCAACGATACCGCCGCGGAAATAGTCGGAGCTGCCCGGCACGCCGGTCAAATAGTGGGCCACCAGGCCCCCGGTGCATGACTCCGCGGTTGCCACCGTCTGATGCCGCTCCTTTAGCAGGGCGCCGGTAATGGCAGGCAGCGTGTCCTCCCCCATTCCGTAGAGATCGGTTCCCAGCAGGTTCTGCAGACTGACTGACAGGTGGTCCAGCAGCGCCCCGGTCTCATGCCCGGCGCCGGCAGCCTTCATGGTTATATGCACTTCACCGGCTCTGGGGTAGAAGCCAAACCCGACACCCGTCTCCCGGGTGGCATCCAAGAGGCGGCGCAGCCTTTCCATGACCTCCGATTCTCCGAGACCATATATTTTCAAGACGCGGCTCTGCTGACGGTCCAGGGAGTTGGCCGGGTAGCGCCGCTCCAGATATGGCTGTACCGAGTCCAGCCACATCCGGCGCAGCTCATGGGGTGGGCCTGGCAGGAGGATGATCGCTGCCTCATGATGCTCGACGATAATGCCGCAGGCAGTCCCCACTGAGTTGGGAACTGCCTGCGCATGATAGGGCAGATATGCCTGATTGATATTGGCCGGTGGCGTCGACTTTCCCCTCTGCTCAAACAGCCGCTGAATCTCCTGCCATAGTTCCGGCTTGAATTCCAACGGGCTGTCGATCGCCTTGGCCAGGGCCTCCCTGGTGATGTCATCGGGCGTGGGTCCAAGGCCGCCTGTCAGGATAACGATCTCCGCCGCGCCGAGAGCGCCTTGAACTGCCCTGGCGATCCGGTCGGTCTCATCGCCGACGGTGGTAGCCCTGATCAGTTCGTAACCCAACGACCGGATCTGATCGATGATAAAGGGAGTGGTGGTGTTTTCCACATCACCGCTCAGTAATTCATCGCCGATGGCGATAATTTCTGCCTTGTGCATGATCCCTGTCCCTTTTCGAGGTTCGATATTCGAGGTTCGATTAAAGGCAACACTCAGGGCAATTCATCGCAAAGCTCACATCAAATGAAAACCTGTCGTAGTTGGCTTGCTGATTCCACCGCGCCCGGCGGTGCCATGTCCAGTGGACATGGCACGGACCCGGCACCGCCACCGGCATCCGGCGCCACTGATGCTCGCTCGGGCTCCCGCTCGCCTTACACCTCGAGAGGCGCCTGCTTTTCAAGTTTAGCTTGTTCGATGCGCTCCTGTAAAGTGGTTCCCGAAATATATTCCTGTTCGACCAACAGGCTCGAGATCTCCTTCAGAGTATCCAGATGACCGTCAAGCATACCGGCCACCTCTTTCTCCTGCTGCTGTACGATCTCCTGGATGGCCTGGTGGAG
Source organism: Peptococcaceae bacterium (assembly GCA_003160265.1). Classification (GTDB taxonomy): domain Bacteria; phylum Bacillota; class DSM-12270; order Thermacetogeniales; family Thermacetogeniaceae; genus Palsa-1188. The sequence goes on along the minus strand of PLQY01000089.1, from coordinate 30,068 downwards.
CATATCCTTGGACATTATCTCCTCACAGACGATCCCCAGCGGCGACAGGCCGGCGGTGACGATCTGGCGTGCTGCCTGCACGGCCTGGTTGAAGTCGCTGGTCGCACCCGTGCTCCGGGCGCCCAGGATGATGCTCTCCGACACCGCTCCCGCCAGGTACACCCTGATCTGCTTTACCAGGGATTCCTTGGTATACAAGTACCGGTCGTCTTCGGGGATCTGGCGCATGTACCCCAGAGCACGCCCCCTGTTGGCGACTGTCAGGTGAGATACCGACCCCGGCCTCAGCAGCTCGCTGATCACGGCATGGCCACTCTCGTGCACCGCAATCCGGTAAAGCTCATCCTGGTTGGGTTTGCGGTCCAGCTTCTCGCCCATCATCACCTTGTCAACAGCTTCCTTGAAGTGCCGGTTGGAGATCGTGGGCTGTTCCTCACGCAGCGCCAGGATCGCCGCCTCGTTGGTGACGCTCTCGAGGTGGGCGCCGGAAAAGCCAAAACTCTCCCGGGCGACTTGGTCGAGGTCGACGTCTTCCCCGAGCGGCTTGTTCCGGCAGTGGAGCCTCAGGATGCTGCAGCGGGCAGCCTTGTCCGGCAGATCGACACTGACGACCCGGTCAAACCGCCCGGGCCGAAGCAGGGCTGAGTCCAGCATATCCTCCCGGTTGGTCGCCCCGATCACCAGCAGCCTGGCCCGCTCGTTGCTACGCAGGCCGTCCATCTCCACCAGCAACTGGTTCAGCGTCTGGTCATACTCCATGTGACCGGCATTGGTGCCCCGCTTGGTGCCGAGGACCTCGATCTCGTCGATGAAGATAATCGCCCCGCCCTTCTTCTCCCTGACGGCGCGCTCCCTCGCTGTCTTGAATAGTTGCCTGACCCGTTGGGCGCCGACGCCGGCATAGACCTCGATAAACTCGCTGCCGGATGCGGCCAGAAACACGGAATTCGTGTACGCTGCAGCCGCTTTTGCCAGCAGCGTCTTTCCCGTGCCGGGGGGTCCCGTCAGCAGGATTCCCTTGAGAGGCCGAATGCCCATCTCGATGATCTTGGGCGCGTGCAGCACGAAATCCAGGGCCTCTTTCAACTCCTGTTTCGCCGGGGCCTGTCCCCCGATGTCGTCGAAGGTGAAGTTGACCGGCTGCGCGTAGCTGTTGCTGCCCGAGGAGGCGCCCAGTCCCTTGCGGTCCAACATCAGGAACAGAAAGACTCCCAGGCCTCCCAGCAACAGCAACGGGACGACGTTATAACCCAGTATGGTAAGAAAGATCAGCACCGCCAGCGATGTTCCCAGGCATACTTCCTTGATCATATTCCCTCACCACCCGGATTGTTTGCCTGCTCTCCGCTTGCCACCTGGGACGTGCGGGGAATGACTTCGTAGAGGTATCCCGAACCCTGTTCGTCCCTCAGTTCCAGGTAGACATTGTTGGAATCGACGGAAATATTGGATTGCACCTTATTAGCTGCGGCAAGCCGTGCTACTGATTTTTGCATCGCCTGGTAATCGCCGGTGGCAATCGCCTCCTGGATGGCAAAGGAGTCCTGTTCATACAGAGACTGCAGCCTGGAAGTGCGATTGTCCAACAGGACCACTTTGTATTGCGGCCCCAACTGCTTCCGCACGACATCCGTCAGGCCCTGGTAATCGGTTTGCAGGTCCTGTGCATTATTGATGCGAACATACACCGCCGGGGGTTTTTCATCCTTGGCAACCTTGAGGTCATCGACGGCCGCCACTTTGGCGACTTGACGGTCCAGGCCGTCATTGACGAAGTGTTTCTCGTAAAGGATCTGTCCTCCCAACAATAAAGCGAGCGTAATCAGCATTGCCGCCACAATAGTTGGGATGCGCCACTGTTGTAAAGGCATGCCTCTCCTCCTTCCCGCGACCAAGATTATAGCATATCCGTCCGCCCAATCTGCTATGAAAGCATTGGAAAACCGCGTTTCCTGGCGTTTTTTGGCCATAAATGATAGAGCCGCTCTAATGACCCCTCTTTTTGGAAGCGGTCGTTAAGAGCGGCTATATTAACTTGGCCTTGGCTTCAGTAGGAAATGCCCTCCCCTCTGAAACAAAGAACCAGCTGAAGGTTCTACCACAATCGGATAATTGCTATTGCTTCGCCTTCACTCCGGCGAGATCGAAGGCATAGGCACTGGTTATCTTCACATTTGTAAAATCCCCCGGGCTGAGGCTGTCTCCCCTGACGATGATCTTCGGGTCCACGTCAGGGGCCTCCCGGTAACTGCGGCCCAGGTAAACGCCCTCACCCACCCGTCTCTCGATCAGCACCAGCAGGTCCTGGCCGACGATGGTGGCATTGATATTCCTGGAGATCTGCCTTTGCAAGCCATACAACTGCCGGCGGCGGCGCTGCTTTTCGATGAAGGAGACGGTCTCCCGGCGCCGGAAACTGGCGGCGCCCTCTTCGTGGCAGTAGGCAAAGACCCCGAGCCTTTCAAACCCTGCCTGCCGCGCAAAGCTCTGCAACTCCCTGAAAGCGCTCCTGTCCTCACCGGGAAAGCCGGTCATCAAGGTTGTGCGCAGGGTAATGCCGGGCAGCAGGCGCCGTAAGTCCGCCACAACCTGCAGGTTGGCCGCCAGGCTCCCGGGCCTGTTCATCAGTCGCAGCACCCTGGCGCTGGCATGCTGAAAGGGCAGGTCGAGGTAGCGGCAGACCTTCTCCTCATCCTGGATGGTCGCTAGCAGACCGGGGGTCAGCGAGTACGGGTTGAGATACATGATCCGCAGCCACCGGAGATCGGGCAGGGCCGCCAGGCGTCTGATCAGCAAGTCGAGGGTGGGCTTGCCGTACAGGTCGCTGCCATAGGAGCCGGTGTCCTGGGCAACCAGGTTGATCTCCCTGACCCCAAGAGCCACCAGCTCGGCGGCTTCCTGGAGGATAGTCTCCAGCGGCCTGCTGGCCAGTCCTCCCCGGAGCTTTGGGATCAGGCAATAGGCGCAGCCGTGGGAGCAGCCTTCGGCAATTTTAAGATAGGCGGTGGCGGGAGGTGTCGTCAGCAGGCGTGGGGAATTGTTGCCCCCGGTATCACCGCTCTCCTTCAGGAAGGAGGCGCCGTAATTGCAGCCGGGTGCCGGCGCCCCGGCCTCCAGGCCGCGCAGGGCATCGAGCAGGTAAGGCCTGGCGTTGACACCCAGCCAGAGGTCCACCTCCGGAATCAGCTTGTCAAGCCTGCGCCCGTACCGCTGGGGCAAACAGCCGATGACGACCAGGCACCGGCAGGCGCCGCTTTTCTTGAAGCGGGCGTAATTAAAAATGGCATCCAGTGATTCCCTCACTGCTGCCCTGATAAAGCTGCAGGTATTGATCAGGATGATCTCCGCCTCCTGCAGCGAGGGAGTCACCACATACCCGGCGCTGGCCAGGATGCCGAGTACGGTTTCGCTTTCGGTGAGGTTTTTCGGGCAGCCCAGGCTGACCACGCCAATGGTTGTCAATTTAACTTCGCTTCGCTTCGTTTGAATTATGTTCCCATGTTCTTGGTAAACGTCTTCGTTACAGGGCGCGTTGTGCCCAGGGGAGGCAGCTTGGTGCCGTTGTAGTAAACATCCACGCTCTGGGGATATCCGAGATCCAACCAGACCGTTGACTGAGCCGTAAATGTTTCCGTGTCGCCAGGTTTGATGGTGCCCATATATGCTTCTTGACCATCAATCTTGACCTCAGCCCAGCAGTGTCCGGTCCCCACCAGCCTGATCTCCAGCGTTTGGGGCTGAGTATCAACCGTTGGCAGGGTGGCCGGCAGATTTTGAGTATGCTTTGGAGTCTGTTGGAGTGGCGGCGCGTTATTACGATGGGACACGCCAATGTTAAGCACCACGTATGCCAAAAGTAAAACAACGACCGCAGACGCAACTCCCAGCAGCACCCTCCTGCTTTTGAAAATTGACCCGGCTTGGGCGATCTTGCCCGCCCAATCAATAACAGGCCGCCGGGCAACTGTGTCTGCCTGCCGTGTGCCCGGCTGGTCCTCATCCCGGACGGAGGGCCGGGCATTGGCAACGGTCTGCCGTGCTCCTGCCGGTTCTTCATCATGAGATGCGCCATGATCTGCGCTTTCATGAGCAGCTTTGTAACGGGTGATAATGGCGCCCGGATCTAGGTCCAGCAGCCTGGCGTAGTTTTTTAGAAAACCCAGACGGTAAACCTCGCCAGGAATGATCTGGAATTGTTCCGTTTCCAGGGCCTGGATGTACTTGACCCTGATTTTGGTGGCGTTTTCCACGTCACCCAGGGAAAGCCCCTTCTTCTCGCGCTCTCTGCGCAGCAAATCACCGATTCCCATAACATTCGCCCTCCAACTGGGATATGTGATGCGAGAGGTTGGCACGTCTCAGTTCTCATTTAGCCGCTTGCAGCGCTCCCCATCGCCCTCCGGACCGCCAGGCGCATCCTTAAACCCGAGGCCAGACCCTCTGCAAGGCCGGCAGCAATGGAGACAACAGTGCCTGGCGCCTGGAGGGGCAATGCCGGCAGGTACACTGTCTCTTCGGCAGTGGCCAGAATCAGCCCCTGATCTCCAAAGACCACCACCAGCGCCTGACATCCCGCGCTGACGATCTGTCTGCAGGTCGGGAATAGCTCCTCCGGCTCGCCAGGCAGGGCGATAGACGACTGTACCGCCAGATCTCTGGCAGAGCAGACCAGGAAAAACTGCGGGTACGCCAGTAGTCCCTGTGCCTTGAGCAGGTTCAGCGGCCAACCGAGCACAGAGACCATGATATTGTTGTTGACGGCCAAAGAGGCCAGGAAGGTCACTGTCTTCAGGGGCAGCTCGCCATCGATCAGCAGCATCCTGGTGTTCCTGATCGGGTCTTCTCTTGAGAAGAGCGCCTCCACACTCAGGGACAGCTCGCCTTCATCGTCTTTTACCAGAAAAGCGGCATCGTTCAGGCCTGAGTAGTCCAGGCGTTTTCCGGTGGAAACATCTTGGCTGTGATTGATATTTTGCACGCTAACGCCTTTGCTCGACAGGCGGCCAAGCATCTGGGCGCCGATCTCATCCCGGCCCAGAAAGGTGATCAGGGTCGGCTCCAAGTTGCGCCGGGCCAGTTCCAGTGCTAACAGGTAGCCGTTCCCGGCACCGGCAAGTTTGATGACTCCCGGCCTGACACCGTCCCTGCTGCCGCCACCGGTCCTGACAGAGACCTCCAGCCACGTTTTTCCGACCACCAGGATCTTGCTGTGCTCATCGAAGATGTAACCCCTGCCCGTTATATAGCCCTTGCGCATCAGGTTGGAGATGTGCACCGCCGTTGCTGAGCGCGAGATCTTCAACCTCTCAGCCAGGTCATCCTGAGCGATCATCGGGTCTTTCTTCAATATTTCGAGTATTTCTCTTTCACGTGTCGTTAAATGATTGTTCATGGCAACTATATGTTAACATATGTTTATATATGTTGAATAGATGCTTATAAAATTCCGCAGTTGCCCAAGATACGCCGCTTCTCGAGCGGATTCTTGCCTCGAATGCAACTACTTCGGCCAGCTTTCGCTCCCCATGCCGGGCGCCATCAAGGAACTGAAGGTTTCAGGGGAGAGGCTGGGCTGAGCACTATATTACATCCTTGGGCATCGAACACAGGCACACTCTGTCTCTAGCCAGGAACATTCACATGCTTTTCCCATAAAACCGCTTGAACTGATCGTTTGTCATCAGCACATCCCTGGGTTTGGCCCCGTCATAGGGGCCGACGATCCCTCTCTGCTCAAGAATGTCCATCAATCTTCCCGCTCTGGCATAGCCGATCCGGAATCGCCTCTGCAGCATCGATACTGATGCATGGCCCTGGTCCAGTACCAGCTTGGCCGCATCCTGGAACAGCGAGTCCTCGAAGGTTTCAACTTTGGCCACTGTTTCGGGCTGCTCCAGGAAACTGGCGACATAGAGCGGCTTGCCCTGTTTGAGGATATAGCCGACGATATCCTCCACCTCGCTGTCGGTTACCAGCGCCCCCTGAATCCGGATCGGCTTGCTGGCGCCGACCGGCACAAACAGCATGTCCCCCTTGCCAAGCAGCTTCTCGGCCCCGCCCAGGTCGAGGATGGTGCGGGAGTCAATCTGGGAGGAGACCGCAAAGGCGATCCGGGCCGGAATGTTCGCCTTGATGAGGCCAGTGATCACATCCACCGACGGCCGCTGCGTGGCTACCACCAGATGGATACCCGCTGCCCTAGCCATCTGGGATATGCGGCAGATGGCGTCCTCAACATCGATTGGGGCGATCATCATCAAGTCTGCCAGTTCATCGATCACCACCACGATGTAGGGCAGCGGCTCGCACTGCCGGTGGTTCTCGCTCTGGGAGTTATAGCGGCTGATGTCCCGGATACCCATAGATGAAAACAGTTCGTAGCGGGTTTCCATCTCGCTGACCACCCACTTGAGGGCGGAGGCTGCCTTGCGGGGATCGGTCACCACCGGCGAGAGCAGGTGCGGGATGCCGTTGTAGCCAATCAGTTCCACCATCTTGGGATCGATCATCACAAGCTTGACCTCACTGGGAGTAGCTTTGTAGAGGATGCTGGTGATGATGGAGTTCAGACAGACGCTTTTCCCAGACCCGGTCGCCCCGGCAATCAACAGGTGTGGCATTTTCATCAGGTCGGCGACGATCGGGTTGCCGGCGATGTCTTTTCCCAGGGCAATGGATATCTTCGATGCTGCATCTGTAAACTCCGGGCACTCCAGGAGTTCCCGCAGGTAAACCATGGAGACCTCCTTGTTGGGGACCTCGATTCCGAGGGCGGACTTGCCCGGAATTGGCGCTTCGATGCGCACATCCTGGGCGGCCAGGCTCAGGGCGATATCATCCGCCAGCCGGACGATCTTACTGACCTTGACGCCCGGCGCCGGCTGGATCTCGTAGCGGGTGATCGCCGGCCCCCGGTGCACCTGGCTGACGCAGACCTTCACCCCAAAATTGTCCAGGGTCTCCTCCAGGATGCGCACATTTTCCAAGATCTCCTTGTTGAAGCGGCTGCTCTTCACTTTCAAAGACCGCGACAGCAGGCTCAGGGTGGGAAGCTGGTAATTTTCATAGTTCCCGGGTAGATTTTTGTCTGAGTCATTGCCGGGGATATTTTTTATCGCAGCATGAAGCATTCCGGGCAGGCCCTGGCTGGCAGCCGGGGGTGACGGCGCATCCTCATTGTTAGAAGAATCTTTAGGAGAAGAATTCGTGGCCCCATAGTCGATAATGACGGGCAGGTTCTGACCGGGGTTCTCATCCCTGCCGGCCCGTTTCGCAGCCCCGGGATCTTCGCTGCCGGTTTCTGCGTCATCTTCGACGTACAGGAAGTTGACCAGGTTTTGTCTGATGCTGAGCCATCCGGATGCCATGCAGGCTCCGGCACCGGACAGCAGCCTGCTCAGCGGTGTGCCTGTTAGCAGGATGATCGCTATCCCCGACAGGCAGGACAATACGATCATCGTTCCGATCCTGGCAAAGAAATAGACGCATACCATACTGCTGAGGGCGCCCAGGAGGCCGCCTCCCTCACCCAGCAGGCCGGCGCTCCAGAGCAGGGAAATCATGCCGTTCCTGGACAGAGTGGCGGACGCCAATAGAAAGTGGCAGATAGTCAGCACCACGAGAAGGCTGAGCAGCACACCGGCAGTCCGTGGCAATTTGCTCAGCGGGCGCCTATAGATACAGAGACAGCCCCCAAAATAGGCGGTGGCCAGAATAACTCCATATTTTCCCTGATCGCCGGCCAGGTGTTTCAAGATATAGGCGATCAGGGTGCCGACGATCCCGGCCTGAGCGTAAAAACTCACCAACATTAGCGCTGCCAGGGCCAACAGGACAATGCCGGCGATCTCGTGTGTCAGCCTTTCACCGGCAGGTTGCTGCTTTATTCTCTTAACCCTGGACACCCTGGCAGGCATCATGTCACCCCTGGTTGTCGATCATCACTACCAAATTATAGCACTTATTCAGCGCCACGAAAATAATAGAATCTCGTTATACATTTGCTGCAGTTGGTGCATTATTTGGGTTACTGCGAACATACTAGACAGAGTATACAACAACAGATTCCCGGTTAGAACCCCGCGCATGCCGGGTGCCNNTGATGTTCTTTAACATTGGCTCGGAACAGCCGCCAACAACCACCGGCCCCGAAACGCCGGCAACCAAAAAAATAAAGCAGGGAGTAAGGAAAATAGACACTGTCAAGGAATACGGCCAAAACAATGAATTGCCAAGCGTTCAATCAAACATCCACTGTGTCCCCATCGTCGGCCAGATTGAGGGTCATATTGTTCTCCCACCAAATAACAAGACTACCAAATATGAGCATGTAATCCCACAATTGGTAGCCGTGGAACAGAATCCTGATATCGAAGGCTTGCTAATCATCCTCAACACGGTCGGTGGTGACGTGGAGGCGGGGCTGGCCATCGCCGAGCTGATCGTCAGCATGTCCAAACCCACGGTATCATTGGTTCTAGGCGGTGGTCATTCCATCGGGGTCCCGGTCGCCGTCAGTTCACAATACTCGTTCATCGCCGGGACGGCCACCATGACCATCCACCCGATCAGGCTGTCAGGGCTGGTGATTGGGGTTCCCCAGACATGGGAATACTTAGATAAGATGCAAGATCGTGTCATTAGGTTCGTAGCCAAACACAGTAAGATCACGGATAAGAGGTTTCGGGAGCTGATGTTTGCCACCGGCGACCTCGCCCGGGATATCGGTTCGGTGCTGNNCCTGCGTGAGCGCGGCGACGAGGGCAGCGCGATTGCGGCCGCCTTCAATCTTCACCGCCTCCGCGCCGGCCTCCTTGATGAAGCGCGTCGCGTTGCCGATGGCCTGCTCGGTGGAAGCATGATAGGAGCCGAAGGGCATGTCGGCTACCAGCAACGCGTGGCGCACACCGCGGCGCACGGCGCGCGTGTGGTGCAGCATCTCATCCATGTCGACGGGCAGTGTGCTGTCATAGCCGAGAACCGCCATGCCCAACGAGTCGCCCACCAGAATCATGTCGATCCCGACATGTACCCGATTAATGCGGCACGAGTTGAGTAGCATCACCCGATGTCCGATAGTGGGAAAGTCGTGTTCCACCCTGTATTCCTGGAAACTGGAATTGCTGGCTAAAACCTTTTCCAGCATCTCTCGCAGTCTGGGGATATCCCACTGGTGATTCCCCAGTTCATACACCAACTTTCCTTCGGTGTCTTCAGGAGTAGCCTTAAACACCCGAAAGAAATCGCGGCTGGCAAACATCACCTTCAGATCCACGTCGAGGATGAGCACGGGTTCATGCACCGTTGCCACGATATCCTGAGCAAAACCGCGCGCATCTGCAATGGCCTGAACCAGGGCCTTTTTTACCTCGTTAATATCAATAAACGTTATTACTACGCCGGCGACCACATTGTATGAAGTCCGGTAAGGCATGATCCGCATCGTATACCACAGCTCATCCGCCGTCTGCACCTCTTTATAGGAGATCACCAGGGTGTTCAGAACCTCTTTGGTGTCTTCGATCACATTTACTCCTGCCAGATTAGAAACAATATGCGCCAGTGGCCGTCCCACATCAACCTGGATCAGATTGAACATCTTTGTTGCCAGGGGAGTGAAACGCCTTATCTTGAGGTCTTTGTCCAAGAAAATTGCAGCAATCTCGGTGCTGTTCAGAAAGTTCTTTAAATCATCGTTGGCCTGCGACAGCTCGTCGATATTGGTCTGAAGTTCGTTATTTACTGTCATCAGTTCCTCATACAACGATTGCATTTCCTCTTTGGATGTCTCCAGTTCTTCATTGCTGCTCTGCAATTCCTCATTGGTGGACATCAATTCCTCGTTGGTCGAGGCAACCTCCTGATATGATGCCTCCATGTCCTTGACGCTGGAATACAGAAGCTGCCTGTTTTGTTTGAGTTCCTGATCCAGTTTGGCAACATAATCGTTTGCGGCCGAGCCTGGTTGCGGCGCCATATCCACTCCCCCGGCTCCGGAAGACCCAGAAGGCGCCTGTCTCTCAAACGTCACCAGCATCAAACCCTCTAGAAACTTGGGGCCAGCGATCGGCTCTACCGTCACCTTGACGAGTTCAGCACTGCCGTCAGTCTCAGTCCGTACGCCTTCATGCACCACTACCGACTTCTCGGCAGTTGCTTGCAGAACGGCAGACCTCAACTCATACCTCAGCCCCTCCCGGGCCATATTGAAGATGTTCAAGGACGGTTGTCCGGGCGCCGGTTCCAGGAAGTTCCCTGTTCGGCCATGAATATAGACAATGTCCCCTTTGTTGTTGATAGCCACGCTGGGAGGAGCATATTTTTCCAGCAGTGTTTTCTCCAGTACCCGTGAGATGCTCAGATTGTTCCTTTCCGGGGCGTTGAAAAGAGAGGCCCTCTGTCCGGTATCTGCATACACGGGGACAGGGTATCCCCCGATTGTTATGGGCAAAACTGGTGCCTCTTTTCGAGTAGAGATTCTCCATTTCTGGTTGATAACCGTGAAATACTCCGCTAGTTCTCCCAAGGTTTCTGAAGTTCCGAGCAAAAGGATTCCGCCCGGCTTTAGAAGTTGATGGAACAACGACAAGATCCTTTTTTGAAGAGGCGCTTCCAGGTAGATGAGAAGATTTCGGCAGCAGATAAGGTCCAATCTGGTGAAGGGAGGATCCTTCGCGATGTCATGATGGGCGAAAACCGCCACTTCTCTGATGTCTTTCCTGACCCGATAGATATTGTCCTCTCTTGTGAAATAACTGGTCATCCGCTCGGGACTGATATCGGTATTGATATTTAGAGGATACGCGCCCTTGCGCGCCGTAAAAATTGCATCTTCATCCAAGTCAGTACCAAATATCTGGACTCTGAATTCACGCTTGAGAGCATCCATGCATTCGCGCAGGACGATAGCCAGGGAATAGACCTCTTCCCCGGTCGAACACCCTGGGGCCCATACTCGCACTATATAATCCTCAGGCTTGTCGACAATCATTTCCGGCAACACACTCTCGGCCAGAAAGGTAAATGCCTCAGGGTCTCGAAAGAACGAGGTGACGTTGATCAGGATCTCTTTGAAGAGCGCGTTAACTTCGTCGGCATCATTTTGCAGATAATCAACGTATTGCGAGATATGGTCAAATTTGTGAACGTTCATCCGCCTCTCGATGCGCCTATAGATAGTGCTCTTCTTGTATAGCGAGAGGTCATGCCCGGTCCGTAAATTAATCAGGCCCAGCACCTTATCGAGCGAATCTGATCTTTTGTCATGCACCGTAGCAACCTTACTGTTTTTCCTTCGATGGAAGCCTTTTATGTAGGCGAGCAACTGCGCCGGCATCTCCTCAACTGGCAATACATAGTCAGCAAGTCCCGTATCCAGGGCATTTTTTGGCATGCCATCATACTCCGCCGTTTTCGGATCCTGGACCATGACCATCCCTAGTCCCACCTTGACCGCTCTCAGCCCTAATGTGCCGTCCGTGCCAGTGCCGGAAAGGATGATGCAGACCGCGTTTTCTCCCTGATCTTCTGCCAACGACCGGAGAAAGAGGTCAATCGCCATGTGCACACCGCGCGGCCTTGACAGTTTTTGTAGTTGCAGGCTCCCATGCTGCATGGAGATATCAGCATTGGGGGGAATCACGTAGACGCAGTTGGGTTCGACCGTCATCCCGTTCTCCGCCTGCAACACCTTCATCTGCGTGTATTTTTGCAGCAGTTCTACGAAAATACTGGAGTGGTTGGGGTCCAGGTGGATAACGACCACAAAAGCCGCTCCGCTGTCGGGAGGCAGGTTCGTGAAAAAGCCTTGGCAGGCCTTGAGAGCGCCTGCTGAAGCCCCTATGCCCACGATTGTAAAACTATCCGTGGCGTCTTGGCCGGTAGGTATGTCATGCGTATCCGGCATTCTCGCTGTGTCCACGTCAAGCCACCTCCTGTCACCTATTATTCCACAAAAAAGACGCTACGGATATACCCGGACCGTCTGTGTCTTCTCCCCCAGTAATAGCCGACTACGGCAGATTGCCATTTGAAAGCATATGTTGAACTTAATAGAGTTCAACAAATGTGATGCCGGGGTTTTGACTGTCTGAGCGCTCGCTGCCTCGCAGTTCCGGACAGCGATTCATAAGATCTCGCCCCGCATTTGTTGTCCGTGAATAGTCCTCACCATGGATGACCTTAGCAATCTGCCGGACGGCGAGCTTCCTCTTCAGGAATGCCCGGCAGGCGTCGCGGAGCGCTCCTCCTGTTCCTGTCGAACCCCATCCATGGATCACCCGGACGACACGGACGCCAGACTGCTTGGCACGCAACAGATCACCTTCAAGACGTGCAAGTCCATCTTCAACTGATGGCATGCCGGCCTCAATGTTGACCGTACGCAGCCGCTCCCGTGATCCGGCAGGCGTTTTCGCGCGCTGATGGGAGCCACAAAAGTGGCAGACCATCGACATTTCCGGCATCTCGTTTCCACATGTATCGCAGTTTTTCATCTTCATGGCGAAAGACCATCACTTCAGCGAAGCTAATACCAACAGCGTTGTGTTATCTTTCTTCATTTTCCGATGCTTTCCTTCGTTGTCCTCTAAAAATAACAGGCTTTGAATGCAACTGATTATAATAAGAAGGGCGCGTACGTTGTGGATACATATGCGCCAAGCATTGTCTTTCTTACCGACGGCTGCCCGCTCTAATGCCCCCGCTTTGAGAAGCGGTGTGACAAGAGCTGGTACATCACTGTATTAACTGGCTCCTCCGCATCCAGACCTTCGGTCTGGCCCGAAGAATGCGGAGTACATAAGCTTCAGTGGGGGAAAAGCAATCACCACTGAAGCCAAGACCCAGTTGAATCCCGGGGAGGAATTGTATTGCAGGTTGACGTAGGCTTGAAAGAGGCTCAGGATGCGCTCCTGGGCCTCATCATTCCCATGAATTGCGAGCCGGTGGCGCTTGACCAGGCCTTCGGGCGGATTTTGGGCCTGGACCTGGTGGCGCCACAGTCACTTCCACCGTGCACCCAGTCGGCCGTCGACGGCTATGCCATCCATGGAGAGGACTTGGAGCCGGTAGAGGACGCCCCTGACGTGCAGGGGCTGTTCGTGCGCCAGGTATTGAAGGCGGGCGAAGAGCCGGGGGCGCCGCTGGCGCCCGGGGAGACCGTGAGGGTGGTGACGGGAGGCTCCGTGCCGGCCTGTGCTTCAGCCGTCATTGCGGAGGAGCAGGTACGGCTCCAGGGCGAGCGGGTGTTCTTACATTACGAGCTTGCCCCTGGCAGTAACCTCAAGAAGACAGGGGAGGATTTTCAAAACGGGGAAGTGATCGCCCGGCCCGGGACACGCCTCACCCCTGGTTTGGTCGGTGTGCTGGCGGCTATGGGACAGAGCCCGGTGACGGTATACCGTCACCCCAGGGTGGCCATTGTCAGCTTCGGGAGGGAATTGGCGCCGGCCCGGGAGACTCCGGCCCCTGGCCAGGCCCGGGACTGCAACGGACCGCTCCTGGCAGCGCTGGTTGCCCGGGATGGCGGAGAGGTTACCGGGGTGGAGATCCTGGGTGATGACGACCGGGAAGAGGACGGAGAGCGCCTGATCAGGCTGCTCAGCCAGTCGGACCTTCTGCTCACGATCGGGGGCGCTGCGCAGGAGTCCGGAGACCGCGCCCTGCCCATCCTGCGCCAGCTGGGCACGGGGATGCTGTTCTGGGGTGTCCGCATCAAGCCGGGCAGCCACAGTGGAGCGGGAATGTGCGATGGCAAGCCGGTGGTTGCCCTGTCCGGAAACCCTGCGGCCTGTTCGGTCGGCTATGAGGTCCTGGCGGCACCCGTGCTGCGGGTGTTTCAGGGCTTGAGCCCGTCACCGCGGCGGCTAACCGCTGTCTGCACCAACTCCTTTTCCGGAAGAGGGGGATCACGCCGCTTCCTGCGAGGATATGCGGTCTGCAGCGAGGATGGCTGGCGCGTGCTGGTGTTGCCGGGGCAGAAATCCAGCATGCTGAGGTCTCTGATCGACTGTAATGCGCTGATCGATCTGCCGGCAGGACACCTGCCCGTGGATGCCGGGAGCGAGGTCTCGCTCATTCTGCTGGGGTTACATTGAAAGTGGTTCAATAATGTGGTCATAACTCTATATGCTTGATGCGAGGTCTATGCCTCTTCCCAGGGGGCCGGGATGCGGCGGGGAACGGTGATGTTGCCCATAATCTCCGGAACACTGCCGCTCTTGATGATACGCCCGCCGAGCATGACCCGGACGCTGTGAGAAAAATAAGGGACTTCGGTGTAATCGTGGGTGACGAACAGGGTGGCAATTTTGGTTTCGTGGAGGATTGACCCGATCTCCTCCAGCAGAGCCTGGCGGGTCGGGTAGTCCAGGGCGGAGAACGGCTCGTCAAGGAAGAGGATGCGCGGGTCCAGGGCGAAGGCACGGGCCAGGTTGACCCGCTGGGCTTCACCGCCTGACAGCTTCAGGGCGGAGCGATCCCGCAGGCGAGCGATCCCCAGGCGTTCCAGCCATTCTTCGGCCCGCTGCCTGGCGGTCGGGGCAGTTACTCCCCGGATGAGCAGACCGGTCAGGACATTGCCCAGCACCGTATCCTCCATCAGCAACGGCTCCTGAAAGACGACGGCCATCTGGCGCCGTAGTTCCAGCGTGTTCTCCCGCCTGGAGAGGATGCCGTTGAAACGAACGCTACCATCGCTGGGGCGCTGCAGCAGGGCCAGTGTCAGCAGCAGGCTGGTCTTGCCGGCCCCGTTGGGTCCCACCAGCGCCACCACCTCGCCGGCGCCGAGTGCGAACCGGGCAACATTGAAGACCTCTCTTTTATCCAACACGAGGCGCAGATTCTTCGCCTCCAGCAGTGTCTGCACAGTCACGGCCATCCCGCTCCGGTCTGTCATTGGGGTTGTCTCCGGTGCTGCTGGTACCAGGTCAGAATTGCGGTAACGAAAAATGTCAAGAGCAGGAGAATGACACTCAAGGCAATGGCCAGCACAAAATCACCCATGGAGACCTCCTGGTCGATCGTCGTGGTGAGTACCCTGGTCAGCCCCTCGATATTGCCTCCCACCATCATGGCAGCGCCAAGCTCGGAGATCGCACTGCCAAAACCGGCGATCACCGCTGCGAGGAGGCCGAGCCTGGCCTCCCGCAACAGCAGCCACAGAAATTGCCAGCGATTGGCGCCCAGGGCGAGGATCTGAAAGCGCATTTTGGGATTGATCGCCTGAATGGCAGCCAGGGTGAACCCGGCTACGACCGGAAAAGCGATGATAACCTCGGCGATGATCATGGCGCCGGGTGTGTAGAGCAAGTCCAGAAAGCCCAGCGGGCCATACCGGAACAACAGGAGCCAGACGAACAGCCCCACCACTACGGGGGGGAGTCCCATTCCAAAATTGACGGCGCTGACCATTAGCCAGCGCCCGAAAACTTTCCTTAAAGCCAGCGTCACGCCTACCGGCACGCCTATGACCACGCTGATCAGAGTGGCCGTGCCGGTGATCTGCAGGGTGCGCCAGGTGATCCTCAGTACCTCCGGGTCCCCGCTGATCAGCAACCTGCCTGCCTGGATCATTCCATCGCCAATTACTGACAATGCTGGCACACATCCTGTTTACAAGATCTCGTGGAGATTCACCGATGGCTACCAACAGCCCCGGAATGCTTATTGACCACCCGTTGCGATATTCCCGGCATCGGCGTAATATAGCGGCTGGCCATACTTGTCCTTGCCAAAATCGGCGATCACCTTCTGGGTGGCCGGGCTGAGCATGAAATCTTCAAAGGCCTTGGCCCCATCGGTGTTCACCTTGGAAAATTTGGCTGGATTGACCTGCATCACATGGTAGATATTGGTCAGTGCCTTACCGCCCTGCACCAGGATGTCCAATTGGAGGTTTTTCTGCTGGGCGAGGTAGGTGCTGAGGTCGGTCAGCGTGTAGCCGGTCTTCTGCGAGGCCAGCAACAGGGTCGGAGCCATACCCTGGCCCGCATTCAGGTACCAACTACCGTTGGGAGTGATGCCGGCCTGTTTCCAGAGGGCTTTTTCCTCGATGTTCGTGCCTGAATTGTCTCCCCTGGAGACAAAGACCGCTTTGGCTGCGGCGATCTTTTTCAAGGCATCTGTGGCAGACAGCCCCTTGATCTTGGCAGGGTCGTCCGGCGGGCCGACAATCACATAGGAGTTGTGCATCAAAAGTTGATAGTTGATGAAGTCGCCGTTGGCGACATCCGGCTGCTCGGCGCTGGGGGCGTGGGTGATCAGGACATCCGCCTCTCCCTTGGCGCCTAAAGCGATCGCCTGCCCGCTGCCGTTGTAAATCGGTTTCACAACATAGCCGGTCTGGGTCTGAAACATGGGGATCAAGACGTCCATCAGACCCGTATCCTGGACGTCCGTGGTGCTGGAAAGAATCAGGTTCTTATTCGCAGGACTTGGCGGCTGAGGCGCCTGAGCCTGTTTCTTGGCGCATCCCGCCAGACCGAGCAGCAGCAATACAACGAGACCACACAACCATAAACTGTTTTTCTTCATAATTTCATCCCCTCTGATTTTTTGATAGATACCTTGGCAGCGCCGGCATATCAAGGCATGGAGGTAAAGAATATCATGCCGGCCAGTCCTTTTGCCTGAAATGTGCCGCCGTGACCTCTGTTGTGGTGGATAAAGCGCAACATCCCTCCCCCATAATCTGATGGTCACCACTTGAAGCACCTGGCATGTTGCCAAGGACCGTCCCCAATGTCAAACAATAAAGGCGAATAAAAAACCGGGCGCGGAAACCGCCAACCCGGTTCTAGTTATCCCCTTTCCGCAATGGGAGGTTTGCCCGTTTCCAGGCAAGCCCTAACGGTCAAGCTACCAAACCATTTGGCTGCAGGTGGCAAGACTCGGAGACTTTATTAAATTATCAGCAATGATCTATACGACAACTCCATTTGAAAATCCTGCCTCATTTGTGTTTATGCAATATTATTTGTTAAGTCACACCATTTTTTGGGGTCCGTTGTCCAGAACAACATTTGACAAGAAAGCAGGATTTTTTGCGAAATAAGGAAAAGATATAAGGAGGAATGTAGAATACAAGGAAAGCGGTCTGGTAGTTCTTACCTTTTTGAAGGGGAGGAGACAAATTTGCGGGGCGAGCACGAGAAGCCAACGGAGTCAAATACTGAACTGGACCCGCGAGTCAGGGAAGCTGTTTTGAAAGCCGCCACGGAGGGCAGGATCACCTGTCCTGTAGCCAGGGAGTTGGCTGATAGGTTGGGAGTCGACCCGGGTGTCATCGGAGAGGCTTGTAACCAGCTCAGGATCAAGATCAAGAGCTGCGTCCTCGGGTGCTTCAGATAGGGGCTGGACTAGTGGGACCAGAGCTTTTTACGGTACTGCCGGTACCGGAGGCCAGAGAACAGATGGCGGCGTTGCTGCCCATAGACCTGCGCCGCAGTGAGGTTGTCCCCATCCTGCAGTGCCTGGGGCGGCGGCTGGCTGAGGCCGTTCCGGGCCGGGAGAATGTGCCCGGCTTTACGCGCTCCACGGTAGACGGGTACGCCGTCAAGGCGGCAGATACTTTCGGCGCCGGCGACGGCGCTCCGGCCTATTTCACTGTGGCCGGCGAGGTCCTGATGGGCGCTCGCCCGGAACAGGCGTTGGAACTAGGCGAGGCGGTGCGAATCTCCACGGGCGGCATGCTTCCGCCAGGCGCCGATGCGGTGCTGATGGTCGAGCATACGGAATTGGTGGGCGCGGAGGGGATCGAGGTCTACCGCCCGGTGGGGCCCGGTGAGAATGTGATTTACGCCGACGAAGACATACGCGCCGGTACTGAGGTGTACCCTGCCAATAACTTGCTGCGCCCCCAGGATATCGGCTATCTTGCCGCCATGGGCGAGCTACGGCTCAATGTCTTCGCGCCTCTGAGGGTGGGGATCATATCGACTGGTGACGAGATCGTTCCCGTGGAAGCAAAGCCGTCCCCCGGCCAGGTCCGGGACGTCAATTCGTATTCCCTGTATGGCCAGGTGCTGCTGTGGGGAGGGGAGCCCGTGCTCTACGGGGTTGTCAAGGACGACATAACCCTGCTCTCCGAGAAACTCATCCAGGCTTACGAGTCAACAGACCTGATTCTGGTCTCCGGCGGTAGTTCGGTTGGGGCGAGGGACCACACCGCAGAGATCATCAACCGGATGGGGGCGCCCGGCCTGGTTTTCCACGGTTTGGCGGTTAAACCCGGAAAACCTACTCTCGGAGGTGTCGTGGATCGGAAGCCGGTGTTCGGCCTGCCGGGGCATCCCGCTGCCGCCCTGATCGCTTTTGACTTGATGGTCGCTCCCCTGTTGAAGTTCGGCGGCTATCACCAGATCCAGACCGGCGCCCTGCCTGTAAGGGCGTTGATCTCCCGCAGCCTGGCTTCGGCGCCGGGACGGGAGGAGTATTTTCGCGTCAAGCTGCAACGTCGGCAGGGAGTTTTGTGGGCGGATCCTGTACTGGGTAAATCCGGTTTGCTGAAACCGATGGTTGAGGCCGATGGCCTGATCGGGGTTCCCCTTGCGAGCGAGGGAATCGCAGCGGGAACGGAGGTGGACGTTGTCCTGTTCGGTACAGACTACGTCCTCTAGAAATGACACCGAGGTGATATGCGTATGGTCCTGGAACGGCAGCGCTACCTGCAGAACGTGCCCAGGGAAGAGGCTTTGAGCCTGTATATGGAAAGACTGGCCGCCATGGGAGCGCTGGCGCCCGGCCAGCCGGAGCGGATTCCGGTGGACAGGGCGGTGGGCCGGGTAACTGCAGCGCCGGTCTTCGCCAGGATCTCCTCACCGCATTACCATGCCTCCGCCATGGACGGCATCGCCGTGAATGCCGAGTCCACCTTCGGGGCGAATGAGACTAAGCCGGTGAGCCTGGCGCTGGGGGTGGAGGCATTCGTGGTGGATACCGGAGACCCGCTTCCGGAGGGCTGCAATGCCGTGATCATGATTGAGGACCTGCATTTCTCAAACGACCAGACGGTGGAGATCATCGCCTCAGCGGCGCCCTGGCAGCATGTGCGCACGGTCGGCGAAGACTTTGTGGAAACGGATATGGTGCTCCCTTCGCACCAGGAGGTGCGCCCCTATGACCTCGGCGGTCTGATCACCGCCGGGGTGATGGACCTGGATGTCTTTCCCAGGCCGCGGGTTGCCCTCTTGCCTACGGGGACAGAATTGGTGCTGCCGGGCGAGCCTCTCGTGCCCGGGGCCGTCATTGAATCAAATAGCCGGGTCCTTGGAGGCCTGGTTGAGGAGTGGGGCGGTATACCGGTCCTGGCGCCGCCTACCATAGACGACTATGAACTGTTAAAAAGGGTGATCCTGGATTACTTGGACCGGTGCGATCTGCTGGCGGTGATCGCCGGCTCCTCAGCCGGACGGGAAGATTTCACCGCATCCCTGTTTCAGGAACTGGGGGAGGTCTATGTACACGGCGTTGCCACCAAACCGGGCAAGCCGGTCATCCTGGCCTCGATTCAGGGCAAGCCGGTGATCGGTGTTCCCGGATATCCGGTTTCGGCGGCCCTCGCCTGGGAGTTTTTCGGACGGCCGGTGCTGGCGCGGAAGTGTGGGCTGACTGTGCCGGTACGGCAGAAAGTGAAGGCCTATCTTGGCAGGAAGACGGTTTCTCCCCTGGGCGCTGAAGAGTTCATCAGGGTCAAGCTCGGCCGGGTACGCGACCGGCTGGTGATCCAGACCCTGCCCCGGGGCGCCGGCACCGTCACCTCCCTGGTGCAGGCCGATGCTGTTCTGACTGTGCCTCGGCTTTCGGAGGGCTTCCCGGGCGGGTCGGAGGTGGATGTGGAACTGCTCCGGCCGTTGGAACAGATTGCTCGCACCACGGTGGTGGTTGGCAGTCACGACCTGGTGCTGGACATCATCGCCAACCTGATCCAGGAGCGGCGTCCGGGGCGACGGCTGATCTCCTCTCACGTAGGAAGCATGGGCGGTCTGACCGCCTTGCTAAGGGGCGAGGCCCACCTGGCCGGCACTCACCTGCTGGATGAGGAATCGGGAGTCTATAATCTTTCTTCAGTACGGCGTATCCTGGAGAACCGGGCGACGATCCTGGTCAACCTGTCCTACCGTACTCAGGGAATGCTGATACCGAAGGGCAATCCCCTGGGTANNGGGTATCGAGGGCCTGCCTGACCTGGTGAGGCCAGGAGTGCGATTTATCAACCGCCAGCGTGGTTCGGGCACCCGCCTCCTGTTCGATTACCTGTTGCGCAAGGAGCAGATCGCACCAGGGCAGATCTCCGGCTACGAGCGGGAGGGGTATACTCACCTGGCAGTAGCGGTGGCGATAGCCTCCGGCAACGCGGATGCGGGGTTGGGGATTCAGGCAGCCGCCGTTTCCCTGGGCCTGGATTTTATCCCGGTCGGGGATGAGCGCTATGACCTGTGCATACCTGCTGATCTGTGGAAGACGGAAGAAGTCATCGTAGTCCGGGAACTCCTGGAGGACCCGGAATTCAGCAAGGCTACCCGGCGGTTGCAGGGATACGATTTTCGGGACTGTGGCAAGATCATGGGCAAAACCGGCGACGAGTAAGACAATGACGATCAAAGGAGATGGGCGACGGTGGACTTGAAAAACTTGGATCCGGCATGGTTGGACGCAGGCTGTTTGCCATGCTCTTGTGGAAAACATCTCACTGAACCAGTTTGTCGAGAAGGCCATAGCAGAAAAAGTGAACCTGTCTGAGAAATAACCTTGCCGGCGTTGCCATGCCGTCACATCGCCCAAGCATGATCATTATGTAGTGAAAGTAAGATGCCTGCGTCTGAATGATGGCGCAGGTATCTTCTCTTGCTGTCAGGTTGGTTCGCATGGATCGGCGAAAAGCAAAACGAAAAGCCCTGGTCTGAGGGCTACAGATCGTTGTTTATATAATCTTTCATGGCCTGCTGGTCTTTAAAACCCAAAGATTTAGCTATTTGTCTGGCGGTACCGGTTTTAAGCTGCGTGCGGTCAGAGTGATAGTCAAATTTGACAGTTCTATTCACGCCAAATGTTTGGCCGATATAGATAAAGCTTGTTTGACCCAGGCGTTGGAACCCGAAATGTTTTAATAGATGGCGAATATCGCCGTGATCGAAACGTGGCGGCATCGTTAAAGGCCCAGCGCTTTCCGGATCTCATCGTCATTCTCACAGCGCATGAGTTTGATAATGGCCGCTTGCTTTTCAGGAGATTCGTGTCTCGCCAGAAAACCGGACTCTGTATAAATCAAAATATACTCATGGATGCCATAGATCAAGTCTTTGATAGCATCCTCTTTCGTAGAGCCTTCGCCGTACAGATCGATTTCAGGAACCGCGACAGTCCAGCCATTCATTTCCTCGTCGTAGACCTCATCGACTGTAAAAGTCACGCTACCCAGAAGGTAGTCAAAAATTGCTTTTTTAATGTGGCTTACTCCCTCTTCGGAATCCTTTTTGTCTTTATAGTAGGTAGAAACTTCAAAGCCCCGAAGCGCCAGATTATTGACCTTCGAGTATTCATTTTTGGTCTGTTTGACATTAAAGCTATACTTCGGAGTGTTTTGCCCGGCCATGTTCATCTCAAAACCTCCTCGTAGCTACCGTAGCTACTCTTATTATATGTGAAACAGCGGGAAAAACAACTGCTCAAACCGAGCGGACGGTAGCAAAACGATACTGGATCATTCTGAGTCCGTTCCGTAGGTGATGGTGACGGTCTGAGCCGCCTCATCCCAACTAGCGCTCAAGCCGAGGGCCTGGGAAAGCCAGGAGATTGGCAGCATCGTGCGCCCCGAAACGATCTCGGGGGCGACATCCATGGTGATTTCAGTGCCGTTGGCCAGGAGAGTCTCGCTGCCAATGGCGAGTTTGGTCACGAGATTGTCCCTGGTCAAGATGATATTGCCGGATGGATCCCAGATGATGCTGCTGTCCGGAATGCCGGCGGCATTCGCCACCGCCCGCAGAGGAACCATAAGCCTGCCGTCCTTGATATAGGGGGGCGCATCCAGCGTCTCCTCGATTCCATTGACCGAGTAGTTTGGGGCGCCGACCTTAAAAACGGTAGTTACCTGTTGCTGTACAGGCGCCGTGGTGGTGACAACGGCCAGGGGGACTTCTGCCGCGGCATTTTCAGAGCTTCCGAAGAGGGTGCTTTCTTGTTCCGGGTTTGTAAAAAGGCCGCTGGGGGGCAGCATGGTCTGGTCGACCGCGGTCCCCTGAATTTGCAGGGTGATCTGGCCGTCAGGCACCGTGCGATCCAGGGTCAGGCAAATGCTGCTGACCGTGATGGCTGAGGGAGTGGTGCTGCTGCTGTTGATCCGGATGTCCAGGTAGCCCTGGTCGCTGGGAAGCTGGTTGCAGGACACGGCTCCGATCTGGAGGTTGCCGGACGTTACGGAGACCGTTGGAGTGCTGGTAAAAGTCACTCCAGCCGGTAGCAGCAGTCTGAGAACGGTAGCGGAATCGGTGTCAACAGGTTCCGCCATACCGTTGCTGGCGGTGGAATAGGTGGTGGTGGCGCCTAAAGCGCCGGCCGCGTTCTCGGTAATGGTCACATCCCCGACCGGTTGGTCTTGCACCCCGATCACGAGGACCGGTAGGCTGGCTGCAGGGCCTGCAGCATCTCCAAGGGCAGCGGTGGGGATGATCACGGCAATCAACAATAAAGACAGCAGAAATAGAGCGATGCGTTGGAGCATTTCGATCACCTCGGTTTCAATATATCCCCAAAATATCGCTAGTACAAGGACTAAAATATTCCGGGTCTGCGTCTTGGAGAAAACCTCATCGCAGTTAAGAAGGACAGACTGGCAGGATCAGAGACGCCGATCACGTTCACGTCTGTCAGGTTGTGAATAGACCTTAGAACGGCGTTGCCTCCAATGCCACAGCCAACGATACCGATGCTGATCATTTGAAGCACTCCTTTGTTAATAAAATAAAAGAATCTTTGATTCTTATTTCCTCAGGCATAAAGCCCAAGGTATTAAAAAGGTAGATCTTTTGAAACTNNTTCTGCCGCAGTCGTTATAAAGAATGCCTCCGTGAAACAGGACTGCTGAACCGATCCGATTGCGATGAACACAAAAAAGATACCAGGCACAAAAACACCTGATATTTTTATCGGCATAAGAGGAAATAACTTTAGCGTTTATTAAGTTTTTGTGAAGTATTTTAACGCCTTTCGATCTTTGCTACACATTCTATATGATAGGTATGGGGGAACATATCGATAGGTTGCACAACCTGGAGGTGATAGTTCTGTTTTACGAGGAGCGCCAAGTCTCTGGCCAGGGTAGCCGGGTTGCAGGAGACATAGACTATTCTTTTAGGCGACAGAGCCGCTATACCGGCGATGGCGCCCGGCAGGCAACCCTGGCGGGGGGGATCGAGAATGATCGTATCCGGCGCCNNGGCCGCTCTTGGCAATCCTGACAAGAATTTTTTCAACTCTTCCGCTCCTAAATGCGGTGTTGCTGTTGTTGTTAATTTCAGCATTTTCCCTGGCGGCCGTCACTGCTGTGTTGTTCTCTTCTATGCCGGTAACCAGCTTGTAATCACGGGCTAGATAGTGGGTGAAAAGCCCTGCTCCGCAGTAGAGGTCGAGGAGATGCTCTGATGGCGCCGGTTCGCATAGCACTTTCACCTGCTGCAGCAGCGCTTCCGTCTGTTTAGGGTTGTTCTGGAAAAAGGCGGTGGCCGGGATGTGAAACCTGATGCCGGAGACGATCTCGCTGTAAAAGTTCTGCCCGATGACCGTTGCACCTCTGAGTCCCGCCGCGGCGCCGTCGCTTTGCACCACAATGCCCACCAGGTTTGGGTGCAGAGTCCGCAATTCACTCCAGATTGCCCGGGATCCTGTCTGGTTGAGGCCTTCTGTCTTCAGCAGCAGCAGTATGTCCTCTGTTGCCCTGCCTTTGCGGACAACCGCTTCCTTTAGCGGGTACTCATCACCGTAGGTGGCAAGGAGTCTTGACAGGTCGGTAAGGATGGCCGGAAACTCGACGGGCAGGAGTGAACAGGTGGTCAAAGGGTAAATAGTATGGCTTTTTGACCGGTAGTTGCCCAGCACAGTTCCCTGCGGGCCATGCTGAGCATGTAAGCGCACCATGTGGCGATAGTGCCAGGGGCTGTCCATGGGCAGCACATCCTGCACCGGTATTGTTTCCAGCCTGCCGATGCGCTGCAGGGCGTCAATAACCGTTTGCCTTTTGAAATAGAGCTGCTCGTCGTAGGTCAAGTGCTGCAACTGGCAGCCCCCACATTGCCGGAAGTCCGGGCAGAGAGCCCCGGTTCTCCATGGCCCGGTACGAACCACCTCTACCAGGCAGCCTTTGGCATAATTTTTCTTCTCCTCGCTGATGCTAAAACGGACGACTTCCCCCCTGGCCGCCAGCGGTATGAAGACCGGCTTCCCCAGGTAGTCGCCGACACCTTCACCCGCATGGCCGTAGCCCTTGATTTCAGTCAGGAACTGCTTGACTCCAACGGCGTCCAACCGTAGCCATCCTTTCTATTGTCCATAAACAATGGATAAAGAAATGTTTTAATTGGGTAATCATGGAAAATATTGTTTGTAAACAAGTTCAACATCCGCTGGATGCTACGCCAATAGAATCTAATTCCTCACAAACTCTTAGAGGTCTGGTTCTAGTGTGCAGCCTGAGAATATGGTATTCTAATGGAGGAAAATTTGCAATTCGGTTTTGTTTGGCTGTTCAAAAGCAAGCCTCACCAGGGAATGGCTGCTGCTTGCCGGACGATGCCGCGGATTGTGGGAGTGGTGGAGTGAAGCTGCCGGAAAGACTGCTGCGGATTGCGAGCTATGTGCCGCAGTCATCCCTTGTGGCGGATATTGGAACCGATCACGCCTTGCTGCCTGTTTACCTGGCGCGACAGGGAACCTGCAGCAGGATCATCGCTACCGACCTGCAAGCAGGCCCTCTGGAAGCTGCCAGGTCGAATGTTGGCCTGTTTAACCTGTGGAAGCAGGTGGACCTCAGGCAGGGGGACGGCCTGGACATTATCCAACCTGGAGAAGTCAACGTGATCATCATCGCCGGCATGGGCGGCGTCAAGATCAACGAGATTCTGGGCAGGGCCGGGGAAGTGCTGCAGCAGATAGACCGCCTTGTTCTGCAACCGTCGGTAGGGGCTGGCCAGGTACGCCGCTGGCTGCTTGGCAATGGTTGGGACCTGGTCGATGAAGACCTGGTGATTGATGATGAGCACTTCTATGAGATCGTCGTTGCCGAGCGTCCGGGTACAGCAGAAAAAAGACTGCAGGTGGCAAGGTCTGATGATCGCGGCGATTTACTACTGGAAATCGGCCCCAGACTGCTGGAGAAGAAGCACCATCTGCTGGCTGCATACCTGGACAAGCAGATCCGGGATATGGAAAGCGCGCTGATAGCCTTGAGGCGCGCCCAGACTCCGGCAGCCAGGCAGCGTAGGCAGGAATGGGCCGGAAAGGTTGCTTTTTATAAAGCGATCATCGATGAGTTAAACCTGGGTTCCGATCCCGGGGCCGATCCCTTCGAGGTTTGGCGCCCATAGTCCGCCAACGGGATTGTCGCAGTCCAAGCAGCTCTTGCCTTGGATGAAGCAGCTTTTGCGCCGAAAAAATGAGTGAGGAGTGGCAGGAATGCCGGTTATATGCCAGACGGTGATCGATTGGCTGGAGGAATGGGCGCCACCCCTGATGGCCGAGGATGGGGACAGTATCGGGCTTCAGGTGGGGTCGCGGGGTACCGAAGTAGAGAAGGTGCTGGTTACCCTGGAGGTCACACCGGAAGTGATCGCTGAGGCAGTCAAAGAAAAGGTGCAGTTGATCGTGTCTCACCATCCCCTGATCCGCGATCCCCTGGCCAGGCTTGACTATGACAGCTTCCCGGCATCACTGGCGGTCCGGTTGGTGGAAAACAGGATCCACTTTTACGCGGCTCACACCAACATGGATGCGGCGGCCGGCGGCGTGAACGATCTGCTGGCGGAACGTCTGGGCCTTGCTGAGATCAGGGTCTTACGCCCGGCGCCGCAGGAGAAGTTGTACAAGCTGGCGGTCTTTATCCCCCGTGGTCATGAAGACGAGGTTCGCCAGGCGATCTGCAATGCCGGGGCCGGCTGGATCGGCAATTATGACGAGTGCACCTTCCAGGTGGGCGGAACCGGTACCTTCCGTCCGTTACCGGACACTCATCCCTTTCTGGGCCGGATCGGCGCCCTGGAGCGGGCTGAAGAATCGAGACTGGAGACGGTGGTCCCGGAAACCAGGCTGACGGCGGTGATCGGGGCGATGTTCGCTGCCCATCCCTACGAAGAGGTGGCTTATGATCTCTGCCTGCTCAAGAATCAGGCGCCAGGCAAGGTCGGTTTGGGCAGAATCGGGAGACTGCCCGACCCCAAGCCCCTCCATGCTTTTGCGGAACAAGTCGGAGATGCCCTGGGCCTACAGGCGTTGCGGCTGGTGGGCGATTCTGGGCGGCTAATCTCCGTCGTCGCCCTCTGCGGAGGGGCCGCCATGTCGTTGCTAAAGCGCGCCCTCGAGGCGGGCGCCGACGTCTATCTAACCGGCGACGTCAAACATCATGACGCCCTTAATGCTCTCGGTCAGGGAATTGCGGTTATCGACGCCGGGCACCATGCCACCGAAAAGATTATTGTACCGGCTATGGCCAAATACTTGGCCGAGAAGGCGGCTCTGGCCGGAGAGCGGTTGGAGATCCTAACCAGTCGCATCAATACGGATCCCTTTCTAAATGTATACCTGGGGAGTTGGCCGGTGATGCCGGCTCCGCCGTCGGATAGAGCCGGAGAACCTGCCGCGGCCGTCAAAGCGGAGAGCATGAATAGTTCAAGTGGAGGCGAGCCGGAAACTGGGGGGCGGGAGACGCACGAGAAGCTGCTCATTTACATTGACGGAGCATCCCGGGGCAATCCGGGAAATGCCGGTGCCGGCGTGGCGATTCTTGACGAACAAAAAAGTCCGGTACGTGAAAGCAAGAAATACCTGGGTCAGACGACGAACAATGCTGCAGAGTACCAGGCGCTCATCCTGGCTCTCCAGGAATCGCTGACCCTGGGGGCGGGGCAGGTGGAAATCTACACTGACAGTGAGCTGCTGGCCAATCAGTGGAATGGGATATACAGGGTACAGAACCCGGGACTGGTCACCCTGATGCGGCAAGCCCGGCGTTTGGCAAGCCAGTTGCGGACTTGCACGGTGCTTCATGTACCGCGGGAACTCAACAAGCGAGCCGATAGATTGGCAAACCAGGCGATTGACGAACACATAAAGCATCCAGCCTGAGGAGGATTTCTATGGCGTCCGGTCCGGTGAGTGATTTTAAAACACAGTGGGAGACGATCACCCGCGGGACGGCAGAGATTGTCCCGGAGGAGGAACTGGTACAGAAGCTGAAGCGTTCCATCAAACAGGGCAAGCCTCTGACCGTGAAACTCGGCCTCGATCCTACCGCGCCCGACATTCACCTGGGGCATACCGTGGTTTTGCACAAACTTCGCCAGTTCCAGGAGTTGGGGCATCATGTCGTCCTCATTCTGGGCGATTTCACCACCCGGGTGGGTGACCCCTCCGGGCGTTCGGAGATCCGCAAACAGTTGACCGAGGATCAGATCCTGGAGAACCTGGCTACCTATAGGGAGCAAGTCGGAAAGGTGCTCGACCTCGATAAGATCGAGGTGGCCTTTAACAGCACCTGGCTGGCCCCCCTTAACTTTGCCGGGGTGATCGAGCTGGCGGCCAAGTACACCGTCGCCAGGGTGCTGGAGCGGGATGATTTCGCCAAGCGCTACCGCGACGGCTACCCGATCGGCGTGCACGAGCTCCTGTATCCATTGATGCAAGCCTACGATTCGGTGGCCCTGCAGGCGGATGTGGAACTTGGCGGCACCGACCAGAAGTTCAACCTGCTGGTCGGCAGGGACCTGCAACGGGAGTACGGCCAGGAACCGCAGGTGGCTTTGATGTTGCCGATCCTGGAGGGATTGGACGGCGTTCAAAAGATGAGCAAGAGCCTGGGCAACTACATCGGGATCTCAGAACCGCCGAAGGAGATCTACGGCAAGACCATGTCCCTGTGCGACGAGTTGATCACCCGCTACTTCGAGTTGGTGACCCCTGTAGGGACTGATGAGGTCAATCAGATAAAGCAGGAGATGGCAACAGGTGTGCTGCACCCCCGGGACGCCAAGATGAGGCTCGCCCGGGAACTGGTCGCCCTGTTCTACGGGCAAGAGGCGGCCCAAAAGGCGGAACAGGATTTTGTGGCGGTGTTTCAAAAGAGAGAGGCCCCGGAGGAGATTCCCGAAGTCAGCCTGCCTCTCGCCGATCTCGAACCAGACGGCAGCATCTGGCTGCCCAAACTGTTGGCCAAGACCGGCCTGGCCTCCGGCAGTTCTGAAGGGAAAAGGCTGATCAACCAGGGAGCGGTCAAGATTGACGGCGAAAAGGTTGCCGATCCCGATTGTCATCTAGTGCTGCGCGACGGGGTGGTGATCAGCGTCGGGAAAAGGAAATTTGCCCGCATCAGCATCGAGGCCCATCTGTCGTAAGCTTGATACTCTGATGGCCACACACTCGTGACTTGGACAAGGTTGACGATATAGATAATTCTAGCAGGATCATTTTTCCTGAGGCTTGTCACCTCTTCGCCTCCTTCTGCATATAATGGAAGGGGTACCTGCGAGGGGGTGGCAGTATTGTATCGCCGGACACCGGATATCAGGTTGATCTTGTTAGCTGTGTTTGGAGCCCTGGTAATCCTGGTCGGTGGCTTCATTCTTTTTGAACACGACCTGAGGCCCACGATCAAGGCAATGGCCGAGGCCGAGGCGCGTTGGGTGGCGACGGATGCGGTCAACCGGGCAATCAGGGATAATATCGCCAATGTTGATTACAACCAGTTGATCATGGTGCAGAAAGACAACCAGGGCCAGATCGTCTTGATGCAGCCCAATATTGTGCGCATCAACCAACTGGCCTCAGACACCACGCTCTCAATCCAATCCGCCCTCCAGGGGCTTGCCAGTGAACAGTTCTATATTCCGGTTGGCCAGGTGCTGGGAAGTCAACTGCTGGCAAACTATGGCCCCCGGGTCAAGGTCTCCATCTACCCGGTCGGAACCGTCCGCACCAGCGTGTTCGACAAATTCGAGGCTGCGGGGATCAACCAGACGCGGCACCAGATCTATCTGGACATCGAAACCCAGGTACAGGTAGTAGTGCCCCTGGTTTCTTCCGAGGTCACCGTCAGCACCCAGGTTCCCATTACGGATACCGTGATCGTGGGCCCGGTTCCATCTTTTTACGTCAACTTCTTTGCCAGCGGCTCGCCATGAAAGAAAGCATAAACTCGTATACCCACGCTCTCCTGTACTATATTGAACTATTTTGATAATTGATCACTATGCGCATTTAACTCGCAGATTGAGCGCTCTCCTGATCCTTGCATGACAAAACAGGGTAGTGGTATCATTAGAAATGCATTCGAAAAAGGTGCAAACAAAGTGCGAAAATGGGGATAATGGTTCTTGACAAGTGTTAATGCCCATGCTAAGATATAAAACGTTGTCGCTCCTCACCGAATGGCGGAGGCGGCAGTAGCAGGTCCTTGAAAACTGAATAGCCGTGCAGAGCGTTAAGTTAAAAAAGCTTATTTGGAGAGTTTGATCCTGGCTCAGGACGAACGCTGGCGGCGTGCTTAACACATGCAAGTCGAACGGTTCAGCACCCAGTCACTGGTGATCACCGGCTNNCGGCGGTCAGCAGGATTGGGTGCTGGATAGTGGCGGACGGGTGAGTAACACGTGGGAAACCTGCCTGTAAGACCGGGATAACACTGGGAAACTGGTGCTAATACCGGACGTGTTCACTGGAAGGCATCTTCCGGTGAGGAAAGGGAGCGCAAGCTTCCGCTTACAGATGGTCCCGCGTCCCATTAGCCAGTTGGTGGGGTAACGGCCTACCAAAGCGACGATGGGTAGCCGGCCTGAGAGGGTGGCCGGCCACACTGGGACTGAGACACG
>PLQY01000005.1:212-3502 GCA_003160265.1 Peptococcaceae bacterium | reverse complement strand
TTTCAGCCGTTCTTATCCCACCCCTTCGGAGGAAGCGGTGGCATTAGAGCAGGTGGTCATCTGTGGTAAATTTCGACGCCAACTGACATATTTCCTACCAAATCGACATGGTAATATCTATCAGGTACTCACTCCCGTTGCGGCGGACAGCCTTGACTGCAGGCCTGACAGCTTCCTGATAGCCTCAGAGGCTCTCCTGACCAAGGGGGATTGATCCGGCTAAAGGCGGTTGAAGTCACGAAGGATATGTTTTATATTAAATAGGTACTTGTTGAATACTAAGAAAGAGGGGACTGGGAATGCCTTCTCGCTTTCCTCCGTGGCTGCACAGAAAACTGCCTTCAGGCGGGAAAATGGCCGATACCGTTGAGACACTTAAGCAGTATGGCCTCAACACGATCTGCCGGAGCGCCCTGTGCCCGAACCAGGGCGAGTGTCTCGCCTGTGGCACGGCCACCTTTCTGATCCTCGGCGACCAGTGCACCAGGAACTGCACATTTTGCGCCGTTTCCAAGGGGGCGCCCCTGCCTCCCGATCCCGACGAACCGGAAAAACTGGCACAGGCAGTGGCAGCCCTGAAGCTGCGGCACGTAGTGATCACCTCCGTCACCCGCGATGATCTGCCCGATGGCGGAGCAGGTCATTTTGCCGCTACCCTGCGCGCCCTGCACCGGAATGTCCCCGCTGCTACGACCGAGGTTTTGACTCCTGATTTCTGCGGGCAGGAACAGGCCATCGACACCGTCATCGCTGCAGAGCCCGATGTCTACAACCATAACGTTGAGACCGTAGCACGGCTTTATGATCTGGTACGTCCCCAAGCCAAATATAACCGCAGTCTGGACCTGTTAACACATGTCAAAGAAAAGGCGCCGGGCATCTACACGAAATCCGGCTTGATGGTGGGCCTGGGCGAGGAGTTCAGCGAAGTGGTGGCGCTCCTGCAGGATCTGCGAGTTGCAGGCTGCGATCTCCTCACCATCGGCCAGTACCTCCAGCCCTCGCCACATCATTTGCCGGTCACCCGCTTTATAACACCTGAAGAATTTGTGGCCTACAAAGAAGCCGCCGTCCAGGCGGGCTTTGTGCACGTCGAGTCCGGGCCTTTCGTACGCAGTTCTTACCGGGCGCATGAACTCTTCACGTTGATCGGTGCAGGTGCCTACGATAGCGGGCACGGTTCGAAGTTCGGCTACAGCGATGAGCGATGAGCGTGCTCCATGGGAGAGATTAGCTGCATTCAGCGCAACGCCCTTTTGCTGGGACACAATTTTTCACGATGGGAAGATGAACCGGCATGAATAACTCGCAGGCGTGGCGGGGGATCGTCGATCTGGAGCAGGATGCCTTTACCAACATGGCCCTAGACGAGGCCTTGTTTGAGGGGCAGATTGGTGGCGGTTCTCCTCCCACCGTCAGGTTCTATTCATGGCACCCGCCTACTGTCAGCCTGGGCTACGCCCAAAAGATCGAAACGATAGATCTCGAGTCTTGTCGGGCCTCGGGAATCAGCGTGGTGCGGCGGATCACCGGAGGCAGGGCGATCCTGCATGAAGGCGATTTCACTTACAGCATCACGGCCCGGGAGAATAATCCGGTCGTTCAGGGCACACTGATGGATACTTACCGCAAGATCAGCCATGGATTGTTGGCCGGCTTGCAGCAACTTGGCGTGCAGGCCGCCTTTTCGCCGGGAGAAAAAAATCCGTGTGGCGAGCCGGTACTCAGGCCGGGCGTCAGTCCGGATGCAGAGGAGGACACCCGGGGCAGCTCGGCGGCTTGCTTCGCAGCCACTTCCCGGTATGAACTTACGGTAGAGGGGAGGAAGATCATCGGCAGCGCTCAGCGCCGGAGGCAGGGAGCGGTGCTCCAGCAAGGATCCCTGCCCCTACAGGACAGCAGCAATAAACTGTTCAGCCTGCTGTGGTTTTCAGATCCGTGGCAGCGCCTCCTGGCGCATGAGCGTTACCTGAAAAGGGCCACCTCTTTATATGAGGCGCTGCACCGCCCGGTAACCTTTGACGATGTGGCAGCGGCGTTCCTGAGCGGGATGAAGAGCGCCTTTCAGGTCGACCTGGCGCCGGGCTGCCTTCACCCGGATGAAATTACGCAGGCAGTAGGACTCCGCTCCAAGTATGCAACTCAAGCCTGGAATTTCATGGCCAAGAGCTAAATCAGGCAATGAAATGGGAGACCATGATGCCTTTATCAAGATTGAAGCAGGGATGATGACCAAAGCAGCATTTACCGTTCTGATCAAACAAAACGACCGGGACAACTGGGGCGTCGGCGGCAAGATATTCAGTGATATCCTGCCAACAGGGGCAGTTGATGCCTGACCGGGTCTCTGGTTCAAAAAGGGAGCACCACTGCCGGTGCTCCCTTAACAATTCCCTGTCGGCGAGAGCCTAGCTGTCGCTTTTCTGGGGAGCCCCCTCCTTGTGCATGGCACGCAAAAAGGCGGCTGCACAATCGCAGTCAAACTGCGCTCCGGAACAGAGCTCGATTTCGGCAAACGCCTTGTCGAAGCTCAGCCCTTTCCGGTAGGGGCGGTCTGAAGTCATGGCGTCAAAGGTGTCGGCGACGGCAATAATCCTGGCAAACAGCGGAATGTCATCTCCTTTAATTTTATGTGGATAACNNCATGCCATCGAATTTTTCATGATGGTAAAGAGCCCCTTCATGAAACCTGCCAGCCATGTGCTTGGGCTCAACGGTGGCTAGAATGTTGGCGCCAATCTCCGCGTGCTTCTGCATGAGCAGCCATTCGTCCGGGCCCAAAGGCCCCTCCTGCAGCAGAATCCGGTCCCTGACGCCGATCTTGCCGATGTCATGCAGCAAGGAGGTTTTTTCCAAAAGATCCATGTCGTCGTCGGACAAGTTCATCTCCTCTCCGATCAGGAGGGAATATTTGCTCACGCGTTCAGAATGACCATGAGTGTACGGATCCCGGGAGTCGAGGGATGACGCCAGAACACGGATCAGGCTGTTGAGGAGCATGCCCTGCCAGGTGTAAAGCCGGCTATTCTCCAAGGCGATCGCCGCCTGGCCGGAGAAGCCCATTGCCACCTCCATATCATATTCCGTAAAGGGCTGGCCGTCCCGTTTGTTTATCAGTTGCATGCAGCCGATGGTTTCCTTGCGTCCCTGTAAAGGAATGCATAACATCGATGATGTCACAAAGTGAGTGGCCTCATCAAAACGGTTTGACCAGTCAGCGCTTTTTTTTACATCCTGGGAGAGATAGGGTTCGTTTTTTTCCACCACCTGACCGGCAATCCCCTCGCCCG
>PLQY01000005.1:0-178 GCA_003160265.1 Peptococcaceae bacterium | reverse complement strand
GGCTCATCTCCAGGATCATGCGCAAGTGCTCTTCTTTAATAATAGGCTTCTCTTCCATACTTTTAGCTCCTCCAAGTCTGAATGCGCTTTGTGCTTTATTCATTCATTGTTGTGAATTTTCCTGCAGACAGTTTTAAGGGCTCCTCGCTATTCTGGGTGGGTCCCCCGCGAACCGCTA
>PLQY01000013.1 GCA_003160265.1 Peptococcaceae bacterium | reverse complement strand
CGCACATCGACGCCGGCAAGACTACTACCACGGAGCGGATCCTCTACTACACCGGACGGGTCTGCCGGATCGGGGAGGTTGACGAGGGGTCTGCCACTATGGACTGGATGATCCAGGAGCAGGAGCGGGGCATCACCATCACTTCTGCGGCTACAACGTGCTCCTGGCGTGATTTTATTATTAACCTGATCGACACGCCCGGCCACGTGGACTTTACAGCGGAAGTAGAGCGCTGCCTGCGCGTGCTTGACGGGGCGATCGCTGTTTTTGACGCCGTCGCCGGTGTCGAGCCCCAGTCCGAAACGGTCTGGCGGCAGGCGGAAGACTACCACATTCCCCGCATTGCCTACCTGAACAAGATGGACCGGGTGGGCGCCGATTTATTCCGTTCTACCAAAAGCATCCGGGAGCGCCTGGGAGCGAATGCGGTGCCGGTTCAGCTTCCCATCGGGAGCGAGAACTCCTTTCAGGGCATTATTGACCTGGTGACGAATAAAGCAATCATTTATGGCGACGAATTGGGGGAAACGCCGGAGGTTATCGATATCCCCCCGGATTATGTGAACGCCAAACGGCGCAGCCGGGAGAAGTTGTTGGAGGCGCTGGCGGAGTTGGACGAGGCCTTGATGGAGAAGTACCTGAACGGCGATCCGATCAGTGAACAGGAGATCCGGGCGGCAATCCGCAAGGGCACCCTGGCCTGCCGGTTTGTGCCGGTCCTCTGTGGATCCTCCAGGCGGAACAAGGGCGTTCAGCCGTTGCTCGATGCTATAGTGGATTATCTGCCGTCACCGCTGGATGTGCCGCCGGTCCGGGGGATTGACCCCAGAACGGGAGAAACAGTCGAGCGGCAGCCGGGAGACAACTGCCCGCTGACCGCCCTGGCTTTCAAGGTACAGTCCGACCCCTACTCGGGGAAGCTGGTGTATATCCGGGTTTACGCCGGGACGCTGCAGTCTGGCAAGGCGGTCTACAACGCCACCAAGGGCAGGCGGGAGCGGATCGGGCGGCTGGTGAAGATGCATGCCAACCACCGGGAGGATGTGCAAGAGGTCTTCTCCGGGGAGATCGCCGCGGCAATCGGTCTCAAAGAGGCGGTTACCGGGGACACCCTGTGCAGCGAAAACCAGCCAGTGATCTTGGAGCAGATGCGCTTTCCGGAGCCTGTCATCTCCATCGCTATCGAGCCCAAGACCAAGGCCGACCAGGATAAGATGGGCGCTGCCTTGAATCGCCTTGCAGAAGAGGATCCCACCTTTCGTACCTATACCGATAAGGAGACCGGCCAGACCCTGATCTCCGGCATGGGCGAGTTGCACCTGGAAATAATTGAGGACCGCCTGCTCCGGGAGTTCAACGTGGATGCCTACGTGGGCAGGCCCCAGGTGGCGTACAAGGAGACTATCACCCGCAGGTGCAGGGGCGAGGGCCGGTTCATTCGCCAGACCGGTGGCCATGGCCAGTATGGCCACGTGCTGCTGGAGTTGGAGCCGCTACCCTCAGGAGTCGGATACGAGTTTGTGGATGCTACCACTGGAGGGGTGATCCCCAAAGAGTTCATTCCCGCCGTCGACGCCGGGATCAAAGAGGCTATGGAAAATGGTGTGCTGTCCGGATACCGGATGGTGGACATCAAGGCGGTGCTGACCGGGGGTTCCTACCACGAGGTGGACTCCTCGGAGATCGCCTTCAAGATCGCCGGCGCCCTGGGTTTCCGCTCAGCCGCCGAAAAGGGTGCTCCGGTGTTGCTGGAGCCGGCCATGCGCATCGAGATCGTCGTTCCGGAATCTTACATGGGCGAGGTGATCGGTGACCTCAACGCCCGGCGCGGACGGGTCGAAGCCACCGAGATGAGGGGTGTCGTGCTGGCAGTCCGGGGTTTTGTGCCCCTGGCCGCCATGTTCGGCTACTCCACCGACCTGCGGTCGTTGACCCAGGGCCGGGGCAATTACGTGATGCAGTACTCCCATTACGAGCAGGCGCCTCCTGTCGCATCCGAGGCGATGCGGCACGGGGATTGCATGAGCATCTAGGTCAAGTTAAAAATCTCATGTCTCAAGAGAGGAAGGAATACCGAAATGGCTAAAAAGAAGTTCGAGCGCACCAAGCCGCATGTGAACGTCGGTACGATCGGCCACATCGACCATGGCAAGACCACCCTTACTTCGGCGATCACCATCTGCCTGAGCAAGAAGGGCTGGGCGAACGCCACCGCCTACGGAGAGATCGACAAAGCCCCGGAGGAGCGGGAGCGCGGCATTACCATCGCTATCGCCCATGTCGAGTATGAGACCGCGAAGCGGCACTACGCCCACGTTGACTGCCCCGGCCATGCCGACTACANNTACATCAAGAACATGATCACCGGCGCCGCCCAGATGGACGGTGCGATCCTGGTGGTCTCCGCCGCCGATGGCCCCATGCCTCAAACTCGTGAGCATGTCTTGCTGGCCCGTCAGGTCAACGTTCCCTATATCGTGGTTTTCCTGAACAAGGCGGACATGGTCGACGACCCCGAACTCATGGAGCTGGTGGAGTTGGAAGTCCGGGAACTCCTCAGCATGTACGAGTTCCCGGGCGACGAGATCCCGGTCATTGCCGGCAGCGCCCTGAAGGCCATGGAGTGTGGTTGCGGCAAGGCGGAGTGCGAGTCCTGCGGCCCCATTCTCAAGCTCCTGGACGCCGTTGACGATTACATCCCGACTCCGGTGCGCGATATCGATAAGCCCCTGCTGATGCCGATCGAGGACGTCTTCACCATTACCGGACGCGGCACCGTGGTCACCGGGAGAGTGGACCGCGGGGTTGTCAAGGTACAGGACGAGGTGGAGATGATCGGCCTGCATGAACAATCTCGCAAGGTGATCGTCACCGGCGTGGAGATGTTCCGCAAAATTCTGGAGCAGGGAATGGCCGGAGACAACATCGGCGTGCTGCTGAGAGGCGTCGAACGCAAAGACGTGGAGCGCGGCATGGTCATCGCCAAACCGGGCTCCATCAAGCCGCACACCAAGTTCAAGTCTCAGGTCTACGTCCTGACCAAGGAAGAGGGAGGGCGCCATACGCCGTTCTTCCAGGGATATCGCCCGCAGTTCTACTTTAGGACCACCGATGTCACCGGTATCATCAAGCTCCCGGATGGAGTGGAGATGGTGATGCCTGGCGACAACATCAACATGGATGTGGAACTGATCACCCCGATCGCCATCGAAGAGGGGCTGCGGTTTGCTATTCGTGAGGGCGGCCGCACGGTGGGTTCCGGCGTAGTCACCGGTATTGCCTAGATGTGATGCGAGCGGGTGCCCGCTTGCGGGCGCGGTGCCTCACACATCGGGGCCGCAGCCCATTGCGGCGTTAGTGAGGAGGAATATGCATGGCGCGTCAGAAGATCCGGATCAGATTGAAGGCCTTTGACCATAAAATACTCGACCAGTCGGCCCAGAAGATAGTGGAAACAGCCCAGCGGACGGGGGCATCGATCTCGGGGCCGGTCCCGCTGCCGACGGAGAAGAGCATCATCACGGTGCTGCGCTCTCCGCACGTGAATAAAGATTCCCGGGAACAGTTCGAGATGCGTACCCATAAGCGGCTGATCGACATCCTGGAACCGACCCCGAAGACGATCGATGCGCTGATGCGCCTTGACCTTCCGGCCGGGGTTGATATCGAGATCAAGCTCTAAATAGTGGTTGGTGGTTTGGCCAACTACCAAGTTGGGGTTGGAGGTGAAATAGTTGCGCAAAGGATTGCTCGGGAGAAAGGTTGGCATGACGCAGGTCTTCGACGAGGAGGGCAAGGCGGTCCCAGTAACGGTGATCGAGGCCGGCCCCAACGTTGTCGTGAACATCAGGACCCCGGAGCGGGATGGCTATGCCGCTCTGCAGCTTGGTCATGAAGAGGTGCGCGGCGATCGGTTGAATCGCCCCATGCGCGGCCAGTTTGAAAAAGGAAAAGTAAAGCCGCAGCGCTTTTTGAGAGAGATTCGGGTGGAGGCGTCAGACCTCACCGAGTTTGCCGTCGGTCAGGAGATCAAGGTTGATGTGTTCAACGCCGGGGACTACGTGGATGTCCGCGGCACTTCCAAGGGCAAGGGCTTTGCCGGCGCCATCAAGAGGCACGGCATGCACCGCGGCCCCATGGCGCACGGCTCCAAGTACCACCGCCGGCCGGGCTCTCTGGGCGCCAAAGGCCCCGCCCGGGTTTTCAAGGGGCGCAAGCTACCCGGCAGGATGGGCGGCGAGAAGGTTTCCGTTCAGCATCTGAAAGTCGTGAAGGTGGACCTGGGCCGCAATCTCTTGCTGCTCAAGGGCGCAGTACCGGGTGCAAGATCCGGACTGATCCTGATCAGGGATTCGCTGCGCTAGCCGGAAACCCCGCGCATGCTGGGTGCCCGCTTGCGGGCGCGGAGCGGGGTGGCCGCGTTCCCCAGCACTAATGTACAGCGTTTATGGTATATACGACACATTTCCGGCGAAGTCAGCAAATTAGTTTGGCGCCGGGCTGGGGAACAGTCAAGGAAAGGAGCTAATGAACATGCCTAAAGCTGCAGTATACAACGCCAACGGAGATAGGGTCGGAGACCTCGACCTGAGCGAACTGGTGTTTGGTACTACCGTGAACGAACCGGTTTTGCACCAGGCCGTGGTGCGCCACCTGGCCAACCGGCGCTCGGGCACCGCCGATACTAAGACCCGGGGCGAGGTACAGGGAACGAACCGCAAGCCCTGGCGGCAGAAAGGAACCGGGCGCGCCCGGGCCGGCAGCTTCCGCTCGCCCCTGTGGCGCAGCGGCGGGATCGTGTTCGGGCCGCACCCGCGCAAGTACACCCAGGCGCTGCCCAAGAAAATGCGCCGGCTGGCCCTGTTGTCCGCCCTGTCTGCCCGGGCCGGAGCAGGGGACGTGATCGTGATTGAGGAGTTTGAGCTCACTGAACCGAAGACCAAGGCTATGGCCAGCCTCCTCAGGACGATCGAAGCTGGTGGTGGCGCCATGCTGGTGACCGGCGACCGCCAGCCGTTGCTGGAACGGGTTACCAATAACCTGCCGGGAGTCTGGTGTACCCTGGCCGGCCACCTCAATGCCTATGATCTCCTGGTGGCGGAGAAGATCGTCTTTACCCGGGGCGCCCTGGACCGGTTAGGGGAGGTGCTGGCCGATGCGTAGTCCTCAAGACACGCTGCTCAAACCGGTGGTGACGGAAAAGTCCGTCGAACTGGCCAGAAGCATGAACAAGTACACCTTTTACGTCAACCCGAAATCGAACAAGATCGAGATCAAGAAGGCGGTGGAGGGCCTGTTCAAGGTGCATGTGCTGGGCGTGAACACCGCCAACATCAAGGGGAAGAAGAAAAAAGTCGGGAAATCCCCGGCAGGCTACCGCCCGAACCGCAAGAAGGCAATCGTCTCTCTGCCCCCCGGCGACAAGATCGAGATCTTTGAAGGGTTGTTCTAAGGAGGAACTAGCATGCCCATCAAAAAATATAAGCCCACGTCCCCCGGCCGACGCCAGATGACTGTCCTGACCTTTGGGGAATTGACTACAGACAAGCCGGAGCGGTCGCTGCTCGAGCCGAATCGCAAGAAGGCCGGGCGCAACAATATGGGCCGCATCTCGGTACGCCACCAGGGCGGGGGGCAGAAGCGCTATTACCGGGTGATCGATTACAAGAGAAACAAGGACGGTATTCCGGCCAAGGTAGCGACCCTGGAGTATGACCCCAACCGCTCGGCCAACATTGCCCTGCTGCACTACGCCGATGGGGAGAAGCGCTACATTCTGGCGCCTCTCGGGCTGTCGGTGGGGAACACGGTGCTCTCGGGCGCCGATGTGGACATCAAGCCGGGCAACACGCTACCCATGAGGAATATTCCTACCGGCACGCTGCTGCACAATATCGAACTCCATCCTGGGCGGGGCGGCCAGATGGTGCGTTCGGCAGGAGGTTCCGCCCAACTGATGGCCAAGGAGGGGGATTATGCCCACGTCCGGATGCCATCGGGAGAGGTGCGGCTGGTTCACTTGAACTGCCGGGCGACCATCGGTCAGGTAGGCAACCTGGACCATGAGAACGTCAGTATCGGCAAGGCAGGCCGCAACCGTTTGTTGGGGATCAGGCCGACAGTGCGCGGCTCGGCGATGAACCCGGTCGACCACCCGCACGGCGGCGGCGAGGGCCGCTCGCCGATCGGGCGCAATCCGGTAACTCCGTGGGGTAAACCGGCACTGGGCGCCAAGACGCGCCACAAGAAGAAGGCTTCAGATAAAATGATCGTCAAGCGACGCACCAAGTAGTGTGGGAATTGGGAAGTGGGAATTGGGAAGTGGGAATAGAAGGCATTAGCGGAGCTAATGCCAACAAGAATCTCACCTCTCACCTCACACCTCGCACATCCCAAATAGGAGGGAGCTAGCAGTGGGCCGTTCTCTCAAAAAGGGACCGTACTGCGAACAGAGACTGTTGGACCGGATCAACCAGTTGAACGAGAAGAGCGCCAAAAAGGTCATCAAGACCTGGTCGCG